>CANQVN010000022.1 GCA_947627315.1 uncultured Clostridia bacterium | reverse complement strand
CGCGGTTTTTAAGGTTTTTCGCCTTGCCGACGTATATTATATCTCCTGCGGCATTTTTCATTATATAAACGCCGGGGTCTGAGGTGAGTACCGCAAGCTTGTCCTGTATTTTCTTATTCACCACTCTCACCTCCCGAATATTCTACTGTTATTATAGCACATAAACCCGTTTTTTCAATTACTAATTGACAACGGATTGCCGCGTATGATACAATTTTTCAGCAACGAAACGGCGCGCGAGAGGATGGGATTACGATAAAAGCTGCTATTTTTGATTTGGACGGAACGCTGCTCAACACGCTCGAAACGATTGCTCACTGCGGAAATAAAACACTGTCGCACTTTTCCCTGCCGCCGCTTGATACGGCGGAATTTACAAATTACATAGGTCACGGCGCAGATGCGCTTATAAAAGGAATATTTGCAAGATCGGGCGCGGATGCCGCTGTATTTGATGAATTTTATGATTTCTATATGAACGTGTACCGAAATATAGGCACATACAAAACACAGCCGTATGACGGAGTTATCGAAATGCTCGATGGGCTTAACGCCCACGGTATAAAAACCGCGGTTTTAACAAACAAGCCTCACGAAATAGCGTGCGAGGTCTGCGCCGAGTTTTTCGGCGACAGATTGCTTACAGTATGCGGACAGAAAAAAGGCTTTCCCGTAAAGCCGGACGCCGCCGCGCTTATCGGGATACTGCGCGATTTCGATGTAGATAACGAAAGCTGCGTATACTGCGGAGACAGCGAGGTGGACATACAAACCGGCAAAAATGCGCATGTGTTTACCGTTGGCGCGGCGTGGGGATTTTACGGAGACACAAGGTTTTCCGGTGCGGACGCGATAATATATAAACCGTGCGATATTATGAAATTTTTTAAAAAGGAATAACCGCCGACACTGAGGTCGACGGTCATCCCTTGTATGAAATGGTGTCGTTAGAAAGCTACATTAGTTGTTTATAGTACTCGGTAAGCGCCGTGCCAAAAACGAAGGTAATGACAATTCCGGCTACTCCGAGCACAAGACCTATAATACCGAGTACAAGACCTGCGATTGCCGTACCTGCAAGCCTGCCGCCCGTCTTGCTCTTTGATGCAATAGCCAGCGCGATTGCGATTATGCCGCATACAATGCCGACATATGTGATACAGCAACCGATAACGGTTGCGCACAGACCGAGAACAAGAGACGCTGTCGCCATCCCGCTATTCTGATTTTGCGGCTGCGGCACGATAGGCGATTGAAACTGATTCGAGTTTACGTCCATTTTCTTATCCCCCCGATCCTGATGTATAAATATTACCATTTTTATGTTATTTTGTCAATACTTATTTTTAAAAAAATTAAAAAATTATGAAAGCTACTAAAAAAAGATTTATTAGAAATTTTTTACTGCTGAATTTAACGCTTATTTTAGCGTGCGCTGCGTTTTACTTTGTTGTAAAACACACACGGATTTTATACCTTCCGGGGTTTGGCTGTCCCTGGTCGGAAAAGCTGCATATCTACTGCCCCGGCTGCGGCGGCAGCAGAGCGTTTTTTGAGTTGCTGCACGGACACGTCATACATTCGCTTATGTGCAACCCTTCGGTTTTTCTTGGAGGAGTTACGGTTATGTGGTATGAAATACGCGCCGTAATGGCGATTTCAACAGGCAACATCGAGAGGTATTTCGGCGGCGACAGATACCGCGTGCTGATAGCTTTTGCGATTTTTGTAATAGCCTATGCGCTGCTGCGAGATGTTCTTCTTATATGTTTTAAGATAGATTTACTCGGGGATCTCCGAAAATTTTATATATAAAAAATCCTGAAGCACAAGCTTCAGGATTTTTCTTAGTCTTTATCTTCCGCGCCGCACTTGGCATCGCAGTTTTCACAGTCGGACAGGTCAAACTCCAGCTCCTCGCCGCAGTTCGGACAGTTCAGCTCGCCCTTCTGTGCCGTCTCATCGTCGACGCAAAATTCCTCGCCGCAGTTCGGACAGACAACGGTATAAAAATCATCTTCGTCTTCAAGCTCGCCGTAAACATAATCCTCGACATATTCGAGATCCTCGTCTATCTCTCCGATGTACTCGTCAATTTCGGTCATATAGTTGTCCATATCCTCAATTGACGCCGCCATCTCGTCCAGCACGTCAACAATTTCAGACACGACCTTTGCGACAGGGTCGTTCTCGTCCAGACCGAGACCTTCCATCAGCCCTCTGATATATGATACTCTTTCAAGCAACGTCATTTATTTTCTCCTTTACGCTCTTTCCATATACTCGCCCGTGCGGGTGTCGATACGTATTTTCTCGCCCTGATTTATAAATATCGGGACTTTAATAACCGCGCCTGTTTCAAGAGTCGCGGGCTTCGTTACGTTCGTCGCGGTATCGCCGCGCACGCCCGGCTCGGTGTCTACCACTTCAAGCTCGACAAACAGCGGCGGCTCAACGCCGAAAACATTGCCCTTATACGACATTATTTTAACGGTGTCGTTTTCCTTTACAAACTTAAAGTTGTCGCCCAGCTTGTCCGCGTTGAGAGGGAGCTGCTCGTAAGTCTCGGTATCCATAAAATAATAAAGCTCGCCGTCATTATAAAGATATTCGTAATCCTTTCTCTCCACATAGGCGTTTTCAAACTTGTCTGTGGGGTTGAAAGACTTTTCCACGACAGCGCCTGTAATTACATTTTTGAACTTGGTTCTCACGAAAGCGGCGCCTTTACCGGGCTTAACATGCTGGAACTCTATCACCTGATATACCTGACCGTCCATATCAAAGGTGACGCCGTTTCTGAAATCCCCTGCTGTTAACATATAAAAAACCTCCATAGTATTGTATAAACATTCTACATCACAATTTGTTTGTTTTCAAGTCTTTTTTTACCGCTTGACGTCATTCAGCGTTTTTTCAAGGACATTTTTCATAAAAAGAGCGTCTTTTGACATAGTTCCCGCGCTTTCGCAGATGATTATCGGTTCAAGGTTACGACTGCATATAACCTTTGCAAACGGCTCAAATTCAGGACCGAATACCGAATCCTCAAACGTGAGATGTCTTTTTTCACCGCCCGTCGAATACTCGATTTTTGAAAAGTGTACGTGAAAATACTTTGCTCTGTACTCTCCAAGTCTGTCCCGCACGCGGTCGACAACCGCCGCAAAATCCTCCGGCGTGAAAAGACAGCCCTGTCCCCTCGCGTTCAGATGCCCGAAATCAATGGCGGGAATAATCCGCTCGTCAAGCTCGCAGAGCGCCAGCACCTCGTCCAACGTCCCGAGCTGGTTTATCTTGCCCATAGTTTCAGGACACATTGAAATGTCGCCAAATCCGCTTTCGTCCATTCTTTCGACGGCAAGCCTCATTGTAGATTTTGCAAGCTCCAAAGCCTCGTCTCTTGATATTTTCGAGCAGGAGCCGCTGTGAATTACAATCCTTTTCGCGCCAACCTGCCTTGCAAGTCGCGCGCTTTGTAAAATATAGTCTATGCTGCCGAGCCGCTTTTGCTCATCAAGCCCCGACATTGAAATATAATAGGGCGCGTGAACGGACAGCGTTATGGAATATTTTTCGGCACTCTCCCGCAGCTTTTGCGCGCCGTCGGCATTCATTCTCACTCCGCGCCCGCACTGTATTTCGTAAGCATCAAGACCTATCTTATTCAGAAATTCGGGCATCTGATATGTGCTTTTATACCCGCTTTCGTAAAACCATTCACAGTTGCCGCCCGGTCCGAATTTTACCATCGAATTTCATCCTTTCGTTTTATTTAAGCTCAACGACGGTAACGCCGCTGTCTCCCTCGCCGTATGTGCCGAGTCTGAACGACTTTACCGCCCTGTGTCCTTTAAGGTGCGCGTGTACTCCGCTTCTCAGCGCGCCAGTACCCTTGCCGTGTATTACGGTTACGCTTGAAATACGGTCGATTACGGCACGGTCGAGAAACCTGTCTATCTTATCGCATGCGTCCATCACCGTCTCGCCGCGAATATCAAGCTCAAGCCCCGTGTCGTTGCGCTCCGCGCGGACAAGACGGGCTGAGCTTTGTTGTTTTGCCACCGGCTTTTTGCTCTCTTTTTCTGCGGGAGGAACATACAGCTCGGACAGCTTGCAGCTTATCATAATACCGCCGCAGTTTACCCTTGCGGTTTTGCCCGAAAGCTTTTCTATCACGCCCGTTTTTGCAAGCTTGCCGACGTGAACTCTCATACCGACAGCGGCGCTGTCTCCGACTGGAGCGCCGTATTCGGGCGCGGGACGCGCGCCTATATCATCCACGTCAAGCTTGTTCATCTCGCTGCGAATGGCGCTGCGTATTTTCTGGTACGAGCTTTTTTCCATCTCGCTTTTCTGTTTTTTAAGCTGCTCTAACATATCGCCCGCGTCACGGCGTGCCTTTTCCACAAGTCGGCTTGCCTGCCTGCGTGCATTTTCAAGCTCGCTTTCCATATTCTTTTCAAGCTCCGCCTGCTTTTCTTTCAGCTTATCCTGCTGCGCGGCAAGCTCGCTTTTTATACTGTCAAGCTCACGCTTTTGGCGGGTATACCCGTCCTTTTCACGCAAAAGCTCGTCTACCACTCTGTCAAACCGTTTCACGTCGCCGCTGACAAGGCTCTTTGCAAAGCTTATGACGTCGTCCTGCAAGCCGAGGTGCTTTGATATTTCAAAAGCATATGATTTTCCCGGTATGCCTATATTGAGCCTGTAAGTCGGACTGAGCGTTTCAAGATCAAAATCAAACGACGCGTTTTTAATCCCCGATTTTTCCAACGCAAATGTTTTAAGCTCGCTGTAATGGGTAGTACAGGCGCAAAAGCTGCCGTTTTGGCGTATTTTTTCGATTATGGCGACGGCGAGAGCCGCACCTTCGACAGGGTCCGTTCCGCTTCCAAGCTCGTCGAACAAAACAAGGCTGCCGCTGTCCGCCGCCGAAATAATGTTCTTTGTATTTTTAAGGTGGGAAGAAAAGGTCGACAGCGACTGCTCTATCGACTGTTCGTCGCCGATGTCGGCATAAATACGGTCAAAAACACATGTTTCCGCCGTATATGCAGGCAGGTGCATACCCGCTTTTGCCATAACTGCCATAAGTCCGAGTGTTTTCAGAAACACCGTTTTCCCGCCCGTGTTTGGTCCTGTGACGATTATTGTGTCGGCGTCCTTGTCCATTGTGATATCGAGCGGGACCATTACATCCTTTGATATAAGCGGGTGACGCGCTCCCTTTATCTGCACCCGCTTTGTATCGCTGAGACTCGGCTCGCACATATCCTCGTTGTAGCTGTATCGCGCTTTGGCAAATATGTAATCGAGCGCAAGCATGCTTTTGTAGCCGGAAATCAGCTGCGGGGCATACGCCGCCACCTTCTCTGTAAGTTCGGAGAGAATGCGCTCTATCTCGCGTTTTTCGTCGTTTTCAAGCCGCTGGATATTGTTGTTTGCCTCAATCACAAACAAAGGTTCTATGAACAGCGTCGAGCCGCTGTTGGAACTGTCGTGAACAAGTCCTTTTACATGCCCGCGGCTTTCCGCTTTTACGGGAATAACAAATCTGTCGTAACGAATTGTTACAATCGTATCCTGTAGATAGGGCGAAACCTCCGCGCTTCTGATGTATCTGTCCAGCATCTCTTTTATTTTCTGAGACTCGCGCAGAATACTGCGTCTTATCGAACGCAGCTTGGGAGATGCGTCGTCCGCAATATGCTCGCCGTCCGGAAACACACGCTCGATATGTTCGGCAAACTCCTTATCGGTATAAAGCCTGTCAAAAAGTATATCAAGCTTGTCCGTTTCCGCATTGCTTTCGGCGTGATACCCGTAAAGCCCGGCAGACGCGCGCATAAGCCTTGCGAGCGCCATAAAGTCCTTTATGCCGAGTGTTATCCCCTTTACGGCGCGGCTGATATCCATTTCAATGCTGTCGGACAGTTCGCAAAGCGGGACGCTTCCGTTTTGCAGGAGCATATTTTTTGCCTGTGTGACCTCGCTCTGCTGACGCCGTACACAGCCGATGCCGTACTGCGGAACAAGTCCTTCAATCATCTCTTTTGTTTTGGTAATCGAAGCGTAGGAGGCAAGCGTTTTCAGCACCTTGTCAAATTCAAGGGCTTTAAGAGATTTTTTATAGTAAAAAAGCGTTTTATCGCTCAATTTATATCACTCCGTTCAAAAATCTGAGCGCGGGAAATTCGCGCTCGGTGTGGTAGACAATATATTTCTGCGCCGCATCATATAATGCCTGAAGCTCGTTTTCCGACTCAGGCAAAAATGAAAACGCATCGTTTGCGGCGGCGGATAATATTTTATATATGCAAAAAACAGTCGGGCGGCTGAGCCTTACGCTTTCGTTTACGCGGGAAAGATAAAGCCTGCCGTCGGTGATGTCAAAAAAATACTCACTGCTTTTTTGCCGAGCTTCAAGGCAGGGCTCAAATCCCAAAAGCTGTGCCGCCTTTATTTCAAAAACGGGCTTGACGCGCCTGAAATCCTCCCCGTCTGACAGCAGAGAGAAAGACTTTATAAGCAGCTCCATTAAGGTTTCACAGTCACAGTCGGCGTCGTTTGTAACGTGCCTTGCAAGAGCGGCGATATATCCCGCCGCGGACAGCGTTATAATATCTTTTCGCAGGTTATAAAAGCTGTCAATCGGCGTAAAGGAGTTTATAAGATAATTTCCGTTGTCGGCGCAGTAGATAACAAACTCGCCGTATGTAAAAATATCTACGGTATAGCTTTTTTTGCCCGCGTTTCGTTTGGGCGTCATAAACGCGGTGAAAAAGCCGCCCGACGACAAGAGATGCAGCAGCCTGTCTTTACCGGGAGTATCGCTTATTTTGAGTATCATCGCGTTTGTCTTTATCGTCTTGGACACTTTTTTTGTTTTCCACCATATTTCTCGTCTGTGCGAAGGTGATATACGCCTCCACGCTGCCGGTATTTTTGAAAATCTGCCACGCCAGGTTGCCGTTCAAAAAAATCACCTCTGTTACAGTTTACACTCTGAATATATTTTTTGTTACCGTAACAGTTATAATCAAGGTAATGTTTTACAAGCCTATCTGAGCCAGTATTCCGCTGTTGTTCTGCCAGTCGTTTTTGACCTTGACAAAGCAATCTATATATACCTTTTTGCCAAAATAACTTTCAAGCTCCCGCCGCGCTTCTGATGATATTTTTTTAAGCATACTCCCGTTTTTGCCGATTATAATGCCCTTGTGAGAATCGCGGGCGCAGTATACCGTGATATGAGCGCGTATCAAATTTTCCGTTTCATCAAACGACTCGGCTGTAAGCGCCACCGTGTGCGGGATTTCAAGACCTAAATTATACAGCATTTTTTCACGCAAAATCTCGCATATATAGTTTGCCTTCGGCGTGTCGCTGACAAAGCCGCCGTCATAGTAGAAAAATGACGGCTCGGCACGCTTTTCAAGCTCGCAAAGCAGGATATCAACGCCGACTTTTTTTCGCGCGCTCAGCGGAATCACATCCTCAAAAACATACTTTTCCGAAAAAAGCGATATTGTTTTAAGCACCTGCTCATCGGATGCCGCGTCGATTTTATTGACAATCAGAAAAGCCCGCATTTTATTCTGCGAAAGCATTTTCAAAATGTTTTTTTCGGCTTGCAGAACCATATCGCCCGCCTCGACGACAAAAAGCGCGATATCGGCGTTTTCTATGCCCTCGCTTACCGACTGGACCATCGCTCTGCCAAGCCCAGATTTTGCACGGTGATAGCCCGGAGTGTCAAGAAAAACATACTGGCATCCGTCTTTTGTGAGAACGCCTGTCACCCGCGCGCGGGTAGTCTGCGCTTTGGGCGAAACTATAGACACCTTTTTACCCAGCAGCGCGTTAAGCAGCGTGCTTTTTCCGACGTTCGGTCTGCCGCAGATGGTTGCAAAAACAGTTTTAGTCTCTCTTTTTTCCATTCAAAAATATATCCTCGTAAAAAATGTAAAGCACCGAACACAATGCGCTGAGTACTAACATCAAAAGCCGCGGTATGACGGAAAAATAGACAAAAACGGCGCGTATTGCCGAAATGTCCGAGAACAGCACGACAGCCGAGGCGACAGCGCATATCGCGGCGATAAGCACCATGCCTGCCGCGGCGTCCTTAGCCTGCCTTATCCACCGGCATTTTTCCGTTGTGATTGAATTGCAAAGCTGTTCTATCGCGCTGTTAATCCCCTCAAGGGAAATAACCGACGCTATGACAAGAAACAGCAATACTTTCTCATTTTTCCCAAAATCAAAAAAGCGGGCAAAGTACAGCATGTATGCCGCGGCAACCGTATGTATCCTGAAATTACGACTGCTTTTTATACAAAACCAGATGCCGGAAATCGCGTATTTGAAGCTGAGAACAAGCCGTTTCACCGCGTTATCCCCAAGCTTTCCAGCACCCGGTTTTGCTTTTCAAACATCTCGCGCTCGTCATTTTCCGAACGCTCATGATCATATCCCAAAAGGTGCAAAATGCTGTGAACAGCCAAAAAAGCCGCCTCGCGGGAAATCGAGTGACCGTACATGTCCGCCTGTTGCTCGGCACGGGCGCGGCAGATTACGACACTTCCCAAAAATGCCGTCCCATCGCTGTCTTTTACAATGTCCGCCTTGCTTTCAAACATCGGAAAGGACAGCACGTCCGTTACGCGGTCTATTCCTCGGTATGAGCTGTTAAGAGCCTGAATACCGTATTCGCTTTCAATCACAACCTCAACCGAACAGTCGACGTTCACATTCTCGCTTTCAAGTGCGCCGATTATCGCGCGGGTGATAACGTCTCTCTGCCAGCTGCTTTCCATATCCACCCTGACACTCATTACTGCCTGTCCTTTCTCTGCGCGTTTTCATACGCATTGACAATTTTCTGAACGAGCGCATGACGCACGATATCACGCTTGTCAAATGTGTGTATTCCTATCATATCGACGTCGCTCAGTATTTTCAAGGCGTGTATCAGGCCTGACGTCTTGCCGTGCGGCAAATCGACCTGCGTTACGTCGCCAGTTACGACAATTTTTGAATTAAATCCGAAGCGCGTGAGAAACATTTTCATCTGCTCTATCGTCGTATTCTGCGCCTCGTCAAGAATAATAAAGCTGTTTTCAAGCGTTCTGCCGCGCATATATGCAAGCGGCGCGATTTCAATTATCCCTTTTTCCATATAACGTCCAAAGGTGTCCGCACCGAGCATATCAAACAGCGCGTCGTACAGCGGGCGAAGATATGGGTCGACCTTATTCTGAAGATCGCCGGGAAGAAAGCCGAGGCTCTCTCCCGCCTCTACGGCGGGACGGGTTAAAATTATTTTCTGTAGCTGCTTATTTTTAAGAGCCGTTACAGCAAGCGCCACGGCAAGATAGGTTTTACCCGTTCCCGCCGGACCCACGCCGAAGGAAACAACGTTTTTGTTTATGCACTCGACATATTTTTTCTGAGATATCGTCTTCGGCTTTATCGGTCTTCCGGACGACGTGATACAGATGCACTCGTCAAGCGCGCGCGCAACGTCGTCCACACTTTGGCAAGAGGACAGGCTGATAATGTATTTTACTGTCTGAGTGTCTATGATACCACGCGTTTTTGCAATTTCAAACAGGCTTTGCAGAGTGTTGACCGCATGCTCGACAGACTCTTTTTCACCCGTGACCGAAACAATTCCGTCGCGGCTGACAATTCTCACAAGGCATTCCTTTTCAATTATCTCAATATTTTCGTCAAACGCGCCGAATACCGACGAAAGGCTGTCAACGTCAACACCGCTTATGGTTTTTTCCATCCTGTTATCTCTCTTTCACTCAATCTTCTGTGGTATTCCGATATCCTCAAAGCAATCAAGCACAAGCTTTACCGTAACCGAGTCTTTATTTTTCTGCTCGGTATACTCACGGTTTGTAACGGCGATTCCCGCAAGGCTGTATTCGTAATCACGAAGCTGCTCGTAAGCCTCGTTTAACGCCTGCTGCTCGGTTAAGCTTACCGCCTGATCTTCAACCTCGGTATAGGTCGTTTTGCAAAGCGAAACGGGCAGCTTAAAGCTTTTTGACAGAGACAGACTGCGTTCCGACCTTGTAACGTCATATTTATTATATAATATTTTTTTACCAAAATAAAGAGGAATATTAAATCTTATAATTTTAAGCGAATATTTATTTTTAACACCGCCTGTCTTTACATGCTGTGTCCGTTTGAGCGGCACCGTTACCGATTTTGATCGGGTTGTGTACGCCATAACCTTTGCATAGGAATGAAGCTTGTATTCAACGCCGTATTTATCCGTGTAGTTGCCTGTGACGACAAGGTCGCCTGCGGCGACGGTGTCGCCCTTTTCGACAACGCCGTAGCCCATATACGCTGAAACGGACGCAATCACGCCGTCTCGCGCGGCATATATACTGCACGGCTCGTTTGCGTCTATAAGCTCGGGCTTATCCTTTTTTTCACGCAGCTCGACGTACGCCGTCGTGCCTTTTACGTTTATGGATATCCAGGACACCTTCGGATTGTTTTTTAAAAAATTGTTTTCCACCTCTTTTGCTACAAACGAGCTTTTAAGGCAGCCTGTCTTAAAACCGTTTTCGGAAAGTCGGGTCAGCACCTCCTGAACCGATATTTGCTCACAGCCGGCAACGTCAATGCTCCATATAAAAAAGGATGACATATATATTGCGGCAAATATTATGCCGCAGCCGATAAAAAGTCCGTACCTGCGGCGGTAATTTCTCGTACGCTGCGTCAGCCCGTGTTTTTTGATAATATGTATTTTGACGTGCGAACGCACCACGGCAAAACGAAGCTTTCTGAAGTCGCCGCAGCGAATGCAAAACGTCATTGTCGTTTCGTCGACACGGCGCAGATTCCAGATTTTTATCTTACTGCCGTATACGAGATTCAGAAAACGCTCGCAGCCGCCTCCTTTTACTCTGACGGTGAGCGTTCCGCAAATATAACGTAAAAGTGCTTTTATCATAACGTCTCACTCCAAGCTTACGCCGCGTATTTTACCGTCGACAATGATAATTCCGCCCGAATAACTGTCAAGCGACAGCCCGGAACCGTTTATAACGACGGTTTTTCCTCGGGTGTGTATCCTTACTATATTATCCTCGTACTCGATTATTCCGAGCGCATCCTCTACTATCACACGGCGGCTCCCGAGCAGCTCTATCGAGCCGCTGTCGGTAAGCTCAACGCCTTTTATAAAAGCGCCGACGGATGAAATCCGTTTTACTTTACCCTTCATTTACATCGCTCCTCAATGAAATTTATGCAATAAGCGGGGTTTTGTTGCATATAACTTACCATGAAAAAATTAAGACAAATCATAATACTTGCAGTATCGGCGGCGGTAATTGTCCTTTTTTCGTTCTGTTCGGGTACTGTCATGCAATCGGTAAAGTACAGCCTTGCGCTCTGCTACAATTCGGTAATACCCTCTCTTTTCCCCTTTTTTATACTATGTGAGTTTTTGATGAAAGCAGTGTCGGGCGCCGGTGTAAACCGCACGGTATCGGCGTTTGCCTGCGGGCTTGTTACGGGTTTTCCGACGGGGGTTAAAAATGTCTGCGACCTGTATGCCGCCGGCGAGCTGGATCGCGCTCAGGCAATATCGCTTTTGCACTGCACCGCAAACGCGTCTCCGGCATATATGGTTTCATTTATCGGGATATGCCTTATCGGCAGCCGCACAGCCGGTATTATTTTATTACTGTCTCAAACTCTGTGCGCTTTTGCCTGCGCCGTGTTTTTCGGCTGCTTTTCAAAAAGAAAAAGCAGGGATGCGGGGAAAGTGATAAACATAACCGAAACGGCGTGCGCATCTATTTCAAACGCTGTGACAAGCTGTCTTAACGTATGCGGATATATTGTCTTTTTCGGGATTGTCGCAGATATAGCAAAAAAGCTCGGCATAATCCAAAGCGTATCGGATGCGTTGGTTTTCTTACCGAAAGAGCAAGCGCAGGCGCTTATAACGGGGATGATTGAAATTTCACGCGGCATAGCTATGCTTGATTTTACTCAAAAAGGCGCAATCGTAACGGCGGCGTTTATCACCGCTTTTTCAGGCGTTTCGGTTATAATGCAGTGCATATCCTGCCTTTCTGCCGCAAAGCTTCCGAAACGTCCGCTTATAGCGGGCAAGCTTGTCTATTCGGTTTTAATGCCCATTACCGCCGGAGCGCTCGGCTCTCTTGCGCCGATAAGCATTTCCGGACGCAAAGAAAATATGCCTGTTTTATCCTTTATTCTTTTTGTTATATTTATAACGGCGTGTATCTTTTTTATCCGTAATTTCTTTGACAAACGCCCGAAAAGGATATATAATATAAAGCGGTGATAAAAATGATTTTTTCAAAGGATATACTTCCCATCTGTGCATACTGTGAACACGGCAGACAGATAGTATCGACAAATGACGTTCTGTGTTCAAAAAAAGGCGTCGTGAGCGCCGAACACAGCTGCCGTAAGTTCAGGTATGATCCTTTCAGCAGAATTCCGCCAAAAAAAGGGTCTATAAATCACAGCTTTACAAAAGAAGATTTTGAATTTTAAAAGGCGCCTGCGGCGCCTTTTTCGCGTATGAATTGTATATTTTCATATTATGCTCTCAAAATACATACGAGGTGATAATATGGAAGATACAATCAAAAGAATAATCGGTCGCCAGATATTCGACAGCAGAGGTATGCCGACGGTTGAGGCCACCGTTATACTTGAAAGCGGTGTCGCTGCCGCCGCCGCTGTGCCGAGCGGAGCATCGACCGGCAGCCATGAGGCGCACGAGCTGCGCGACGGCGGAGACGACCACATGGGAAAAGGCGTACTCTGCGCCGCAGACAATATATCCACCACGCTTTCCGATGCGTTGGCGGGCGAATCCGTTTTTTGCCAAAGCGATATCGACGAAAAAATGCTGGATCTGGACGGAACGGAAAACAAGTCTAAAATAGGAGCAAACGCCATTCTTGCCGTATCTCTTGCCGCGGCGCGTGCCGCTTCATACTCGGCGGACATACCGCTGTTTCAGTATCTGGGCGGAATAAACGCCGTAACGCTGCCTGTTCCCATGTTCAATATCTTAAACGGCGGCGCGCATGCACAGAATAACATTGACATTCAGGAGTTTATGATAGTTCCGGTCGGCGCGTCAAGCTTCGAGGACGCGATGCGCATGGGCTGCGAGGTTTACCACAGTCTAAAAAGACTGCTGAATGAAAAGGGACACTCGACATCGGTCGGCGACGAGGGCGGATTTGCGCCAAACTTTGCAAATGACGAGCAAACGCTGGAGATTATGCTTGAAGCGATAGAAAAAAGCGGGCTTGCGCCGCAAAAGGACGTTTGCATCGCGCTCGATATGGCGTCAAGCGAATGGGTCACCGAAAACGGATATCTTCTTCCCAAAAGAAATATGTATTTTACAAAGGCGGAGCTTGCAGACTATGTCTGTGAGCTTAAAAGCAAGTACCCGATAATTTCGGTGGAAGACCCGCTTTGCGAGGATGACTTTGAGGGATACAAGGAGCTTACGGAACGCGCGGGAATACAGATTGTCGGTGACGATTTGTTTGTCACAAACCCCTGCCGGCTGAAAAAAGGAATTGCCGCAGGCGCGGCAAACGCAATTCTCATAAAGCCAAACCAGATAGGCACGCTTACCGAAACGCTTAAAACCGTTCGTATGGCAAAGCAAAACGGATATAAGGTGATAATTTCGCATCGAAGCGGCGAGACGGGCGACTCGTTTATAGCGGATCTTGCCGTAGCGTTAAACGCCGGACAGATTAAAGCGGGCGCGCCGGCACGAGGCGAAAGGCTTTCAAAATACAACAGGCTTTTACAGATAGAAATGTCGCTCGGCAGCGGCGCTGTTTACGCGGGCGCGGATATTTACAGATAGCAGGTGGGTTATGAGTTTTTACGATAAAGTTTATGAAAAAGTCAAAAAAATACCGTGCGGCAAGGTGGCAACCTACGGACAGATTGCAGCAATGTGCGGCTCGCCGCTTGCCGCCAGAGCCGTGGGCTATGCCCTTCACGCAAACCCCGATCCGTCCGAAATACCCTGTCACAGGGTTGTAAACCGCCACGGCAGGCTTGCCGCGGCATACGTTTTCGGCGGGCTTGATGAGCAGCGCATCAGGCTTGAAAACGAGGGCGTCGAGGTAGACGAGGAGAATATGGTAGACCTTAAAAAGTTTTTATGGCAGCCGTAAAGTACGATTTTTAAAATAAATAACTTTGCCCCGCGGGAAATTTTCCGCGGGGCTTTATGCAAAAACAGCGGCTTTAGTGTGTTATCGCCGCTATGTTTTGTATAGGATTTTTTGCCACAAGCTCGCCCCATTCGTTAAGGAGCGCCTCGTTTATAATATTCCACCTGCATTTGACGCAAAATTCCGTAAGCCGCTTTATAAACATATAAAACCACTCGCTTGACACCGTTTCGGGCGGAAAGTCCACCGTAAAGTAATATTTGCCGCGATACTTATACATTTTTGTCGTACTGATTTTAATGTCTCTGTTTTTATTGAAAACCTCGGCGATATCAAAGATGTTTTCCGCACAGTACATCTCAAACAAATACATATCCTCGTCTGCCTTTGCCGAATTTTCACAGACAGTATCATCAGATGACTTACAAAGGCGTGTGATAATGATATAGCATGAGTCTGACATTCCCGGGACAACCTCAATCATAACCTTGCAGTCCAGAAAATTAAGCCCTGTGCTGTCGTATATTTTTTTGAGCAGACCGAGCAGAAATTCGCGCGAAGAAATATCGTCCGGATTAAGACTTTCAAACGATATACTGTATTGGGTCATATCCTCGTTTTCAAGCAGCACCTTTACTTTATCCTTGTCAATCACCTTTAACAGCATAAATCACTCACCCAAATCTGTCTTAACACATTCTATTCGGGCAAGCGTGAAAAAGTGTCACAGCTGGCTTTTAATTCTGTTCAGCGCGCCCTTTTCAAGGCGGCTTACCTGCGCCTGGGAAATTCCCACCTCGCGCGCCACCTCCATTTGAGTTTTCCCGTCCATAAACCGCAGCGCGATTATCTCTCGCTCGCGTTTGGGGAGATTTGCAATCGCCTCTTTTATCAATATTTCATCCAGCCAGTTTCCGTCGTTGCTGCCGTCGCTAACCTGATCCATAACGTATATTGCGTCGCTCCCCTCCGAGTAAACCGGTTCAAACAGCGAAACGGGGTCGATAATAGATTCCAGCGCCAAAACAACGTCCTCTTTTGAAACGCCCATCTCCGAGGCTATCTCCCCCGTTGTCGGCTCGCGGGATTTTTCCGATGTGAGCCGTTCTTTTACGGCAAGCGCCTTATACGCCGTGTCTCTCATCGCGCGGGAGACGCGCACAATATTATTGTCGCGCAGGTACCGCCTGATTTCGCCTAAAATCATCGGCACACCGTAAGTTGAAAACTTGAGCCCCAAGCTGACGTCAAAGTTTTCCGCGCTTTTTATAAGCCCTATGCAGCCGACCTGAAACAAATCGTCCATACTTTCTCCCCTGCCGGCAAAGCGCTGAACAATAGATAAAACCAGCCGGAGATTTCCTTTAATAAATTCGTCTTTTGCCGCTTTATCTCCCTGTTTTATTCGTAAAAGCAGCTCGTTCTTTTTCTCGTTTGATAAAACGGGCAGCTTTGACGTGTCTACCCCGCTTATTACAACCTTATTGTTATTTATCATTATAACACCCTCCGTAATACCATTATTGACAGGCAGATTTTGATTTTTCCTGTGTCACATTTATTTTTGGCGTTATATTATGGAAACAGAGGTGATTTTATGGTATTTGACACATTTACGGCATCAAATTCGGAAAAAGGCTTTTACTCCTGCTTTGACGAGCTTGTAAGGGACGATACGCTGAAGCGTGTGTATCTCATAAAAGGCGGACCGGGCAGCGGGAAAAGCACGTTTATGAAAAAAATAGCGGAAAAGTTCGATAGTGAAGGACTTACCGTTGAGCGGATACATTGTTCCAGTGATCCGTCCAGCCTTGACGGCGTTAAAATATACGAAAAAAACATAGTTATAATTGACGCGACCGCGCCGCACGTATACGATATGAGCGTGCCGGGCGCTTACGAGTCACTTGTAGATCTCAGCAGGTTCTGGGACGAGAATTTGCTTGCGGAAAACAGAGTTGAAATAAAGCGGCTTTTTGATGAAATTTCCGCGGCGTATAAGCCGGTCTACCAGCTTTTGAGAGCCGCGGGCATGACGGAAAACTGGGCGGTATCGCAGTTTGAAGCGCATATTGACGGCGAGAAAATGACAAATCAGCTTAAAAAGATAATCCGTCAAAATGCGATAACCGCCATTCAGTCAAAACCTACCGTTATGACACGGCTTCTGTCAGCACACGCAAAAGGCGGAGCTTTAACATACAGTGACACGACAGACGCGCTGTGTGACGAATACGTCGTTCTGGAAGACGGCATCTGCATATCTCACCTGTTTCTTGCAAAAGTAAGCTCCTGCTTTAATAAGCTTGGCTACGACACTATCAATATCAAAAGTCCGCTCTGTCCCGATAAGAAAACGGAACAGGTTATTATCCCTCAGCTGCGCCTCGGATTTATTTCTCTTTGCCACCTGTACTCGCCGCAGCTAAGCGAAGATAAAATAATCAAAAAAATAAACACGAGAACGTTCGTGGACAAAGATTTCTGCATACAAAACAAAAACAAGCTGACTTTTTCAAAAAAACTCACTCGGGAGCTTATATGCAAGGCGGCGCTTGACATAGACGCAATAAAGGCAAAGCATGATATTCTCGAAAAATACTATATTGAAGCAATGGATTTTAACGCGCTTAATAAGTTTACAGAAGACTTTATTGCACGTCTGTAAAATAAATTCTGAAATAAAAAGCCCTGTCACAGGGCTTTTTATTTATATTAAAAATCAAGCAACTAACGGATTATCCCCGTAAAACACCGCATTTCTAATGGATTTATAACCCTAATTACTACTT
>CANQVN010000021.1 GCA_947627315.1 uncultured Clostridia bacterium | reverse complement strand
TTCACCGCTTTTTCAACTATCATGGACACCAGCTGCTGCGGAGAGGTGACAACGATAATACCGTCGACCGGCAGGCTCTGAAACACGGTGAGCGGCACGTCGCCCGTGCCGGGAGGCATATCCACAAACATATAATCTATATCTCCCCAGGCGACGTCCGTCCAGAACTGCTTGACCGCGCCCGCTATGACAGGACCGCGCCAGACGACAGGGTCGCTTTTGTTTTCAAGCAGAAGGTTTATCGACATCACCTTGATGCCGCTTGTGCTTACGGCGGGGTAGGTATATTTTCCGTCGCTGTCCGCATTTCCGGTTATTCCGAACATCGAGGGTACGGAAGGTCCTGTTATGTCGGCGTCCAGCACGGCGGCGGCAAGCCCGCGCCGCTGCATCAGCACCGCCAGCATACCGGTGACAAGGCTTTTGCCCACTCCGCCCTTGCCGGACACAACGCCGATTACTTTTTTGACGTTTGAAAGCTCGTTGCTCTTTTCCTTTTGTATGCCGCGGGAGGCGCAGTCCTCGCCGCAGGATGAACAATCATGAGTACATTCTGACATTTTTACATCTCCTATAAAAATTTTTTAAGTCTTAAACAGCCTATAAGCATAATAAGCGGGAAAACGGTCGCCGCAAGCAGCCCCGTGCGAAGCCCATAAGCGCCCGCCGTCATACCGACAAGCCAAGGGCCGACGGTACAGCCGATATCGCCGCCGAACGCCAAAACGGCAAACATCGCGCCGCCGTTATATTTTTTTGCGGCAAGGCTGATAACGCCCGGCCACATAAGTCCGACGGTCATCCCGCACAGCGCGCAGCCGGACAGAGACAGAAGCGGCAGCGGGAACAGCGCCGCCGCAAGATAGCATATAACGCAGCCGGCGGAGGACAGCGAAAGCAGCGTTTCAAGCGAAAACCGCTTTTCCATACGCGCAAAAAGCACGCGGGACAGTCCCATTGTAAACGCAAAGGAGCATGGACCGAGCAAATCGCCCGCCGTTTTCGAGACGTGCAAACCCTGCTCGGCAAAGTAGGACGCCCACTGCGACATCGCAAGCTCGGACGAGCCGGCGCAGACCATAAGCAGAAAAAACAGGATGAAAAGCGGGCTTGAAACAAGCCGGCGCACTCCCGTTCTCTGCTCCGGCTCGCACAGCGCGCCTATCGGAACCGCCGAAAACAAAACAGCGTTGAGCGCGGGAATGACAGCCCACAAAAGCGGCAGCCAGCGCCAGCTTTGAATGCCGACTGTGGAAAAATACAGCGTCGACAGCAAAACGACCGCCATCTGCCCCCAACAGTAAAACGAGTGGAGCAGATTCATACCCGCCGCCTTGTTTTCAAGCGGAAGCGACTGTACGACGGGGCTTATCACCACCTCGCACAGCCCGCCGCCGACGGCGGAAAGCATAACCGATATTATTATACCCACTATCGGCTCATTTGTCAAAAACGGAAGCACCGAAAGGGAGAAAAGCCCCAAAGCCGCAAATACGTGTGCGGCGACAGCGCAGCGCCTCATACCTATTTTATCCACAAACGCCGCCGCAAACAAATCGACCGATATCTGAATACCGAAGTTAAAAATAATGATAAGGCTTATCTGAAAAACGCTTATGCCGAGCTGTGCCGCAAAAGCGGAAAACAGCAGCGGCACAAGGTTGTTTACAACAGCCTGCGTGATATAGCCGACGTAGCTTGAGACAAGTGTGTGTTTATATGTAAGCTTCTTTAATATCATCAAGATATATATTACCACAGAAAGATAAAAAATCAATAATTATTTTATTCCCCGCGCGGCATAATCCGCGCGGGGAGTTGTTTTAGATAATTTATTTTATTATAGGTTGGATTTGTTTTCCGTCCAGCGCGAACTGCACCGTCTTGTCTATAAGCGAAATATCGGCTATGCAGGAACGTTCCTTTTTTTCGGGGTCGTCCTGCGAAAATGGGACAAAATAAATATTTTTAAGGTTCATCAGCATACCGATGTTTTTGGCGGAGGAGGACAGCGCGTCGTTGGTGGACAACGCAATAACGAGCGGTCTGCCGTTGCGAAGGTGCGCCTTGGCAGCCATCGTGACGGAGGTGTCTGTTATTCCGTTTGCAAGCTTTGAAAGAGTGTTGCCCGTACAGGGCGCAATCACCATAACGTCCAGCAGTTTTTTGGGACCAATCGGTTCCGCCTGCGTCACGGTATGCACTATATCCCTGCCGCACGCGCTTTTGACGCGGTCTCTGAAGCTTTCGGCTTTGCCGAATCGCGTGTCGGTTTCATAGGTTATGCCCGACATTATCGGCATAATATCGTATTTTTCCGAAAGGTCGCAGAGCGCGTCCACCGCGCGGGCAAGGGTGCAAAACGAGCCGCACATTGCAAAACCGAGCCTTGTTTTTCCTTCCATTTTACACCTCCCGCAGCATGGAAATGATTGTACTTTTGAGTATCTGCCCCGCTGTGCGCGGGGCGTACTTGCCCGGAACGCCAAGCTCGTGGACGGCGGTAACGCCCTTTGCCGCGGCGGCGGCAAAATCAACGCCGCCCGGCGCTGACGCCAGGTCTATAATCAATGTTTTTTCGTCCATAGCGTCTATCACGCTTTTGTCAATCACGGCGGCGGGGACGGTGTTGTAAATGACATCCGCGCGGATATGGGAAAGCGCGGATATGTCGCAGGCTGCGGCGCCTAAGTTTTCCGCCTGAGCGCGGTCGCGCTCGCTCCTTGCCGCCACCGTGACAAACGCGCCGAGCGACAGCAGCAAATCGACAAGACACCTGCCTATATTGCCGAAGCCGACAACGACGGCGTGACTTTCGGCAATGACGGCGTCGGTCTGCTTCATCGCAAGCAAAATCGCGCCCTCGGCTGTCGGCAGCGCGTTTCGCGCCTTAAAATAGTCGTTTTCGGCATAGTTTAAGACACGAACGCCGTCATACTCGGGCGCTTTGCCGACAAAGCCGCCAAACACCGTCTTGCCGCGGCAGAGGGAAAGCACATTTTCGCAGTCGTTTCCTATCGGCAGCACTATTACGTCCTTGCCCGCCACAAACAGACGGACGTCGCCCTCAAGCATTGAGGCGGCGTATCCGTCCCGCACGAGCGACGCGCAGAGATACTTCATTCTCGCGTCGCTGCCGAAAATACCGAAGCTGTACATATGCTCCTCCCCCTTCCCTTTATACTATGCCGCTTTTTATCGGGCGGTGATAAAAAATAACCGCGAAACGTACGTTTCGCGGTAAGCCCCTTTTTTATTTTTTATTTTTCGGTCCACTCAACAGGCGCTTTTGCCGCAAGGGAGGCGGGAAGATCGAGTATGCGCTGGTTTTCCGAGCCGCGGAAGCGAAGCGAAATGTTTTTCTTTTGCAAAACGAAAGGTCCGTCCACCAGCACGTCTATCATATGCAGCAGCTCCGCAAGAACGTCTGTCTGCGCGCGGCTTGTGCCTGAGAGAAGCTGCTCTAACGTAAAGCCGCTGTAGCACCATATATCCTTGCCGCAAAGCTTACTTTTCACGCGGCGGACAAGCTCCAAAAGCTGCGGCTGATTTTCCGGCTCCAGCGGCTCGCCGCCGATAAGCGTCAGCCCGCGGATATAGCTGTGCGACAGCGCGTCTATCACCTCGTTTTCGGTGTCGCGGGTAAACCTTTGACCATAGTCAAAGTCCCATGTCATTTCGTTAAAGCAGCCCTTACAGCGGTGGCGGCAGCCCGAGACGAAAAGCGAGACGCGCACGCCTATCCCGTTTGCAATATCGGTTTTTTTAATTTCACCGTAATTCATATTTTACCAAAATCAGGGGACTTTTGAAAAGTCCCCTGAAGCCCTCTTAAATTTCAGACGCCGCTTACAGATGCAGCACCCGCTCCTTTATCTCCTGCGTTCTGCCCTGATTCCAGAACTGCGTGCCGATATACCCGCAGGTGCGGCGCGCCACGTTCATCTTGGACTGATCGCGGTTTTTACAGTTGGGACACTCCCAGACAAGCTTTTTGTCTTCCTCTATAATCTGCATCTCGCCGTCGTAGCCGCACACCTGACAGTAGTCGCTCTTGGTGTTAAGCTCGGCGTACATAATATTGTCGTAAATGAACTTCATAACCTCCATAACGGCGTCAAGGTTATCGTTCATATTCGGCACCTCGACGTAGGAGATGGCGCCGCCCGGCGACAGAGCCTGGAATTTAGACTCAAGCGCAAGCTTATCAAAAGCGTCGATAGGCTCGGTGACGTGGACGTGATAGCTGTTTGTAATATACGACTTATCCGTGACGCCCTTAATTATGCCGAACCGCTTTTGCAGACAGCGGGCAAACTTGTAGGTTGTGCTTTCAAGCGGCGTGCCGTAAAGACTGTAGTCTATGTTTTCCGCCGCCTTCCACTTGGCGGTATACTCGTTGAGCTTGCGCATTATCTCAAGCCCGAGCGCCTCGCCCTCCGGCTCGGTGAGCTTTTTGCCGATAAGGCTGTAAACGCACTCCCACAGACCGGCGTAGCCGAGCGACAGCGTCGAATACCCGCCGTGCAGGTACTTGTCTATCGTCTCTCCGCTCTTTAAGCGGAGCAGCGCGCCGTGCTGCCACAGTATCGGCGCGGCGTCGGACAGCGTGCCTGTCAGCCGCTCATGCCTGCACTGGAGCGCGCGGTGGCAAAGCTCCATTCTGTCATCGAAAATCTGCCAGAACCGCTCCATATCCTTCTGCGCGGAAAGACCGATATCGACAAGGTTTACCGTGACGACGCCCTGGTTGAACCTGCCGTAATACTTCGGATTTCCGTCCTCATCGACATAGGGCGTCAAAAAGCTGCGGCAGCCCATGCAGGTGTAGCAATGCCCCTCGCCGTTTTTGTCAATCTTGTTCTGAAGCATTATTTTTTCGGAGATATAGTCCGGCACCATGCGCTTTGCGGTGCATTTTGCCGCAAGCTTTGTAAGATAGTAATACTTGCTTCCGGGGGCGATATTGTCCTCCTCAAGCACATATATAAGCTTCGGAAAAGCGGGGGTAATCCACACGCCGCTCTGGTTTTTCACGCCCTGATAACGCTGGTTCAGCGTCTCCTCGATAATCACCGCAAGATCCGCCTTTTCCTGCTCGCTGCGCGCCTCGTTAAGATACATAAACACCGTGACAAAGGGCGCCTGCCCGTTTGTCGTCATAAGCGTTACGACCTGGTACTGTATCGTCTGCACGCCGCGGCGTATCTCGTCGCGCAGCCTGTTTTCGACGATTTCACTCACCGCTTTGTCGGGAACCTCTATCCCCGCGCTTGAAAATTCATCTTTCACCTCCGCCAATATCTTTTTTCTGCTGATATCGACAAACGGAGCAAGATGAGTAAGGCTTATCGACTGACCGCCGTACTGGCTGGAGGCGACCTGAGCTATAATCTGCGTCGCAATGTTGCAGGCGGTGGAAAACGAGTGCGGCTTTTCTATCAGCGTGCCGCTGATGACGGTGCCGTTTTGGAGCATATCCTCAAGGTTTACAAGGTCGCAGTTGTGCATATGCTGAGCAAAATAATCCGCGTCGTGAAAATGGATAAGCCCCTCGTCGTGCGCCGCGACTATGTCCTGCGGCAGCAGGATACGCCGCGTGATGTCCTTGCTCACCTCGCCCGCCATATAGTCGCGCTGGACGCTGTTGACAGTCGGGTTTTTGTTGGAGTTCTCCTGCTTTACCTCCTCGTTGTTGCACTCGATAAGCGACAGTATCTGATTGTCGGTGGTGTTGGACTTACGCACAAGCGCGCGGGTATAGCGATAGGTAATGTACCTGCGCGCGACCGAAAAGGCGCGCTGGTTCATTATCTGATCCTCCACCATGTCCTGTATTTCCTCAACGCTGAGAGAACGGTTCATATTGAGCGCCGCGCTCTCGACATCCTCCGCGATACGCTTAATCTGTATCGCGCTCATGCGCTCGCTCGGAATTACGCTCTCGTTCGCTTTTGTAACCGCGACCTCGATTTTCGTGCGGTCAAAAGGCACCTCCGTGCCGCTTCTCTTGATTATTTTCACAGGACTTCCCCCAATCAATATATATTTCACACAAATAGGATATCATACAAAATATTGTATGTCAATAGTCATTTTGAAAATATATATTGTATTTTGGGTTTTTCCGGGATTACAAGGCAAAACGCCGTCTGCGCGTTATTTTCCGCGCCAGACAGACGGCGCGAACAAAAACAGCACGGGGTAAATTTCAAGTCTGCCGAGCAGCATCGCAACAGACAGCACTATTTTTGAAAACGCCGAGTAGCCGGCGTAATTTGCCGCAGGACCTACAAGCCCCAGCCCGGGACCTACGTTGTTAAAGCACGCCGCGGCGGCAGAGAGATTGGTCTCAATGTCAAACGGCTCGAAGGACAGGATAAAAAACACCGCTATCATAACGATGGCATACAGCGTGAGATAGTTTGCAACCCCGCTCTGCGTCTCCTCGCTCACCGTTTTGCCCTCAAGCCTGACGGTGCTGACCGAGCGCGGATGGATGAGCCGGCGCAGCTGGCGGCGCATCATTTTGAAAAGCAGCACCGTGCGCGACACCTTTATACCGCCCGCCGTCGAGCCGGCGCACGCGCCGACAAACATGAGCAGCAGCAGCACCGCCTTTGAAAGCCCCGGCCACATATTGAAATCCGCCGTTGAAAAGCCGGTGGTGGACATAATTGACGCGACCTGAAACGCGGAGTGACGCACCGCGTCCGCCCCGCCGTATTTCGGGAATATGTTGATGGCGACAACGACCGTAGACAAAGCGGCGACGCCGAAATACACCCACAGCTCCTCGCTTTTGGCAACGCTTTTAAAGCGGCGGATGAGCATGAGATAATACAGGTTGAAATTGACGCCGAACAGCAGCATAAACACCGTTATCGTGTACTGAATGTAAGGCGAAAAGTCGGCGCAGCTTGAAGCATAGGGCGCAAAGCCGCCCGTACCCGCCGTGCCGAACGAATAGAGCGCGCTTTCAAAAAGCGACATGCCGCCAAAGCAGAGCATCGCTATCTGAACGAGCGTCATTACAATATATATAAGGTATAAAATCTTCGCCGTATCCCTTGCCCGCGGCACAAGCTTGCCGACAATCGGTCCGGGCATCTCGGCGCGCATAATATGGATAGACCGCGCCGACAAAGACGGAATTATCGCCATACACATAACAAGAATGCCCATTCCGCCTATCCAGTGGGTAAAGCTGCGCCAGAACAGCGAGCCGTGCGACAGCGCCGCAGGATCGCTCAGTATTGACGCGCCCGTTGTGGTAAAGCCGCTTACCGTCTCAAAAAAGGCGTCGACAAACGAGGGTATCTCGCCTGTCATAACAAACGGAGCCGCGCCGAAAAGCGAGAGAAGCAGCCACGCCAGCGCGACAAGCAAAAACCCGTCCTTGGCATATATCACGCGGGTTCTCGGCTTTGAAAAAAAGCAGAGCAGCAGCCCGAAAGCCGCGGCGGCCGCCGCGGTTACGGCAAACTGAACCGCCTGCCCCTCGCGGTAAATCAGCGTGACCGCGAGCGGGAGCAGCATCAGCGCCGCCTCCAAAAGCATTATCCTGCCGAGAGTGTAAAGTATCATTCTGCGGTTCATAACGCCACCTCAGACAATGTCCGACAGGTCGCGCAGCCGCCTGCCCGTCGCTATGACGATGACCCTGTCGCCCGGCAGTATCATATCGTCGCCGGCGGGGATAATCGATTTGCGCTCACGCAGTATGCCCGCGATTAGCACGCCCTGCCTTGTCGGCAGATCCTTTAGAGGAATGCCCGTGATGGCGGACTTGCCGTTTACCGTAAATTCAAGCGCCTCCGCCTGCCCGTCGCCCAGCTTATACAGCGTTTCGACAGGGCTTCCCAGCGAATTTTCAAGCGCGCGGGCGTAGCGGACGATAACGTCGGATATTATCTTTTTGGGCGACACCTGCGACTCCAGTCCCAGCCGCTCCGCCATCGCGGACATTTCATCGCCGTTTACCTTTGCTATCGCCTTCGGGACGTTCTGCGACGACGCGAAAAAGGCGAGCAGAATGTTCTCCTCATCCATGCCCGTGAGCGAGACAAACGCATCCATCGAGGTCAGCCCCTCTTCAAAGAGCAGCTCCTGACCCATGCCGTTTCCCTGTATCACGACCGCCTTTGGCAGAGCCTGCGTAAGATCTTCGCACATATCGCCGTCCTGCTCGATTATCTTGACGCTACAGCCCGCACCGATAAGCAGCTTTGCAAGGTAGTACGCCGTGCGGCTGCCGCCCAAAATCATTATATTACGCGCTTTTTTCTGCACGATGCCTATGCTTTTAAGCAGCTTTTGAAGCTCGGGCAGGGTGGCGGTAAGCCCTACGCGATCTCCTGCCTTCAATTCAAAATTACCGTCGGGAATATACACCCGCTCGCCGCGGCTGACGGTGCATATCAGAAACTGTGCCGACGAACGCTGACGCAGCTCGGACAGCTTTGCGCCGGCAAGGGGCGAGCCCTCGCGCAGACGCAGCTCGGTGAACACAAAGCTGCGCAGCGAAAAGGTCTCAATCTTGACAGCCGACGGGAACTGGAGTATGTTATAAAGCTCGCCCGCGGCAAGCTGCTCGGGGTTTATGGACATCGAAAGCCCGAGCTGACCGCACATAAATCCGAGCGAGCTGTCGTTGTATTCGGGGTTGCGAATCCGGGCTATCGTGTGAGACGCGCCCATTCTGCCCGCGATAAAGCAGCTCAGCATATTAAGCTCGTCCGAGCCTGTCACGGCTATAAAAAGCTCCGCCGTGCCGACTCCCGCTTCCTCCAGCGTCTCGCAGTCCGCGCCGTTGCCCGACACGCCCATAGCGTCGTATATATTTGTAATGTAACTTATAACGTCGGGGTTTGTGTCGACGCCGACAACGTCGTGTCCCTCCGCCGTGAGGCTGGCAAGCAGCGTCGTACCCACCTTTCCGCAACCGACAATTATAATTTTCATCAGACGACCCTCTCGTTTTTTAATACTATTTTTTCTTAAAAACACGGCGGTAAACGCCGTATGCCGCGCCTTTGACGCGGCGGTAAGCCGCGCGCGGAAGGCGCGTTGTATCCCACAGCGCGCTGTACATCCTGTAGCCCGCGCTTTTGCCGCAGTCCACATACCTGTCCCCGCGGTAAAACCCGCGCAGTACGCCGACAATGCTGTCGGCGCTCACGCGCTCGTCATAATCGCAGTTGTCGCCGCGGATAATATACTTAGACCCTTCCCTTCGCCTGATGCGGTGCAGAACATACTGCCCGTCGGCGCGCAGAAAAAGCACGACGTCCCCTTTTTTCAGAGGTCTTGTCGGCTTTTCCACCACTATCTGGTCGCGCCTGTCTCTGAGCATCGGCCACATACTGTATCCGACCGGAACGCCGAGAATAACGCCGTCTTTTTCAATTCGGTCGGCAATGCTGCTATTCATCCAGCAGCCCTTCCGAGGAAAGCCTGCCGCAAAGGGACAACACCGCGGCGAGCGCGTCTTTTTCGCTCACGTCGTATTTTTCGCATAGAGCGGCGGCAAGCTCTTTTTCGGTGTGATGCTCGTTCATCAGCCCGAACAGAAACGCCCCGGTATCGTTGAGCTTAACCATGCCGGAAAAATCAGCGCTGTCCGCGCCGACAGCCACAGCGACCGGCGCGCCGCCCACCTCGCGTATGACAAATTTATATTTAAGCTTCATTTTCATTCTCCATTAGATTTCTCTTTTTAAGATATCATATTTCACTTAAAAAATCAATGCGTTTTACAAATTACGAAAATACGCTCAAAAACAAAAAGAAATCCCCGATAAGCACATAGCTTATCGGGGCTTGAAATGAAAGCTTATCTCTTAGAGAACTGGGGTGCGCGGCGCGCCGCCTTAAGACCGTACTTCTTACGCTCTTTCATTCTCGGGTCGCGGGTGATAAAGCCCGCTTTTTTAAGGATGGGCTTGAGCGCCTCGTCCGACTCGACAAGCGCCCTTGCGATACCGTGGCGAATCGCGCCCGCCTGACCGGTAACGCCGCCGCCGCTCACGTTGACGACAACGTCAAACTTGCCTACGCTTCCGGTAAGCTCCAGCGGCTGACGAACTATAAATTTAAGAGTCTCCAGACCGAAATAATCATCAATATCCCTGCCGTTTATCGTGACAGAGCCGCTGCCGGGAAGAAGTCTTACTCTTGCAACGGACGATTTCCGCCTGCCTGTTCCGTAAAAATACGTATCGTTATTATACATCGTAAAACCTCCTTACTTTACAAATACTTCCGGCTGCTGCGCCTGCTGCGAATGCTCGCCCTGCGCGTAAACTCTCAGCCTTGTGAGAGATGCGGACGCTATCTTGTTTTTGGGCAGCATACCCTTTACCGCGATTTTAACAAGCCGCTCGGGGTTTTTCTCCAAAAGCTCGCCGTAGGAGACTTCCTTCAGTCCGCCGATATGACCCGTGTGATGTCTGTAAAACTTGTCTGTCGCCTTTTTGCCCGTCAGAACCGTTTTGGCGGCGTTTGTCACTATGACGCAGTCGCCGCAGTCGACGTGGGGCGTGTAATCAGGACGGTGCTTGCCGGTGAGAATGACGGCGACCTGCGCGGCAACCTTGCCCAGCGGCTTATCCGCAGCGTCAATCACGTACCATTTTCTTGAAACGTCCTGAGGATTTTTCATATACGTTGACATAATCAGTTTTCCTCTCGTTTTATTTTTTACCGTGTCATTATATTACACCCGAAAAGTTTTGTCAATACACTTTTGCTATTTTTTTAATTTACGTTTATAAAACTCGATTTTACGGCTTTTTGCTCCGTTTTTCTCCGTTTTGCTCGCTTTCAAAATACGAAATTGCACCGATTTTTTCAAAAATCCGTTGACTTGGGAGGATGCGCGTGTTATATTATATTGTAAAGACGGTGACAAAACAGGCGTTTTTTAAAACGGCGAGGCAGAGAGGCGGCGGGTGGTGCGAGCCGCGTGCGCTGTGAAAAACGCGGTCGGTTTTGAAGTCGGGAGAAAGAACGGGTAAGGCGCCTTATTAGACTCTCCCCGCGCCGCGGCGTTATGCGGTAAAGCGGCGAGGGCGCAGGCTTTCGCAATTTGAGTGGTACCGCGGATATTTTATTCGTCTCAGACAGTGTCTGGGACTTTTTTCTTTATAAGGAGGAAAAAATGGGAAAGCAGCTTGCAAAGGTATACAAGCCGAACGAATTTGAAAAAGACGTCTATCAGATGTGGCTGGACAGAAAATACTTTCACGCCGAGCCGGACAGTAAAAAGGAGCCGTTTACGATAGTGATACCGCCCCCGAACGTGACAGGTCAGCTTCACATGGGTCACGCGCTGGACGAAACGCTTCAGGACATCCTCATTCGCTACAAGCGGATGCAGGGCTACAACGCGCTGTGGATACCCGGCACCGACCACGCGGGAATCGCAACTCAAATTAAGGTGGAGCAGGTACTGCGTGAGCAGGAGGGGCTTTCCCGCCACGACCTTGGCAGAGAAAAGTTTTTGGAACGGGTGTGGGACTGGAAAAACCAATACGGCGACAGGATTGTAAACCAGCTTAAAAAGCTCGGCTCGTCCTGCGACTGGGACAGGGAGCGGTTCACGATGGACGAGGGCTGCTCCAAGGCGGTACGCGAGGTGTTTGTAAACCTTTACGACAAGGGGCTTATCTACCGCGGCAACCGCATTATCAACTGGTGTCCCAAATGCGTCACGGCGCTGTCCGACGCGGAGGTGGAATATTCCGAGGACGCGGGCTTTTTCTGGCACATCCGCTACCCCGTCAAGGGTGAAAAGGACAGGTTTGTCGAAATCGCGACCACCCGCCCCGAAACGCTGCTTGGCGACAGCGCGGTTGCCGTAAACCCGAACGACAAGCGGTATGAAGCGCTTGTCGGCAAAACGCTTATTCTGCCGCTTGTCGGCAGAGAAATACCTGTCGTTGCGGACGACTACGTCGATATGGAATTCGGCACCGGCTGCGTTAAAATAACCCCATGCCACGACCCTAACGACTTTGAGGTCGGCAAGCGGCACGGGCTTGAGGAAATCCTCATAATGGACGACAACGCAAGGATAAACGAAAACGGCGGGATATATCGGGGGCTTGACAGGTATGAGGCGCGGGAGCGCATTGTTGCCGATCTTGAAAAGGGCGGCTATCTTGTCAAGGTCGTGCCGCACAGCCACAACGTCGGCAAGTGCTACCGCTGCGGCACGACGGTGGAGCCGATAGCCTCCCGCCAGTGGTTTGTCAAGATGAAGCCGCTTGCCGAAAAGGCGATCGAGGCGGTAAAGACGCGCAAGACCGAGTTTGTGCCGGACAGGTTCAGCAAAACCTATCTCAACTGGATGGAAAACGTGCGCGACTGGTGCATTTCCCGCCAGCTTTGGTGGGGACACCGCATACCCGCCTTTTACTGCAAAGACTGCGGGGAAATGACCATCTCCAAAACCGACGTTGTCACCTGCCCCGCCTGCGGCGGCAAAAGCATAACGCAGGAGGAGGACGTGCTGGACACATGGTTTTCCTCCGCGCTGTGGCCGTTTTCGACGCTCGGCTGGCCGGACGACACGCCGGAGCTGCGCGCGTTTTACCCGACAAGCGTACTGGTGACCGGCTACGACATAATCTTTTTCTGGGTCGCCCGAATGATGTTTTCCGCGCTGGAGCACACGGGAACTGTTCCGTTTAAGCATGTGCTGATACACGGGCTTGTCAGGGACAGTCAGGGCAGAAAGATGTCAAAATCGCTCGGCAACGGCATCGACCCGCTTGAAATAATCGACAAATACGGCGCGGATGCGCTGCGCTTTACGCTGGCGACCGGCAACGCGCCGGGAAACGATATGCGTTTTCACACCGAGCGGGTGGAAGCGTCACGCAACTTTGCAAACAAGGTGTGGAACGCCGCGCGCTTTATCCTGATGTACGCCGAAAGCGACGACCCCTCCGACTACGCCCTGAACCCCGATACGCTCTGCGACGAGGACAAGTGGATACTGCACGGCTGCAACGCGCTTGTACGCGAGGTCACCGAAAACCTTGATAAATTCGAGATAGGCATCGCCCTGCAAAAGCTGTACGACTTTGTATACGACAGCTTCTGCGACTGGTATATCGAGCTTGTAAAGCCGCGGCTGTACGACGGAGGCGACGCCGCGAAAAACGCGCTGGCGGTGCTGATGACGGTGTTTTCCGCGATACTGCGTATGCTGCACCCGTTTATGCCGTTTATAACAGAGCAGATATGGCAGGCGCTTCCCGTCGAGGGCGAGTCGGTTATGACAGCTCCGTTTCCGAAATATGACAAAACGCTTGTGTTTGATGAGCAGTGCCGCAGGATAGGCGCGGTTATGGAGACGATAGCCGCCGTTCGCGCGCGGCGCGCCGAGATGAACCTGCCAAATTCCAAAAAGGCGACGCTTTTCATCGACGCGAGAGACGGATACAGCTTTGAGGGATGCGAGCAGTTTTATATCAAGCTTGCGGGAGCGAGCGAGGTGGTACTCGGCGCCTGCGCGCAAAAGGACGCGATAAAGCTGATAACCCCCGCCGCCGACCTGTATATTCCGCTGCGTGAGCTTATCGACCCGGACAAGGAGCGCGCCCGCCTGCAAAAGGAGCTTGAAAAGGCGCAAAGCGAGCTTGCGCGGGTGAAGGGCAAGCTGAAAAACGAGAGCTTTGTGGCAAAGGCGCCCGCCGCGCTTGTCGAGGCGGAGCGGCAAAAGCTGCTCAAATTCGAGGCGCTGACAGAGACGATTACAAAGTCGATAAACGAGCTTGAGGGCTGAAAATGAACTATGACGAGGCTTTGAGCTTTATACACAAAAATCATAATTTTTCCGCGCCCGCCGGGCTTTGCCGCATAAGAGAGCTGTGCTCGCGGCTGGGCGACCCGCAAAAGGAGCTTTCGTTCATTCACGTCGCGGGGACAAACGGCAAGGGCTCGACCGTCACTATGCTCTCCTGCGCGCTGGAGGACGGGGGGTACACCGTCGGCAGCTATATGTCCCCATATGTTTTTGATTTCAGGGAGCGAATTTCGGTAAACGGAAAAATGATTGAAAAAGAAAGGCTTGCCGCTTTGACCGAGCGCGTCGCCGCGGCGGCAGAGGGTATGGACACGCCGCCGACCGAGTTTGAAATCGTGACCGCCGTCGCCTTTTTATACTTCAAGGAACGGAAATGCGACAGAGTGGTGCTGGAAACGGGGCTGGGCGGAAGGCTGGACGCGACAAACGTCATCGAAAACCCGCTTATCACCGTTATCTGCTCCATTTCGCTCGACCACACCGAGATATTGGGCGACACTATCGAAAAAATCGCGTTTGAAAAGGCGGGAATTATCAAGCCCGGCTGTCCCTGCGCGCTGTACCCCGCAAATCCGGACGAGGCGGTAAAGGTGATAAAGGACGTGTGCCGCAAGCAGAAAGCGGAGCTTATAACCGCGGACAGAGGGGCGTTTTCCCTGAAAAGCGGCTCTTTTGAGTACCGCGGGGTAAGGTACACGCCCGCCATGTACGGCGCGCACCAGATATACAACGCGCTGACGGCGGTAATAACGCTTACGGCATTGGGGCTTCCGACCGACAAGATAGCAAGCGGGATTGCCCGCGCGAGAGTGCGCGGCAGGTACGAAATAATAAGCGAAAAGCCGCGGATAGCTCTGGACGCCGGGCATAACAGAAACGGTATCGACTGCCTTATAAAGGCGATTAGGGCGGATATCAGGATGAAAAGCCCCGTCGTTATTTTCGGTATGATGAAGGACAAGGACTATCCCTACGCCATCCGCGAGCTGGCACAGCTTGCAAGCGCGTTTATCTGCGTGACCCCCGAAAGTCCGCGCGCGCTGGACGCGAAAAACGCCAGGGAAATAGCGGAGCTTTTTAACCTTAAAAGCTACGCCTGCGACAGCTTCGGCGACGCCGCGGCGCTCGCTCTGGACTTCAAACGACCGATTGTCGTCTGCGGCTCGTTTTACATAATGGACGGGCTTGCAAAAGAACTTAAAGCTCGCCTGTAACCGACAAAAAAACACAAAGACTTTCCATTATAATAATGGAAAGTCTTTTTTATTTATCGGAGAACAACCTATGAACACGGAATTTAAAAGCGAGGGCGACACGCTGCGGGTGCTGCTTTGCGGCGAAATCGACCACCACAGTGCAAAAGACCTGTGCCGGAGCGTGGATATGAAAATCGCCGCGGCAAAGCCGAAACAGGTGCTGCTTGACTTTGGCAGAGTGTCGTTTATGGACAGCTCCGGGCTTGCGGTCGTCGTCGGCAGAAAGCAAACCTGCGCAAGGCAGGGCTGCGGCATAGGCATTGTAAACATAAGCGGCTACCCCGAAAAAATACTGAAAATGGCGGGCGCCGACAAGCTTATAGAGTTTATGGAGGAAGACAATGAAATATGACAACTGCGTGAAAATGGAATTTCTGTCAAAGTCCTGCAACGAGGGCTTTTCCCGCACGGCAGTCGCAGCCGTGGCGGCGCAGCTCGACCCGACGCTGGAGCAGCTGAGCGAAATAAAAACCGCCGTCAGCGAGGCGGTGACAAACGCCATTGTCCACGGATATCGGGACAAGCTCGGCATTATCTACATAACAATCAAGCTGCGCGGGCAAAAGCTGACGGTAACGGTAAGGGATCGCGGCTGCGGCATAAGCGACATCGAAAAGGCGCGCCAGCCGCTGTTTACGACAGGCAACACCGCCGAGCGCAGCGGCATGGGCTTTACCATAATGGAGTCGTTTATGGACAAGGTCAGCGTCCGCTCGACGGTGGGCGGCGGAACAAAGGTGACGCTTGAAAAAACGCTGAGCATCAGGAGGTAGCAATGTGTCTTGCCGATAACGGTGACAGGCTGATAACGGACAACATGGGGCTTATCAATATGGCGATAAAGCGATTTGTCGGCTTCGGCGTGGACTACGAGGACCTCTTTCAGATAGGCTCGGTCGGGCTTATCAAGGCGGCGCGGGCTTACGACAGCGGCAAAAACGTTCGGTTTTCGACATACGCTGTCGCTAAGATTATCGGCGAGGTCAAAAGCTACCTGCGCGACAACGGGCAGATAAAGGTGTCGCGCGGGGTAAAGGAAAACAAGCTTAAAATAGAGCGGGCGCACAGTCAGCTCATTTTCGAGCTGGGCAGAGAGCCGCGGCTGTCGGAGATTGCAAAGCGGTGCAGCATCTCGCCGGAGGACGCCGTATTCGCGCTGGACGCGACCCGCGCCGCGCTGTCGCTCGACCTGCCGCCCGAGGAGGGCGGGGTGACCGTCGGCGACAACGAGCAGGAGCGGCACGCTCTCGACCGCGTGCTTGTATCGCAGCTTTTGGGGCAGCTTGAGCCGGACGAGCGGCGGCTCATCGTTTTGCGCTACTTTTGCGACAAGACGCAGACCGAGGTCTCAAAGGAGATGGGACTGTCGCAGGTCGCCGTCTCCCGCCTTGAAAAAAAGGTGCTTAAAAAGCTGCGTGAAAAAGCGGCGGTTCAGGTATAAAAATATTGATTTTTTACCGAAAACAGGTTATAATATGTCAAAAGGAGGCGTATTGAAATGAAAGAATTAAAAGGAAGCAAAACCGAAGCTAATCTTATGACGGCGTTTGCCGGCGAGTCGCAGGCCCGCAACAAGTACACCTACTACGCGAGCAAGGCGAAAAAGGACGGGTATGTGCAGATTTCCAAGCTGTTTGAAGAGACTGCCGCCAACGAAAAGGAGCATGCGAAAATCTGGTTTAAGCTGCTGCACGACGGCGGCGTGCCGGACACCGCGGCAAATCTTTTGGACGCCGCCGAAGGCGAAAACTACGAGTGGACGGATATGTACAAGGGCTTTGCCGAGCAGGCGCGTGAGGAGGGCTTTGACCATATCGCGTTTTTGTTTGAAGAGGTTGCAAAGATTGAAAAAGAGCATGAGGCGCGGTTCAGAAAGCTTCTTGGCAACGTCGAAAAGGGCGTTGTGTTCTCCCGTGAAGGCGACGCCATCTGGCAGTGTTCAAACTGCGGGCATATCGTTATCGGAAAGAGCGCGCCGGAGGTTTGCCCCGTCTGCGCTCATCCGCAGGCGTATTTTGAAATCAAAGCCGAAAATTATTAAATCACACCCAAAAAATAAAGGCGGGAAATCCGCCTTTATTTTTTTATATTTTTGATTTTTCTGTAAGACAGGTGCAAAAGCCGCCTGATATCCGCCGCCGCCGATATAAAGGCGGCGCGCCGCGCATCCGCCCCGCGCCCGAGCGGGCGCTCCCCTTTTTCGGTGATAAGCGCGGCGGCAGCGGCGATAATATCGCTGTCCGCAACGCCGTATTCGCGCTGCCACTGCGCGTCTCCACGCATTATATAGCCGCCCTTTTCAATTCCGATAACGCGGTGAAGCACCGTGCTGCCGTCCCTCCTGCGGTAGAGCGCAACGTCGTATTTTTTAAGCTTTCCCGCCTTTGTAAAACGCACCCTGCCGCCGTCCTTGACAGTCGGGCGCATACTGCTTCCGTGTACCGTCAC
>CANQVN010000020.1 GCA_947627315.1 uncultured Clostridia bacterium | reverse complement strand
AGGACACGGTGATGAATTTTACAAACCACGCCTACTTTAACCTCGGCGGCAGGGACTGCCTGTCGACCGAGCTTTGCATAAAGGCTCAGGCGATAACCCCTGTGGATGCTCTGCTCATTCCGACAGGGGAGCTTTTGGACATCGCCGGCACCGAATTTGACTTTTCCGTTCCCCGCGCGATAGGGGACGGCATAAACGGCGACCACCCGCAGATAAAGCTGTGCGGCGGGTACGACCACAACTTCGTGTTGGGTCAAGCCAGGGCGTTCAGGGATAACGTCGCTGTCGCCTACTGCCCCGAAAGCGGGATAAGGCTTGCCTGTTCGACCGATATGCCGGGAATACAGCTTTACACCTCTAATATGTTAAACGAGCCGCGCGGCAAGGGCGGCGCGCCGCTTAAAAGGCACTCCGCCTTTTGCCTTGAAACGCAGTTTTGGCCGGACAGTCCGAACAAGCCCGATTTTCCGAGCTGCGTTGTAAAAGCGGGCGAAAAATTTATGTCGGTAACGGAATACGCGATATCTGAATAAAACTGACCCTCACCTTAAAGGTGAGGGTTGATTTTTAATTTGTTTACCTGCTCGCGCCGCCGCCCGAAAAGCCGCCGCCTCCGCCCGAAAAGCCGCCGCCTCCGCCGGAAAATCCTCCGCCGCCGCCCGAAAAGCCGCCGCGAAAGCCGCCGCCATAGAAGCCGCCGTGAAAGCCGCCGAAAAACCCGCCGCCGCGAAAGCCGCCCGCAAGCGCCGCCAAAACGAACAGAATTATCACGATAATCATTACAATGCTCATACCGCCCTCATCGTCGTCCGAAACAGGCTCGTAGTCCTCGTCCGGCTCCAGCCCGTACTCGATGTAAACCTCGTTTACAAGCGCGTCGTAGGCGGCGCAAAGCCCTGTGCCGTAGCTCTCGGGCGTGTAGTTTGGAATAACGTAGGTGTCAAGTATCCTGCCCGCCTTGGAATCGGGTATCGCGCCCTCCAGCCCGCTTCCGACCTCAATGCGAACGTGCGGCTCGCCGACAGACAAAAGCAAAAGAATGCCGTCGTTTTTGTCCTTTGAGCCTATTTCCCACTCTCTGGCAAGGCGCAGACTGTAGTCGGATATATCCTCGCCCTCAAGCGACGGGACGGTGACCGCCACCACCTGCGCACCGCAGGCGGAATAGAGAGCCTCGCCCTCCTTTTGCATCTCCCGCTCCTGCTTGTCGGAAATAACGTTCGCAAAATCGTTTACAAAAAAGCCTTCCGTCGGGCGGGGCAGCTGCGCCGCCGCGGACGCGTTAAAGCAGAGCGCCGCTGTAAAAGCCGCCGTCAAAAGCCGCTTTACAAGGCGTTTCATCAGTTAAAGCTGACCTGCGGCACGTCGTTTGCGCCTTCCGCCGCCTCAAAATAGTCCGCCTTGTCAAAGCCGAACATTCCCGCAAGTATGTTTTTGGGGAAGCGGCGTATCATGGCGTTGTATTCCTTTGCCGCCTCGTTGTAGTCGTTTCTCGCGGTGCTTATCCTGTTTTCTGTGCCTGCAAGCTCGTCCTGAAGCGCGGTGAAGTTCTGATTTGCCTTAAGGTCGGGATACGCCTCGGTGACGGCGTTTACCCAGATGTCGATGGCGCGTGAAAGCTCGCTGTTTGCCTGCTCCTGCTGTTGCACCGTTCCAGCTTGCTGAACGGCGGCGCGCGCCTCGGTGACGGCGGTGTAGGTCTCCTGCTCGTGCATGGCGTAGCCCTTTACCGTCTCCACGAAATTCGGGATAAGGTCGGCGCGGCGCTGAAGCTGCGTCTGAATGGTTGCCGCCTTGCCGTCCACCTCTGTCTGCGCGTTTACAAGTCCGTTATACCCGCTTATAAACACGCCCGCGATTATGACTATAACGGCAACGACCGCTATGATTATTATCAGAGATTTTTTCATATAAGCACGTCCTTTTTTAATATTCTGCTCCGAATTTATCAAATGATACAAAAGCTACACCGTGAGCGACTTTATCTCGGGATGCGCTCCCATAAACTCCATTACCTCTTCGGGCGGTATGATTTTTTTGCGGCGCGCCTTCAGCTGCATATCGATAAGCCCGTCTTCCCGCATGGATATGCTTGAACTTGTGACTACAATGCCCAGCTCCTCCTGCTTTGCACGAAGCGCGGCGCGCATTTCGGGGGTGTCCTCCATCGTGATTTTAATTTCAAAGGCGGTATAAGCGTCGTTGCCGATATTGAGCTTGTGAAGCAAAAGCTGTATAATCAGCACCAAAACCGTCACCATTATGGCTATCTTGTACATGCCGCAGCCGCAGGCAAGCCCGACAGCCGCCGTCGCCCATATTCCCGCCGCTGTCGTAAGTCCGTTTATCGTGTTGTCCTTTTTGAAAATAACGCCTGTTCCCAAAAAGCTGATGCCGCTTACCACCTGCGCCGCGACACGGGCGGGGTCAGCCCCGCGCGTACCGGGGTAAAAGCCGGTGCCGCCGCCCAAATCGGTAAACCCGTATTTTGAAATAACCATAATAAGCGCCGACGCGCAGGCGATTATGCAGTGGGTGCGAATGCCCGCCTCCTTGGAGCGCTTGGACCGCTCCAGACCTATCAGCACACCGCACAGCGTCGCTATGATAATACGGAGAAAATAAGCGATCGTATCGTTTGTTGTAAGAAAGCTTGCTACGTTACTGAAAAAAGCTGCCATTTGAACACCGTCCTAACTTCATTTGTAAGTTTATTTCCGGTAAAAACATATTATAACTTCCAAATTTAAAAAAGTCAACTGTAATTTTTACACCCCGCGCGATTGAAAAACGCGGACGTATGTGGTATTATCTTACGGGGGTATATATAATATGAAAATCATTGTTGTAAGACACGGACAGACTGAGTGGAACGCGCTGGGAAAGCTTCAGGGTAGAACGGATGTTCCGCTGAACGAGGCAGGAAAAAATCAGGCGAAAATGACAGCGGAGCTGCTTGCGGATAAGAAAATCGACGCCGTCATATGCTCGCCGCTCATCCGCGCGCGGCAGACGGCGGAAATTATTTCCGAAGGTCGCGGGCTTTCGATTTCGACAGACGACGGCATTGCCGAGCGCGACTTTGGCAAATACGAGGGATGGCAGTTAAAGTATTGCCACCTCAACGAGCGGTGGGATGAGATAGACGAGAAGGACGGCGGCGAGAGCACGGGCGCGTTTGTGAGGCGTGTGTTTTCCTTTTTAGACCGGCTCATAAATCAAAATCCCGCCGAAAACGTGCTGCTTGTCTGCCACGGCGGGGTGAGCGCCGCTGTCGCCTGCTATTTTTCCGGCTCGGTGCCGAAAGGACCGGAGTTTTTAAAACTTGTGCCGCCAAACTGCGCCGTTTCGGAATATAATACGGAAAAAATATGCAAAAATAATTGATTTTTCAACTATACGGTGCTAAAATACTTATGTATAATTATACAGGAGGTATATACAATGAGCTTTAGGAATGAATATCTTAAAGGCGTAATGGAGCGCGTTATTGCGCGCAACGCGGGCGAGCCTGAGTTTCATCAGGCGGTGCGCGAGGTTTTGGAGTCGCTTGAGCCTGTTGTCGAAAAGCATCCCGAATATATCAAGGCGGGCGTTATCGACAGCATTGTCGAGCCTGAGCGTATTATAAAATTCAGAGTGCCATGGGTGGACGACAGCGGCAAGGTTCAGGTAAACCGCGGCTTTCGCATCCAGTTCAACAGCGCGATAGGACCGTATAAGGGCGGTCTGCGCTTCCATCCGTCGGTCTATGAGGGCATTATCAAATTCCTCGGCTTCGAGCAGATTTTCAAAAATTCGCTCACGGGGCTGCCGATAGGAGGCGGCAAGGGCGGCAGCGACTTTGACCCCAAGGGTAAGAGCGATATGGAGGTTATGCGCTTCTGCCAGAGCTTTATGACAGAGCTTTCAAAGCATATCGGCGCGGATACCGACGTGCCTGCGGGCGACATCGGCGTCGGCGGGCGTGAGATAGGCTACCTGTTCGGTCAGTATAAGAGACTGAGAAACGAGTTTACGGGCGTACTCACCGGCAAGGGGCTTACATACGGCGGCTCGCTTGCAAGAACAGAGGCGACAGGCTTCGGACTTTGCTATTTTGTAGACGAGATGCTTAAGGACAACGGCAAGAGCTTCAAGGGACAGACGGTCGTCATCTCCGGCTCGGGCAACGTTGCGATATACGCCTGCAAAAAGGCGACGGAGCTCGGCGCGACGGTGGTCGCGATGTCCGACTCGAACGGTTATATCTACGATAAAAACGGTATCGACCTTGATGCAGTCAAGCAGATAAAAGAGGTTGAGAGAAAGAGAATCAAAGAGTATCTGAACTATCGCAAGGACGCCGTTTACACCGAGGGGTGCAGCGGAATCTGGTCGATTAAGTGCGACATCGCGCTGCCCTGCGCCACGCAGAACGAGATTGACGAGCAGTCCGCAAAGACGCTGGTTAAAAACGGCTGCTATGCCGTCGGCGAGGGCGCGAATATGCCCTCGACGCTGGAGGCGACAAAGGTATTTCTCGAAAACGGCGTGCTGTTTGCTCCCGCCAAGGCGGCAAACGCGGGCGGCGTTGCCACCTCCGCGCTGGAAATGAGCCAGAACTCGATGAGATACAGCTGGACCTTCGAGGAGGTCGATGCAAAGCTCAAGGGCATCATGCAGAATATCTACAAAAACGCTTCCGCCGCGGCGGAGGAATACGGTATGAAGGGCAATCTTGTCGCGGGCGCGAACATCGCCGGCTTTATCAAGGTCGCAGACTCCATGCTCGCCCACGGCGTTGTGTAATATCAATTTTTAACACAGAAACGCTCCCGAAAGGGAGCGTTTTTTGTTTGTATTGTACAAACTTAAAAATTTTTTTATAAAAAACGCAACGTTTTACGTCATTTAAAACAAATATATGCAGAAAACAAAATTTCAAAGGGGGCTGCCGTTATGAAAAATGTTTAAGTCGGCATATGAGATGGAATAATACGGGAGGCTCAGAGTTCTATGATGTTCAAAACAATATAACACATGAGCTTGGGCATGCTCTCGGATTATCCCATTCCGAATATGAAGAAGCAACTATGTATTATGGGACCGGTTTAGGAGAAACATCAAAAAGAACGCTTCATCAAGATGATATTAACGGATTTCACGCAATATACGGATAAAGGAGGTAACGATAATGAAATTCAAATTAACAAAAATCATCTGCTTGCTTATGATAGCCGCGCTCTGCCTTGTATCGTGCGCAAAGCAAACGCCGGTCGATGTTAACGAAGACGCAGCGCAGGGCAGCGATATTGATAACGTCATCAATTCAATAAACAAAAAAGATTACAAAGAAGTAGTGGTAAATTCAGCATTATATGCCTATTTCTCGCCGGAGGAGCTGGAAACCGAGGCGGATATCATATTCGTGGGTGAGTACACCGGAAAATCTGAAAACCAGATAATTGATGAAGAATATGTGGTTACGGAATATGAGTTTAAAGCCCTCAGTTTTGTTAAAGGCGAAAAAGCAGATACCGTCATTATAAAACAGCTCGGCGGCACGATAGGCGATACGTTTTATATGACAGATAGCGACATAAATTTTGAAGCGGGGAAAAAATACTTCATGTACGCAAGAAAGAAAAGCCCCATAAATCAAACCGACCGCGAATATTATCAGATCATATCATGGCACTGCTATGAAATAGACGACGAAAACAACATAAATCTTGAAGCAGAGAAAGCCGAGGACATACCGAAAATACAGGCGGTGTTTGAAGCGGCGGTAAACGGCGCCGAGTAAGTCTTACCCCGCAAAGCGCATGCTTTGCGGGGTATATTTTCCCTGTTGCTTTTGCCTTTTTTGGCAACATTTCGTTCCCGTGAAGTTACACTTTTGTCTATATTGTACAAACTTAAAAATTTTTTATAAAAAACGCAACGTTTTACGTCATTTAAAACAAATATATGCAGAAAACAAAATTTCAAAGGGGGCTACCGTTATGAAAAATGTTTAAGTCGGTATATTTACTATTTAGACAGGAGGTGACTTTTAGCTTAATTTTATGTGAGATTTCATCTTATGACTTAAAAAAAGAAAGCGAGTGCATAATTATGGTTGTTAATAAAAAAATGGCAAAATGCTTTTTATCCTCTTTTTCAATACTTTTGATTGCGATAATAGTATTACAATCTGCTCACGCATATGTATTACAGGGGGGCAGACTAAATAAAGGTGTTATCAATCAAACCTATTATATTGGAATTACCAATCAAACATTATCACAACAATGTGAGAAGGCAATGAACGATTGGAACTATGCTGTAAAAAATACCGCCGAAAGCAGTAATATGGGATTTTCATTCACACGCTCAAATAATATAACAGGAACTACAATAAGGTTCTGGGGTGAAAACCTCCCGAGTCAAAGTTGGCATGGATTAACAAGATATTATACTTTGGATAACAAGTTAAACGCCACTCAAGTTACAAATGCTCAAAACCGAGATTATGCCAGCTGTATTCTTAACACGAGTAAGGATGCAACCGCGACACAATGGAAAGTAATCGCAGCACATGAAGCAGGACACGGTATGGGTTTAAAGCACACCAATGATACCGGTACAATTATGTATCCTTATTTTGATATATGTACCGCTACTTCGCCGACACATGACGATGTTATGGGCATCTATAACAAATATCGTTAAAAGCATTGCTTAAACGATGCAATCAGACTGCAATGCGCAGCATAGCGTATTTTCCAAACAAATAAAGGAGTGAAAACTTATGAAAAAATATTTCAGACCGATAATTTTTTTGACAATGTCGGTGCTTATACTTTCTCTTTGCTCATGCAGCAAAAGCATAAGCGCAAAGGATGACGCGCTGTATTTTCCGACAAAATCGGATCAGACGGATACCCTTGAAGCCACTATGTCTGCCCCGAAAGATATGAACGAGCTATATAACGGCTCGGAAGCCGTAATCGTATGCAGCATCGTCGGTGAAGACCAGACGCTCTGCGGCTCTGTGGATATGGCGATATCAAAGGCGAAAATAGAAAAAGTAATAAAGGGCGACCTGACTGTCGGTGAAACCGTCAACATTCAGGAAACGGGACTGCGGCGCGAGCAGGGCGACCTCTCAATCGACGGTGTGCCGCTGCTTCGGAATAATATGAAGGTGATGCTGTTTTTGTCGGGGCATGACGACGTGGTCATGGACGGTGAAACGTCATACGGCATAAACGGATGTTATTACGGCAAGTTTTTCTATGACGAGGATAACGTCCTTCATTCCGCGGCGGATTTTGCGTCGGAATCTAATCTGAAGCTGAGCGACTTTACAAATCCCGTAAAGGAGCAGACAATGCTCGAAAAAATAAACGGAATTGCAGAATCGGCGGTAAAAAACGCCGAGTAAGCCTTACCACAAACAAAAAACTGCGGCAAATGCCGCAGTTTTTTTGATTTTAATAAGCTTTGCCCCACAAAACCATGGTAGTTGCCGGCTTTCCGCAGCAGACGCATTTATCGGAGACAGCCTCCTGCTCGAACGGAATGCAGCGTGAGCCCGCGCCCGTTTTTTCCTTGACCGCCGCCTCGCACTGCTCGCTGCCGCACCACATGGCGCGGATGTACCCGTCGCCGTTTTTGTCCATAACCTCTATCATCTCGTCGGTCGTTTTGCAGTCGTAGGTGCGCCTTTTTCTGTTTTGGAGCGCCCTTTGATAAAGTCCGTCCTGCACCTGCCCGAGCTTTTTCACGACCTCGGCGGGCGCGGCTTCCAGCCGCACCGTCGTTTTTTCCCTGTTATGGCGGGTGACGATAACGCACTCGCCCTTTTCTATATCCCGCGGACCGAGCTCGATTCTCACCGGCACGCCCTTCATCTCGTACTGGGCAAACTTCCAGCCGGGCGAATTGTCGCTGTCGTCCACCGTGACGCGAACGCCCGCCGCACCCAGCGTCTTTTCCAGCTCCCGCGCCTTTTCAACCACTCCGCCCTTGTGAGCGGCTATCGGGATTATGACCGCCTGAATCGGCGCGACGGCGGGCGGCAGAGCCAGTCCGTTGTCGTCGCCGTGGGTCATGATAATTCCGCCGATAAGGCGGGTGGACACGCCCCACGAGGTCTGATGCGGGTATGATTTTTGATTGTTCCTGTCGCTGAAGGTTATGTCAAACGCCTTTGCAAACCCGTCGCCGAAATAGTGGGAGGTACCCGCCTGAAGCGATTTTCCGTCGTGCATCATCGCCTCGATGGCATAGGTCGCCACAGCGCCCGCAAACTTGTCCGACTCGGTCTTGCGCCCTTTTATAACGGGCATCGCGAGTACCTGCTCGCAAAAATCGGCGTAGATATCCAGCATCCGCTCCGTCTCGCAAATCGCCTCGTCCGCCGTCTCGTGTATCGTGTGTCCCTCCTGCCAGAGAAACTCGCGGGAGCGCAGAAACGGGCGGGTCGTCTTTTCCCACCGCACGACCGACACCCACTGGTTATAAAGCTTGGGCAGATCGCGATAGGAGTGAATAATATTCGCGTAATGCTCGCAAAACAGCGTCTCGGACGTCGGGCGGACGCACAGCCGCTCCTCCAGCTTGTCATTGCCGCCGTGGGTGACCCACGCCACCTCCGGCGCGAAGCCCTCGACGTGTTCCTTTTCCTTGTTGAGAAGACTCTCCGGTATAAACATCGGCATACAGACGTTTTCATGCCCCGTATCCTTGAACATACCGTCCAATATCCTCTGTATATTTTCCCAAATGGCGTAGCCGTATGGGCGAATGACGACGCAGCCCTTGACGCTGGTGTACTCGACAAGCTCCGCCTTTTTAACGATATCGGTATACCACTTTGCCAAATCCTCGTCCATGGCGGTGATATCGTTTACCATCTTTCTGTTGTCCATAGGTTTTCTCCTAATCGTGATAGAAATAATTATAATCTCCATTCAGATGAAAATCAAGTAAAATTTATCTTGAAAGTTGAATAGCAGAGATGTATAATATACAGAGAAAGGACGATAAAAAATGGTTTTAAGCGGTACGCTTGTAAACGGACTTGCCATAGTCGTCGCGGGGATACTCGGCACGATTATCGGCAGTAAGCTGCCCGGTCGGCTGTGCGACAGCGTCGTAAAAGGGATGGCGCTTTGCGTCATATACATAGGAATTTCGGGTGCGCTCAAGGGCGAAAACCCGCTTATTACGATGATATCGGTCGCCGTCGGCGCGCTGATAGGCGAGCTTATCGACCTTGACAGGCTGCTGTGCAGGCTCGGCGACTTTATGCAGAAAAAGCTGTCGAAAAAAAGCGCGGGTTCGTTTACCGAGGGCTTTGTTTCGCTGACGCTGCTCACCTGCGTCGGCGCGTGGGGAATAACGGGCGCGCTGGACTCGGGGCTGAGAAACGATCACTCGTCGCTTTACGCCAAGGCGGTGGTAGACGGCGTCTCCACCCTCATTATGGCTGCCGCCCTCGGCATCGGCACCGCGTTTTCCGCGCTGCCGCTCGTGATATATCAGGGCGGTATCGCGCTGCTCGCGACCGTCATTTCGCCCTATCTCACGCAGAGTATGATAAACGAGCTTACCTGCGTCGGCTCGCTGCTGACGGTGGGGATGGGGCTTAATATGCTGAATATTACGAAGCTCAAAACCTCAAATATGATGCCGGCGGTTTTAATGCCGCTTTTGCTGTGCAGATTTTTGTAAATATTGTGATTATTGACTAAAAACCGCCTTAAAGGGCGGTTTTTTCGTCGTTTTATGAATTGATTTTATGCACGCGCGGTAGTATAATTTTCATCGAAAAAAGGAGAAAAACAATGGAATCTTATGATTTTCTTATCGCGCTCGCCGTGATTTTGCTGTCCACCAAGGTATTCGGCATTCTCACCGAAAAGGTGCATCTGCCGCAGGTGGTGGGCGCGATTCTCGCGGGCGTTTTGCTCGGACCTTCCGTTTTCGGAGTTGTGGGTCAGTCGGATTTTCTTATCAAGGCGTCCGAAATAGGCGTTATAATGATAATGTTCATTGCCGGGCTTGACACCGACATATCGGAAATACGGAAAACGGGGAAGGCGGCCTGCCTTATCGCCCTTTTCGGCGTGTTTGTACCGATTATCCTGTGCGGCGGGGTGTACTATCTGTTTTTTATAGACAGCTTTGACCGTATGAGCGTGATAAAGGCGGTGTTTGTCGGCGTGGTGTTTGCGGCGACCTCCGTCAGCATCACGGTGGAAACGCTCAATGAGATGGGCAAGCTTCGCACCCGCGTCGGGTCGACGCTGCTTTCGGCGGCGATTATAGACGATATTATCGGCATCGTCGTTTTGAGCGTCGTCTCGGGACTCAGCGGCGCGGGCGAGAGCTCGCCTTTTACGGTCGTTTTGAAAATACTGCTGTTTTTCGTCTTTACCGCCGCTATCGGAGTCGCGGCGTATTATCTTTTCAAGTATGTGTCAAAGCGGCACGGTAAAAGCCGCCGCATCGCGGTGTGGGCGCTTGCCTTCTGCTTTATTATGTCCTACTGCGCCGAGCGGTTTTTCGGCGTGGCGGACATCACCGGCGCGTATTTTGCGGGCGTGATACTCTGCAACCTGTCAAAATCCCGCAAGTTTGTCGCAAAAAAGATGACAGTCGCCTCCTATATGGTGTTCACGCCGATTTTCTTTGCAAATATCGGGCTTCGGACAAATCTTCGCACCGTTACCGGCTCGGTGATAGCGTTTGCGGCGGCGCTGCTTGCCGCGGCGGTGCTGTCTAAGATTATCGGCTGCGGGCTTGCGGCAAGGATGAGCGGTATGAGCAGGGGCGAGTCGCTGTCGGTCGGCGTCGGTATGGTGGCGCGCGGCGAGGTCGCGCTGATGGTCGCGCAGAAGGGCATCGACGCGGGCTGTATCGACGCGGCGGTGTTTCCCGCCATCGTGTTTGTCGTCATTCTCGCCGCACTGCTGACCCCCGCGCTTTTGAAGCTGTCCATGACCGAACGCCGCCATAAAAAAACCGATATCGCGGCGGTAGAAATAACCGACTGAGCAAGCCCCCGCGGAGCATATGCTCCGCGGGGGCTTTGGTATAATTTATTCGCCTTCAAACGTCACGACCGACGCTACGTCGTACCCTTTCATAAGCTCTCTGCCGCCAAGCGCGGGAAGCTCGATAAGAAACACCGCTTTCACAACGACGCCGCCCACCTTCTCGATAAGCCGTGCCGCCGCCCTCGCGCTGCCGCCCGTCGCTATGAGATCGTCCACTATAACGACCCGCGCGCCGGGCGCTATCGCGTCGCTGTGCATCTCAATAACCGCGCTTCCGTATTCCAGCGAGTATTCCTCGCTTACCGTGCGATATGGCAGCTTTCCCTTTTTGCGTATCGGAACAAACGGCTTGTGGAGGTTGTAAGCCACAGGCGCGCCGAACATAAACCCGCGGCTTTCCACGCCCGCCACCACGTCAAACTCAATGCCGGCAAGCTTTTGCTGTATGCTGTCCACCGCGAGCCTCAGCCCGTCCGCGTCCTGAAGCACCGTTGTAATATCGCGAAACATAACCCCTTTTTGGGGAAAATCGGGTATCGTTCTTATGTAATCTTTAACGTCCTTTTTCATAATCATTCCTCCCTTTTTAATTTACCAAATTTTCATATTAAAATCAATAGCGAGCCGCAAAAAAACGGTCGTTGTCATAATTTTCCCCGTCGCCCTTAAAATGTAATAAGGTGATGGTATGAAAAAATTCAGGCTGCTTAAAAACGCGGCTCTTCTCACGGCGACCGGGTTTATACTGCGCGGGCTGGGCATGGTGCTGAGAATTTATATGTCCGGCAGGATAGGCGAGGAGGGCATGGGGCTGTACCAGCTCATATCGTCCGTGTATTTTCTGTTTATAACGATAGCACAGTCCGGACTTTCGGTCACGGTGACGCGCATGTGCGCCCAAAAGCTTGCCCTGAATGACAAATGGGGCGCGTATCGCGTGCTGAAAAGCGCGATTGCCGTAGCTCTTATAACGGGCGGTCTGTCCTGCGTCGGTATGCTCACCCTGTCCGGCACGCTGTCGCGGCTGTGGATTGCGGACAGCCGCGCGGTATATTCGCTGCGCATTCTGGCGTTTTCACTGCCGTTCATATCGGTCTGCAACGCGCTGTCGGCGTACTTTATCGCGTCTAAAAACGTGGTGTACGGCTGCACGGCGCAGATACTGGAGCAGCTGTCGCGCATGGGAGTCGTGATGCTCGCCGCGACCTATTTTTCAAAATACGGGATGTCCGTACTGCTCGCGGCGGTGTTTTTTGCAAACACTCTGTCCGAGGCTGTCTCCTGTCTCTATCTCGCTCTGAAAACCTCCCTGATGCGAAATCGTCCGCACGGCGCGGCGCGCGATTCTTTCAAGCGGGAGATTGTCAAAAACGCCGCGCCCGTCGCCGCCTCGCGATATCTTGCCTCGGCTCTGCACACCGCCGAAAATATGCTTGTGCCGAGCGCGATGACGCTTTTTACCCACTCCCGCTCCGCCTCTCTGTCGGCGTTCGGCGCGCTCAAGGGCATGGCGCTGCCGCTGCTGTTTTTCCCCTCCTCCTTTTTAGGCGCGATGTCCACCCTGCTGCTGCCCGAGATAACGGACGCGGCGGCGCGGCGGGACGGCGCGGCGATGTCAAGGATAATCAACCGAGCCTGCTCGATAACGCTTACGCTGTCGGTGATGGCGGCGGGCGTTTTTATGTTGTTTTCGGACAGCCTCGGTATGCTGATATACAAAAGCGAGCAGGTGTCGCGTATGCTGCTTTTGCTGTCGCCGATAGTTCCTTTTATGTACCTTGACAGCATCTGCGACGGACTGCTTAAAGGGCTGGGCTGTCAGCGGCAGGTGCTTTACCACAACTGCGTCGACTCCGCGCTGCGGATAGCTCTCACCGCGATTATCGTGCCGCGGGCGGGCATAAACGGGTTTATGGCGGTGATGGCGGTATCCAACATTCTCGTGTCGCTTTTGAACCTGCGGCTGCTGCTGCGCGTGTCGGGCGTCAAAGGCGATATCGCAGGCTGGTTTTTACTGCCGGTATGCTGCGCGCTGGTTTCGGCATTTGTAACAAAATTTATAGCCCCAAATGGTGCAACAGTGCTAAAAACCGCCGCTTCAAGCCTGCTGTTTTGCTCCGTTTTCCTGCTTTTGTCGTTCACATTTTCATCACTTCGTAAAATTTACGAAAATAAATTAAAAAAATCTTTATTTTAACAATCCGGTATGTTATAATAGCAGTTGTGATATTTTGCGCCTTTGGGCGCTTTGCCGCCAATATCGGTCGGTCAACTATTTTTGGAGGTCAAAATTTTATGAGAAAGTTCGCAAAAATTCTGAGCGTCGCGCTCATATTACTCACCTTGCTCGGCATATGCTCGGGCTGTGTTAAAGGCGAGAGCTGGACGACGCTTACTCTCGGTGTGCCGTGGACGGAGGACAGCGAGGAATATCAGACGATTCAGCTTGCCGTCGAGGACAGCAATATGTTCACCGAGGTGGACTTTGTCAAAATTGAGCTGGAGTACGTGCCGGAGGATGAGGAGAGCCAGCGCGCCTTTTTCAAGCGCATGGACACGGGCAACGCGGCTTTCAGCTTTTGCAGGCGGACAGACGCTGTCGTTCCCTTCCTTGAGAGCGGGCGGATAGCCACCATTTCCGAAATTCAGCAGGTTTACCCGTCCTGCTTTGAGGACAGAAAGCAGTTTGTGCTTGACACCTCGACCGACCAGGACGGTATGAACCATATGCTCGCGCTTAAAGGCGACTATCAGGGCGTGTTTTTCAACGAGGAGCTGTTTTTGAAGTACGGGCTTAAAATACCCAAGACCTGGCAGCAGTTTGAAAACGTCATAAACACCTTTAAGGCAAACGGCGTTACCCCGATAGCGGGCGGCTTTGCCGACGGCGGGCTTCAGTATTGGATAGACGAGCTTATCCTTATGGAGGGCGGCGTCGCGGAGCATTCCTACATACCCAAGTACGGCGTTGTAAACAGCTGGTCGAGAGCCGTAAGCGATCTTAAATCGCTCTACGAGGGCGGCGCGTTCAACAGCGACTGTATGACGGCGACTCAGGACGACGCGGAAAAGCTTTTTGCAGACGGCGGCGCGGCGATGATACTTTCCAACTCGCGCAACGTTGCGACAGACGATGCGGACGTTGAAAATATGGGCGTGTTCGCGCTCCCCGTTACGACCACCGGCAAAAAGAACATCGGCGATATGATTTGCAATTACGACATCGGCGTATATATCAGCACCCAGTTTCTGAAAAAGAAGACAGAGGTCATCGACACGATGATTTTGTTTGTGCTTGACTATCTTGACAGAGCAATCGATGTGTACGCGGGCGAGACTGAGCCGATGGAGTGGAGCTACGTTGCCTACGAGTCGAACTGGTCGCTGCCGGGCAACCCCTATGCGCTCGGTCTTGAAACGATAATTCAGGACGATGAGGAGCACAGCCCGGAGGATATAGAGGAAGTCGACCCCACCATCGAGGAGGAAATCAACGCCGACGACGCGCTGCGCGACCGTGTGTTCCAGATGATGGAGCACACGACAAACGCGGGTCGTTCGCTTACAACAGAGTTCCAGACCTTTGACTATTTTATAGACAAGGTCAAAGCCTACCTGCAAAACGGCGGCAACGCGGACGATATGATACTCGACGCGACGCAGAAGGAAATCGCCGCTCAAAACAGCGAGTCGGAGGGCGAGACCGACGGCGGCTCGGAGCAGCCGCAGGATACGGCGCCCGAAGGCGAAAATAAGCAGTAATGAAAGGCTTTTCCAAAAAGCTTACCGATTGGCTGTTTGTCGGCGCGCGGCTGCCGATACTGATAATTGCGTTTATCGTAGTCGCCGCCGCCGTAACGGTCACGGTGGTGAGCATTGTAAACCGCCCCGAAAGCACGACGGTCACCGCGTTTGTGACGGTGCGCGGGCTGGACGATGAGAGCAAGAATTTTACCAAGCGGCAGATAAGCATTGAGGACGGCGACGCCGTTTCCGATATATTCAGCCTCAAATATGAGGATATTTACAATGCTTTCGGAAAACCGTACGTCGAGTATAACGAGTTTGCGACGCTGCTCGGCGTGCGAAAGACAAGCGAAAAATCGTTTCACGTCACAATCGACGGCGTGCAGGAGTCCAACCTGTCGCAGGCGTATGTCTACGGCGGGCAGACGGTGACGATTTCCTATTATTAAAGCCTTTCAATTAAAAAACACGGTGCAGACTGCACCGTGTTTTTGTTTTTAAAGTCCCTGCGCGGAGGTAAGTTTTTTTCTCAGTTTTCAAACTCCGACGATCTGTCCTTAAAAAAGTCGAATATATCGTCGTTAAAATCAGGATCCTCGCCTGCGCCCTGCTGCTCGTCCTTCTGCTCGCTCTCGGTAACGGGCAGCGTCTCCGGCTTAGGTCCGTCAAAGCCGGTGGCGATGACGGTGACTATCATCTCATCGTCAAGGTCGTTGTTAAACGCCGCGCCCCAGATTATATTCGCATCGGGATGAATTGACTCGGTTATCTTATGCGCCGCGATATCAACGTCGTCCAGCCCGATGTCGGGCGAGCCGGTGATGTTGATGATAACGCCCGTCGCGCCCTCTATAGTCGTCTCGAGCAGCGGACTGGATATCGCCATCTGCGCCGCCTGCTCCGCCTTGTCCTTGCCCGACGCACGACCGACGCCCATGTGCGCGTTGCCCGCGTCCTTCATTATCTTATGTACGTCGGCAAAGTCAAGATTTACGATGCCGGGGATAAGTATCAAATCGGAGATGCTCTGTACGCCCTGACGCAGCACGTCGTCCGCCGTCTGGAACGCATTGAGCAGGGTGATGCGCTCGTTTGACACGAATTTCAGCTTTTCGTTCGGTATGACGATAAGGCTGTCCACATTCTCGCGAAGCTTGGCTATGCCCTCCTCCGCGACGCGCATTTTCTGCCTGCCCTCAAAGTTAAACGGCTTTGTGACGATAGCGACGGTGAGTATGCCCATATCCTTTGCTATCTGAGCTATGACAGGCGCGCTGCCTGTGCCTGTGCCGCCGCCCATACCCGCGGCGATAAACACCATATCGGTTCCGCGAAGCGCCTCTTCAATCTCCTCGCGGCTTTCAAGAGCCGAGTCCTCGCCCATTTTCGGGTCGGACCCCGCGCCCTGCCCTTTCGTGAGCTTCATACCTATCTGAATTTTTTTATCGGCGCGCGAGTTGTCCAAAACGGGACGGTCGGTGTTGACCACAACAAAATCAACTCCCTGCGTCCCTGTCGCTATCATACGGTTGACGGCGTTGCATCCGCCGCCGCCGGCGCCTATGACTTTTATATCTACAACACCCTCGGTGCTTTCAGCCAATTCAAAACCCGCCATTTCAACATCTCCTCATCTGTTTATACTTAATTATATTCTATGTTATTTCGGTGTATTTTGCAAGCTGTTTTTCAAAAAATACGCAAAAATATTTAATTTCTACTTTTTACTCGTTATTTTCGCCATTTTCTCCGTCATTTTCCTCATCAACGGATGGCTCGTCGCCGTCATCGACAGGCTCGATAGGCTCGGTATTTCCGTTCCACTCCGCCTCGGTGACGGAGCGGTAAAACGCGCGAACGCCGGACGACACGTCTATTTCCGCGTACTCGTTTGACGAATTTTCATCCAGAACGTATTTCACAAGCGCAAGCTTGCGCGCAAGGTTGTCCTGCCCGCCTATGAAAATGCGCGCCCTGCCCTGATAGACTATGCTGAGCTGATAGGGCTGCGACATATCTATCTGCGTAACGCCGCCCTCCGCAAAGCTGCCGGACAGCGCCGAAAACATATTGAGTACCGGCGCCGCGTCGTCGTCGGCAACTATAATTTCGCCGACCGTGGTGTTCGGCGTGACTATGCCGACAAGCTCCGATGCGCCCTCCGGCGGCGCGGACGCCGCCTCCAGAACCTTGAGCGTATCGCTTAATATATAGTATTTATCCCCCCATGCGACGTATGCGAAGGGCGTAGACTCTACAACGTTTATCACAAGCCGACCGGGCAGTCTGCGGCGGACGGTTACCTCCTTTACATACGGAAGCTTTGCCTTAATCGCGTCTATCGCCTTGAACTTGTCGATGCGAAACATATTCTCCCCGGTCTCCAGCCCCGACGCCGAGACTATCTGCTCCGAGGTGTAATGCGCCGCGCCGGAAACCGTGATACTGCGGATGTTGAAAAACACCGTGAGCGAAAGCACTGTTATAACCATCACTATAAAAAATATCAGCAGCGTGTAAAACAGCACGCGGCGGCGACGGCGGCGGCGCTTTTTTTTGGAATAATAGCGCGCAAGCGCATCGTTTTGCATTTCAGACATTTTTTTAGTCCCCTGTTTTTGTTATTTGACCGTTCAGCGATTTGAGCTTTGTATCAAAGTCGCCGTATCCGCGCTCGATGTGGAACGTGTTGTAAACGACGCTCTCTCCCTGCGCGCCGAGCGCCGCTATCGTCAAAGCCGCGCCGCTGCGTAAATCGCACGCCGCAACCTGCGCGCCGCGAAGCCGCTCTGCTCCGCGCAGAACGGCCGTTTGCCCTAAAACCTCGATATCCGCGCCCATTTTCATAAACTCGCGCGCGACCCGCAGCCTGTCGCTAAACACGCCCTCGTGTATTACGGTCCTGCCGCGCGAGGTCAGCAGCATTGCCATCAC
>CANQVN010000019.1 GCA_947627315.1 uncultured Clostridia bacterium | reverse complement strand
CAGGGACAGCCTTGAAGGCACGCCGATATACTGGAAAACGGATCGGCTTGAGCTTTTGGAGCGGGGTCATTTCTGGCTGTCCGAAACGCCGGACAGAGAGGGACTCGGCTGGGACGCAGTATGCGTGCGTATAACCTGCTGGGCGGTGTTCAGAACAAAGGACAACAATACCTTCGCGTTTGTCAATACCCATCTTGACCATGTCGGAAACACCGCGAGGATAAACGGGATAAAGCAGATATGCAGATTTGTAAAGGATAAATTCGGTTCCGAAATGCCGCTTGTGCTGACGGGCGATTTCAATGATTTTCCTGACAGCGACGTTATACGAACGGCAAACGAACTGCTTGTCGACGCCCGCGCCGCGGCCTCTGTCACCACCGACGAGACGACGTTTCACGGCTTCAAAAATATAAATAAGACCATCGATTATATTTATATCAGCGACAACATTCGCTGCTCTAACTTTGAGGTTATAAAAAAGGAGCGAAACGGCTGTTTCCAGTCGGATCATTACGGCATAGCCGCAGAGCTTGAAATATAACAAAAGCATAAGAGAAAGGCGGCAAAAAGCCGCCTTTTTTATGCCCGTATAAGACTTTCTAAGGTTTAGAAAATTATTTTTCCAACGGCAGGTATACCGTGTATTCCGGCTCGAGCGCGCCCTGCTTGTAAATCGTCGCCGTTTTGAACCCCGCGCCGCTTATTGATATAAGCGAGCATTTGCCGTCGCCGTCGATATCGGCAAAAAACGGCTGGCAGATATAGCTTTTATCCTGCCCGAAATTCGCCGCAAGCAGCTTGTTGCCGAGCGTTGTGGACTGAAAGCATAAAATCGAGTACCCGTCTCCCGCGGCGCGCACAGCCGCGTCCGCCGCGCCGTCGCCGTCAAGGTCGTATTCCCAGATATCGGTGACCTTCACGTCTGAAACGGAGGCGAATTTATCGGGAAAGCTCTCGTAAATAAACTGCTTGTAGCCGTCGCTTGCGTCATCCTTCTGCCCGATGCTCGAATGCCGCGCGGCAGGGCAGAGCCGCCAGTTGCCGCTTGTCGCCAAAGCGCCGTAGGGCTTCGCCTTGTCGCTTTCGGTCTCCGCCCCGTCGGCGGTAAAATATGTTACAGGCTTGCTCATAAGCTTGCTGTCGGCGGAAAGCAGGCTTTGCAGGTTGTAATAGTAGTTGTCGCCCGCAAGCTGGGATATGCCGTCTGTAGTGTATGCTATCGGTATCGGTCCGCCGGTCGTTGTCACAAATACGGCGTTTGTCCCGCTCACGTCAGCCTGAGGGTATTCCTTTTGCGTGTCGGGCGGCGGCGCGCCGTCCCCGCCGTTTTTGCCGCCGCACCCTGTCAGCAGTATCAGAGCCGCCGCGAGAATTGAAATAAGCCTTGCCTTCATTTTCCGCGCTCCTTTGCGTTACTTACTTAGTAATATATACTCCGCTTTTTTGGGGATATGCCAATTTTGTAAAGAAACACCCCGAACAACCCACAAGGTTGTTCGGGGTGAAAGCCGATTATAATTTGTTTTTAATACATTCCGCCGCCCATTTGGTTCATAGCGGCGTTCTGCGCGGCGTCTGCGGCGGGGTCTTTAATCTCCGCCACAAGGCTCTCGGTGGTAAGCACCGTGCCGGCGACCGACGCGGCGTTTTGCAGAGCGGAGCGGGTGACCTTAGTCGGGTCTACAATGCCCGCCTCGAACATATTGACGTACTTCTCGCCATATGCGTCAAACCCGTACTCGACGCTGTCGTTTTTGATTATGTTGTCAAGTATGACCGAGCCTTCAAGCCCGCTGTTGAGAGCTATCTGGCGAACCGGCTCTTCAAGCGCCTTCATAACGATGGCAACGCCTGTTTTCTCGTCGCCCTCGACCGAGTCGTACAGCTTTTTGATGGCGGGGATAGCCTTGATGTAAGCCGTGCCGCCGCCCGCGACGATGCCTTCCTCGACAGCCGCCTTTGTAGCGGCGAGAGCGTCCTCGACGCGAAGCTTTCTCTCCTTCATCTCGGTCTCTGTCGGCGCGCCGACCTTGAGTACCGCAACGCCGCCCGCCAGCTTTGCGAGCCGCTCCTCCAGCTTTTCGCGGTCAAACTCGGAGGTCGTGTTCTCAATAGCGGTGCGTATCTGCGCGACTCTCGCCTGAATGGCGTCCGCGTCTCCCGCGCCGCCGACGATTATCGTGTTCTCCTTTGTCACCTTGACCTGCGACGCGCGGCCGAGCATATCGACTGTAGCCTCTTTAAGCTCAAGACCTATCTCCTCGGAGATGACCTGACCGCCCGTCAGAATGGCGATGTCCTGAAGCATTTCCTTGCGCCTGTCGCCGAAGCCGGGGGCTTTGACCGCAACGCAGGCGAAGGTGCCGCGGATTTTGTTTACAAGCAGGGTGGCAAGCGCCTCGCCCTCGATGTCCTCCGCTATGATGACAAGCTTTTTGCCCGACTGGACAATCTGCTCCAGCAGCGGGAGAATTTCCTGTATGTTGGAAATCTTTTTATCGGTTATGAGCAGGTACGCGTCGTCGATTACAGCTTCCATCTTGTCCGTGTCTGTCACCATGTAGGGGGAGATGTAGCCGCGGTCAAACTGCATGCCCTCCACAACGTCGCACACCGTTTCGGCAGTCTTTGACTCCTCGACCGTGATAACGCCGTCCGCCTTGACCTTTTCCATTGCCTCGGCGATAAGCTTTCCGACAGTCTCGTCGGACGATGAAACGGTGGCGACCCTTGCGATGTCGCTCGAGCCGTTTATCTTGTGTGAGTTTTTGACAATGACGTTTACAGTCTCGTCAACCGCCTTTTGAATGCCTTTTCTGACAATCATCGGGTTTGCGCCGGCCGCCACGTTTTTCATACCCTCGCGGATAAGCGCCTGCGCAAGCAGCGTCGCTGTCGTCGTGCCGTCGCCCGCCGTGTCGTTTGTCTTGGTCGAAACCTCTTTGACAAGCTGCGCGCCCATATTCTCAAACGGGTCGTCCAGCTCGATGTCCTTGGCTATCGTAACGCCGTCGTTTGTGATGAGCGGCGTGCCGAACTTCTTGTCAAGCACCACGTTCCTGCCCTTTGGACCGAGCGTTATCTTAACTGTGTTTGCGAGCTTGTCAACGCCCGCCTGAAGAGCTTTTCTCGCATCCTCGCCGTAAATAATCTGCTTTGCCATTGTATTTTCTCCTTATTCTACTATTGCTAAAATATCGCTCTGCTTAACGATGACGTATTCCTCACCGTCGATTTTGATTTCCGTGCCGCTGTATTTATTGGTCACTACCTTGTCGCCCACCTCGACTGTCATATCGACCTCGACTCCGTCTACCAGTCCGCCGGGTCCTACCTCGACAACCTCCGCTATCTGGGGCTTCTCCTTCGCGCCGGCAGTAAGTATAATGCCGCTTTTGGTGGTCTCTTCAGCCTCTACCATCTTAATTACAACTCTGTCTGCAAGTGGTTTGAGTTTCATTTCAACTTGTCCTCCTAAACAAAGATATTAGCACTCTTTATTTACGAGTGCTAATATATAATACCACAATTTTCTGGTTTTGCAATAGTTTTATAAAAAAATTTATAATTATTTTTTGAAAAAGCCGGTCTGCCTGTGCGAGTGGACGGACATTACAAGTCCTGCAAGGCAGAAATTTGCGAGCATCGACGAGCCGCCGTAGCTGAAAAAGGGCAGCGTTATGCCGACGACGGGCAAAACGCCTATGCACATACCTATGTTTTCCGCCGCCTGGAACAAAAGCACCGCGCCCGCGCCGACGCAGATGAGCATGCCGGTGTAGTCCCGCGAGCTTTTGGCGATATAAAATACGCGGAATATGACGGCGGCAAGCAGAGCCAGTATGATTATGCTGCCCACAAACCCCAGCTCCTCGCCCGCGACCGAGAAGATAAAGTCGGTCTGCTTTGCGGGAAGTATGCTGTACTGCGTCTGTATCCCGTTGAACAGCCCCTCTCCCGCAAGTCCGCCCGAGCCGACGGCGATTTTGCTTTGAATGGTGTTGTAGCCGTAGCCGAGCGGGTCAAGCTCGGGGTCGTAAACGGCGAGAATGCGCATTCTCTGGTAATTGTCAAGACTGTTGAACACAAAAGGCAGCGAGGCGAGCGCCGCCACCCCGCCGACGGAGAAATAAAGCCAGTGAAGCCCCGCGGCAAACATCATTAAAATAAATACGAACAGATAGACAAGTCCGGTGCCGAGATCTCCCTCTTTAAGGACGAGAAAAAAGATAACGCCGAAATGCAAAAGCAGCGGAATAAGCGCGCGGGGCGAGTTTATCTTGTCTTTGACCCGCGTCAGGTGAGCGGAAAAGGTGATTATAAATCCCACCTTTACAAATTCAGACGGCTGGATTGACAGCGGACCTATAATAATCCAGTTTTTGTTGCCCAATACCTCCGTGCCGATAATAAGCGTGAGTACCAGAAGCACTACGGACAGACCGAAGATATAAATCCCCAGCGAGCAGAGGTTTTCATAGTCGACAGCGACGATTAAAAACGCCGCACCCAGACCTATCAGCATCGCGCCGAGCTGTACTATAACATACTTTTTCGTACCGTAGCTGCTTGTGGCGGACGCTATAAGCAGCATGCCGTAGGCGGACGAGGCGACGCAGAGCGACAGCAGCGCTATGTCAAACTTTTTCAATACTCCCCATATATATATGAAAAACCTTTTCATTTTCGTCCTCCGCCCGCGATATGCTATCATTATATATAAAGTATGGGCAAAAAACAAGTAAAAACCGCCAAATACTTGAAATAAGGCGCGCGCGCTGGTATAATAATCAGTATGGAAATGATATTGAATACCGAAAAGGATACGCAGGCGGCGGCAAAGCTGTTTGCAAAAAAGCTGCGCGCACCCGTGACGGTCGCTTTCACAGGCGGGCTGGGCGCCGGCAAGACGACGTTTATTCGTTATCTTTGCCGCGAGCTTGGCTATGACGGCGCCGTCACAAGCCCCACTTTTTCCATTATGAACGAGTACCGCGCGCCGGAGCTTACCATTTACCATTTTGATATGTACCGTCTAAGCGGCGCGGACGCGCTGTATGACATAGGCTATTACGACACGGTGGATAAGGGCGTCTCGCTTATAGAGTGGAGCGAAAACGTAAAAGGCGGGCTTGAAGGCGATATTATCACCGTCGCGCTCTCCTTTGACGGGCAGACAAGAAAAATAACGTTACCGGAGATATGACATTGAAAATGCTGAGTATTGACGCGTCGGGCAAGACGGCGGCGGCAGCCGTCACCGAAAACGGCGCGCTTAAATCGCACGGCTTTGCCGATTTGGGACTGACCCACTCTCAGACGCTGCTGCCGCTTATCGACGGCGTGCTGAAAAGCGCGGGTGTAGATATAAGCGAGATAGACGAATTTGCATTTACAGCCGGTCCCGGCTCGTTTACCGGGCTCAGAATAGGCGCCGCGCTTATGATGGGGCTTGCTGGAGACCGCCCCTGCCGCGCGGTTTCGACGCTGGAGGCGCTGGCGTACAATATGATAGGCGAAAACTGCGTCGTTTTCCCCGTTATGGACGCGCGCCGCTCGCAGGTCTACACCGCAAGGTTTGAGGCGGTGGATGACAAGCTGATTCGCTTTACAGATGACTGTGCTATGCCGCTTTCCGAGCTGGAGGCGCAGGTGCGCGCAAGCCGCGGCAGGCAAACCGTTATCCTTGGCGACGGCGCGTATTTGTTCGAGGGTCTTCGCGGCGAGCTTGAAAGTCTGTCAATCCCGCAAGGTGAAAGCCTTTACACACAGGGACTCGGCGTTGCGCGCGCGGCGGAGCATGTAAAGCCTCTCGGCGCGGAAAAAATAAAGCTTAACTACCTGCGTATGCCGCAGGCGGAAAGACAACTGAAGGAGAGAACCGAAAATGAAAGTAAGCATAGGCTGTGACAAGGCGGGTACGCTGTATTTGGAGCGTTTTTGCAAGGAGATGGAGCAGGCGGGCGTCGAGACCGCGGTGCTGTTTGACGGCAGGGAGGACGGCTGCGATTATACCGACGCGGCTTTTGCCGTAGGGCGCAGCGTCGCCTCCGGTGAAAGTGACCTCGGCGTGCTTATATGCGGCACGGGGATAGGTATGAGCATCGCGGCAAATAAGATAAAGGGCGTGCGTGCCGCCGTGTGCGGCGACACCTTTTCGGCAAGGATAACCCGCGTTCATAACGACGCCAATATACTCTGTGTCGGCGCGCGGGTGGTCGGCGAGGAGCTGGCGGTCGAGATACTGCGCGCTTTCCTGTCGGGCAGCTTTGAGCGCGGCGGGCGGCACGAGCGCCGCGTGAATAAAATAATCGCCGCCGAAAACGGAAATCTGTGAGCGCGGCAAATTTGTATAAATTGACTTTGCCGAAATACTATGTTATAATAAACATATTCCGGCAAAGTCTTTTTTAATCCGTATCGAAAGAAAAGCGAATGAACCGTAAAAATCTTTACAAAACATTTAACAGACCGGACTATTTTCTGATAGTCCTTTTTGCCGTGTTTGCCGTAATGTCGGCGTTTTTCAGTGTCTGGCTTGCAATAGCGGAGCTTGTTTTTTCGGCGGCGTATCTTTTCGGCAGATTTATGTACCGCAAAAAGCACGCCGACCAGCTTTACAGCTATCTGCAAAGCATCACGCTCTATCTCGACGAGGCGTCCAAGGAGAGCCTGACGCGCTTTCCGATGCCGGTCACCCTGCTTTCGGGAAAGGGCGATATTATATGGTATAACGACCTTTTTCACGATATGCTTGCAAAGCATAAGATACCTGAGGTTTTCGGCAAGAATTTCGACGTTATCGCGCCGCAGATTACAATAGGGGAGGACGTTGTGTCCCAAAAGCACGACGTCACATTCCTTGACAGGCATTACAGCGTTTTCGTTATGCGTCAGGGAAGCGGCAGGGACGTTTTTTACTGTGTTTACTGGATAGATATCACCGATATGCGAAACGAGCTTGTTTCGCTGCGCGCGGGGCGGCTCTGCATTGCGCATATTCTGGTGGACAGCTACGACGAGATGCCCTCGTCCGTTACAGAGCTGCAAAAATCGACTTTTATGACGCGGGTGGACGTCAAGGTCCGTGCATTTGTAAAATCAGTCGACGGCGTGCTGCAAAAGCTGCATTCGGACAAATATCTTGTCATTTTCGAGCAAAAGCGGCTGCCGACGCTTGAAAAGAATAAATTTAAAATACTGTCGGAGGTTCGCGATATCACGGTCGAGGGCTTTCACGCCACGCTGTCGATAGGCGTCGGCTGCGGCACGTCCTCCGTTGTGGAAACGGACGCCGCCGCCCGCACCGCGCTGGACGTCGCGCTTTCCCGCGGCGGAAATCAGGCGGTCGTTCTGAACGGCGACAAATACAGCTTTTACGGCGGCAACAGCGACGGCGTACAGACCCGCAAGCGGGTAAAGGTTCGCATAATCGCCGAGGCGCTGATGGCGCACGTTCAAAGCTCGGACAACGTTGTTATTATGGGTCATAAGTTTGCCGACCTTGACTGTGTCGGCGCGGCTATCGGGCTTGCGAAGTGTGTTCGTACCTTCGGCAAAACCCCGTATATCGTCTATAATCCGCGCGAAAACCTCTCACGCACCATGTACGCCTCGTTTATGAAGCTGCCGGAGTATGTGGGTACGTTTGTGGACGTACAGCAGGCCTCGCGCGTTGCGGAGGAAAATTCGCTGCTGATAATAGCGGATACGCATAACCTCGAATATGTCGAAAGCGAAAAGCTGTTTTCGATGTTTAAGCGGGTGGTGGTTATCGACCACCACCGCAAAACGGTGCAGAACGCCATTGAGGGAGCGGTGATAAACTTTCACGAGCCGAATGCGTCGTCCTGCTGCGAGATGGTAAGCGAGCTGTGCGAGAGCATACCGCACCTGCGACTTACAAGATACGAGGCAAACGCGCTGATGTCCGGCATTTTCCTTGACACTAAGACGTTTACCGAGCGCACCGGCGCACGCACCTTCGAGGCGGCGGCGTACCTTAAAAAGCAGGGCGCGGACACGGCGGAGGTCAAGGAATTTTTCAAAAATGATATAGAGAGCTATAAAAAGCAGATAGATATCATTGCGGACGCGCAGGTGGTAAACGACAGGTTTGCCGTTTCGGTCTGGCGCGGACAGCCGTTTGACGGGATTAAGCTTATTGCGTCAAAAGCGGCGGACGAGATGCTGAATCTCAATAATATCGAACGCTCATACGTCATATATCCGGAGGGAAACGACGCGCATATTTCGGCGCGGAGCGACCAGCACGGAAACGTCCAGCGCGATATGGAGCGGCTGGGCGGCGGCGGTCACCGCGGCGCGGCGGGCGCGCAGCTTAAGGATACGAGCGTGGACGAGGCGTTTGAGCAGCTTAAAGAAATACTGAACAACCCTGAAAGCGAGGAGGAATAAATATGAAGGTCGTATTGCTGGAGGATGTAAAGGGCAAAGGCAAAAAGGGCGATATTATAAAGGTCGCGGACGGCTACGGCAGAAACTATCTGATAGCCCGCGGTCTTGCGGCGGAGCCGACAGCCCAGCTTCAAAACGATTTTTCGGGTATGAAAAGCTCGGAGCAGTATAAGGTGGACACCGAGACCGCCGAGGCACAGCAGAACGCGGAAAAGCTTTCGGGCAAGACCTTTGAAATGAGCGTTAAGGGCGGGGAGAGCGGCAAGCTTTTCGGCGCGATAACCTCAAAGGAGATAGCGGAGCTTATCCGTCAAAAGACGGGCGTCGTCGTCGATAAAAAGAAGGTGGAGGTCCAGACGATAAAAAGCTTCGGCAGCTACGAGGCGACCGTCAGACTTTACAAGGGGATTTCCGCAAAGGTAAATATAAACGTCATAAAGGAAAACTGAAATGGAGCTTTCTGAAATCAGGAAAATCCCGCACAGCGTTGAGGCGGAGCAGTGCGTCATAGGCGCGGTTCTGGTAGACCCGAGCTGTATAAACCAGATAGCGGACAAGCTTCTTCCGCACAGCTTTTACGTTGAAAAGTACGCGCAGATTTACGAGATAATCTTCGATATGTTCCTTGAAAACAGGAGCATAGATTTTGTCACCGTTTTGGAGTCTGTCGTGTCCCGCGGCATATTCGACGAGGCGGAGGGCAAGCGGGTTTTGTACGAGATGACCCAGCTTGTCCCGTCCACCAGCAATGTTGCCGAATATGCCAAGATAATCGAGGAAAAATACAGCCTGCGCAGGCTTATCGAGGCGTGCGGCGAGATAACGGCTATGTGCTACGAGCAGGGACTGAGCGCCGCCGAGATACTTGACACGGCGGAGAGCCTTATCTATAAAATAATGCAGTCCAAAACCAACACGTCGCTCACTCACATCAGAGAGGCTATACTGCAAACGTACGACAGGGTTCACAAGCTCGCGCTTGATAAAAATGCGTTTTCCGGTTTGCAGACGCGATATGAAGAGATAGATTATATGCTGTCGGGGCTGGGCAAGGGCAATCTGATTTTGATAGCGGCGCGCCCCGGAATAGGAAAGACCTCGTTTGCGCTCAATATCGCGCAGAACATCGCGCTGGGCGACAGAGACTGCGTCATCGCCGTCTTTTCACTTGAAATGTCCAACGACGAGCTTGCGGGCAGAATGCTGTCCTCCCAGAGCGGCGTGGACAGTATGAAGCTGAACCGGGGCGAGGTGAGCGACGACGACTGGTCGAGCCTTGCCGCCGCCGCCGGCATCCTTTCCAAAACTCAGATTTATTTTGACGACAGCGCGGGCGTCACCGTGGCGCAGATGAAGACAAAGCTGCGCCGCCTGAAAAAGCTCGATTTGATAATCGTAGACTATCTCCAGCTCATGTCCGGCGGCGGAAGGTACGACAGCCGCGCCGCCGAGGTGGGCGCGATATCCCGCGCGCTCAAGCTTATGGCAAAGGAATTTGACGTACCCGTTATCGCGCTGTCCCAGCTGAACCGCGATATCGAAAAGACAAAGCGCCCCCAGCTTTCAAACCTGCGCGAGTCGGGCGCTATCGAGCAGGACGCGGATTCCATTATCTTTCTGTGGAAGCCGGATGAGGACGAGGATGAAGTCAAGCCGGCGCTGAGCGTTATAAAATGCGACGTCGCCAAAAACAGGCACGGACCGACAGGCTCGTTTGATTTGGCGTGGAACGCAAGCATAACGCGGTTTACCAACATTGCGAAAATGTGATGCTGTACGACAGGGTTTCACAATTTATAACCGAAAATTCCCTTATCCCGCGCGGAGGCAGGGTCATTGCCGCGGTGTCGGGCGGGGCGGATTCGGTCTGTATGCTCGACCTGCTTCAAAAGCTGCGTGAGCCGCTCGGTTTTACGCTGGAGTGCGCCCACTTCAACCATAACCTGCGCGGCGCCGAGTCTGATGCGGACGAGGAATTTGTGCGAAAGCTCTGCGCGCGTATGGGAATAGAGCTTCACGTAGGCGCGGCGGACGTGAAAAAGCTGAGTGTCGGGCGCAGCGTCGAGGACGCGGCGCGGCAGGCGCGCTACGCCTTTTTTGAAAGCCTTGGCGGGATAATCGCCACGGCGCACACGCAAAACGACAACGTCGAGACGTTTTTTATTAACCTGCTTCGCGGCAGCGGCGGACGGGGACTTTCCGCCATTCCGGTTAAGCGGGGCAACATCATCCGCCCGATGTTAAACAGCTCGCGGCAGATGATTTTGGAGCATCTTGCCGCGGCGGGGCTTGAATATAAAACGGACAGCAGCAATTTTGACAGCTCCTATCTTCGCAACTATATAAGGCTGGAGCTTATGCCCGCGCTTTGCTCGCGCGCCGAGCTGTCGCCTCTTGTCACCGTCTCCCGCGCCATTGAAAACATTTGCGGCGAGCAGGAGGCGCTTGACGCGGTGGCGGATACCGTTTCCGATTTTACCGTAACTTCTCTTAAAGCTCTGCCCGACGCGCTGCTCTGGCGCGTTTTGACAAAAAAACTTGAAAAAGAACAGGGATTTGTACTTGACAGCGTGCATTTCGACGCTGTAAAATCTCTTTTGGACCGCGCAGGCAAGCGGGTGCAGCTGCGCGGCGATATTTATGCCGAAAACAGCGGCGGCACGCTCACTTTTATAAGGCTTGTCCCGCGGGACAACAGAACGGTAAAGCTTATGCTTGGTGAAAATACCGTTTTGGGTAAAACTGTTTTAATTAAAAAAAATACAGAAGTTTACAATAGGTTAACAAACACCGTTGCGGACTATGATAAAATTAACAGTAATTTGTACGCCGGCAGCCGCGCCGACGGGGATGAGTTCCACTGTCAGGGCAGAAAATGCAGCTCCCGCCTTAAAAAACTGCTTGTGAACGACAAGCTGCCCCGCTGTGCGCGGGACAGTCTTGTGGTGATACGGGACGGCGGCGGCAGGGTTGTGTTTGTCGAGGGCTACGGCGTCGACAGCCGCTTTTGCGCCGACAGCGGCAGCAAAAAAACGCTCAGTATTGAAATTATTTGATTTTAGAGGGAAAACATAATGTCAGGGGATATTAAACAAATTTTGATAAGCGAAGACCGGCTAAAAGAAAAGGTCAGCGAGCTTGGGCAAAAGATTACCGCGGACTATGCCGATAAAAACCTGCTTGTGATATCGGTTTTGAAGGGCGCCGCCGTCTTTATGGCGGATCTTATCCGCTCCATCGACCTGCCGCTGCAAATTGACTTTATGGCGGCGTCGAGCTACGGCAAGGGTACGGCGACGACTGGCAGAGTGAAAATAATTAAAGACCTTGACATTGATGTGTCCGGTTTTGATATACTTATTGTGGAGGATATTCTGGACAGCGGGGTTACACTTTCAAACCTGATTGATATACTCCGCTCGCGCAACCCGAGGTCGGTTTCCGTCTGCGCGCTTTTGTCAAAGCCGTCGCGGCGGCAGGTGGAAATTCCCGTCGCTTACGAGGGCTTTATCGTGCCGGATGAGTTTGTCGTAGGCTACGGGCTGGACTATGCCGAACGGTACAGAAACCTGCCCTATATCGGGATTTTGGAAGAACAGGTCTATTCATAAAATTACTTGCTGCACTTTTTGCAGAGAACGGAGTTGAAATTGAAAAACAAAAAAAGCATAGGCGGTTTTCTCTATCTTGCCATTCTGCTGGTAATTATAATAGCGATATTTTCCGCGGTGACAAGCACCAGCAAGCCGCAGTCCATATCGTACGGGCGGCTTGTCGAGCTGTTTAAAAACGAGCAGGTCACCGAGTTTGACATGGTCGGCTCTAAAGTCTCCTGTCTGCTTAAAGACGGCAGCGTTGTGACCCACACCATAGTCTCGTTTGAGCTTTTCAGAACGACTATAATCGAGCAGTATGTCATTCCGCAGCAGCAGGCGGGAATTATAACCGACTATAACTTTGAGGAAGGCTTTACGCTGCCCTGGTGGGTGTCGTTTGTGCCGTACCTGCTCATATTCGGGCTTATCATCGCGGTTTGGTGGTTCACCTCCCGCCAGATGAACGGAAAGTCGGGCGGCTTTGCCAAGGTTCGGGTCAAGATGGGCTCGGACGAGAAGGATCGCAAGACGTTTGCGGACGTTGCGGGCGCGGACGAGGAAAAGGAAGAGCTTGTCGAGATAGTCGACTTTCTCAAAAATCCGCAGAAATACCTCGAAATCGGCGCGCGTATTCCCAAGGGTGTGCTGCTTGTCGGACCTCCCGGAACGGGCAAGACGCTGCTTGCAAAGGCGGTCGCCGGTGAGGCGCAGGTTCCGTTTTTCTCAATTTCGGGCTCTGACTTTGTCGAGCTGTATGTCGGCGTCGGCGCGTCGCGCGTGCGCGATTTGTTCGAGCAGGCGAAAAAGAACAACCCCTGTATAGTGTTTATAGATGAGATTGACGCCGTCGGTCGTCACCGCGGCGCGGGCATCGGCGGCGGTCACGACGAGCGCGAGCAGACCTTAAACCAGCTGCTTGTCGAGATGGACGGCTTCGGCGCCCATTCCGGCATTATAGTTATGGCGGCGACAAACCGCGTTGATACGCTCGACCCGGCGCTTATGCGCGCGGGCAGGTTTGACAGGCAGATTTACGTCGGAAAGCCGGATCAGAACGGGCGGGAGGAGATACTCAAGGTTCATGCCCGCGGCAAGACCTTCGATGCCGACGTCAATTTTACGGATATTGCCAAGAGCACCGTCGGCTTTACCGGCGCGGATATCGAAAACCTGCTCAACGAGGCGGCGCTTCTTGCCGCAAGGCAGGGCAAAAAGTCCATTTCGGCGCAGAATATTCAGGACGCCGTTATGAAGGTTTTGGCGGGTCCCGAAAAGAAGTCGCGGAAAATCGTCGAAAAGGAGCGCAGGCTCACTGCGTTTCACGAGGCGGGTCACGCCGTTGTCAACAGGTTTTTGCCGACGGCGGACGAGGTTCACGAGATATCCATCATCCCGCGCGGCGGCGCGGGCGGGTACACCATGAGCCTGCCGCGTGAGGATTTGTCTTATTCGACAAAGAATATGATGTTTGAGGAAATCGTGTCGCTGCTTGGCGGCAGAGTCAGCGAAAAGCTGACGCTGGACGATATTTCGACCGGCGCGTCAAACGATATCCAGCGCGCCACCAGCATCGCCACCGCCATGGTCACGCGCTACGGTATGAGCGACAAGATAGGACCGATTCTTTACGGCAACGACTCGAACGAGGTGTTTCTCGGCTACGACCTTGGCAACAAGACCAACTATTCCGAATATATCACGGCTCAGATAGACGAGGAGGTCAAGTCGATAATAAAATCGGCTTACGACAAGGCGGAGCAGATACTCTCGCAAAACCTCGACAAGGTGAAGCTGGTCGCCGAACGTCTGCTTGAAAAAGAGAAGATAAGCGGACAGGAGTTTTATGAGATAATGGACGGCAAGCCCGAACCGACGGAGCCTGAAAACGCCGACGAGCCGCAGCCGCCGACAGAAAACGAATAATATAAATATAATAAAAAAGCAAGCCAAAGGGCTTGCTTTTTTATTTATGTTAATTTGTGTCTTTTTGAATAGAACCGATACACGATAACCGACAAAATAACCGTTAAAAAATCCGCCGCCGACTGGGAGATGACCAGCCCGTACATACCGATAAAGTAATTTAGGATATACAGCATCGGTATGTTGAGAACAAGCCAGCGCGAAACGCCGAGCAGAAGCGAGTACCTGCCCTCGCCGAGACCGCTGAACAGGTAGACGTGGAAAAAGCTTAAAAACATCAGCGGCGTTGCAAGAACGCGGATGCGCAGAAACCGCGTGCCGAGCATCACCGTCTGCGCGTCGCTTATAAAAATGCGCATTATCTGTCCCGCAAACAGCTCGTACAGCACGATGCTCACTGCGGCGCAGATAAGCCCCAGCCGCAGCGCGTATCGCTTGACGCCCTTCATCCGCTCGTAGTTTTTGGTTGAATAGGTGTAGGCGATTATCGGCATCATACCGTGGCAGATGCCAACGCCGATGTTGAGCGGCAGCCGCTCCACCTTCAGCACGATGCCGACGGCGGCAAGAGCTATGTCGTTGTGGCCGGACATCAGGCGGTCAATCACAATGTAGTCCAGGTCAAAAAGCAGCGTCGTCAGCGCCGAGGGGACGCCGACGGCAAATATGCTCAAAAGACTTCTCTTTTCGGGCAGTTGCAAGGGCGAGCAGAGCGCAAGCGGCGAGCCCGCCTTTTTAAGGCGTATAAGCAGCGCGATAAAATACCCGCAGGTAATAAAATTCGAAAGACATGTTGCAACGCCCGCGCCGACAATTTCCATACCGTCCGGCATCAGAACGAACATAAAAATCGGGTCGAGAATTATGTTGATAATCCCGCCCAGCGTTATGCCGAGTCCCGCCCGCTTCGACTCGCCGACGCTGCGCAGCAGGTTGGCAAAGGTGTTTGAAAGCACGGTCGGTATGCCGCCGCAGACGATAACGCAGAACGAGTAGCTCATTGCAAATCCGCGTGTCTGCTCCGTCGCGCCCAAAAGCCCCATCAGCGGGCGCATAAATATCAGTACGCCCAGCGAGAACAGTGCAGCGATAAGTCCGCTCAGGTAAACGCAGAAGCTGTAAACCTTTTTCACCTCGTCCTCGCGCTTTTGCCCGAGCAGGCGGGATACCAGCGCGCCGCCGCCCACGCCCGCCAGCCCCGCAAGCGGAACGGCTATGTTGAAAACGGGGAGAATGAGCGACGCGCCCGCTACCATATACGGGTTGTTTGTCCTGCCGATAAACAGCGTGTCCGCGATGCTGTAAATGAGGACGATAAGCTGGCTTATTACTGTCGGTATCGCCATTGTCCGCACCGCGCGCCCTATCGGCATTTTTTCAAATATTTCGATGTTGTCCGCTTTCTGTAGGGTCAATTTTTTCTCCCGGTTTATGTAATATCAATTTTATATTATAGCTCCGTCATATACAAAAATCAACAGTTTTTTACGGATAAATCCCGCGCCGCAGACATAAAAATCGCGGCAAGCCACAAGGGCTTGCCGCGAGCGTGTTTACAAGCAAACAGCCGGAGTAAAGCGGACTTTACTCCTGCAATATAGTTATAAGGATATAAGAGCATGTATGGATAGCAACATAAAATCATTTGAAACCATGAAAAATGCACAGAAAGGTTTTTGAAGGGGTTTCCTTATTTATGCTTTGAAGTTGTATCCACAGTCATGGCAGTAAAAAATACGTTTTTTATTTGAAAACCACCGTTTTGACTGCCATACATAGCCCTTGTTTTGCGCCTTTTTTATTATGGCCATCCACCAATCATAAAAAAGGAATATACAAAAGCCAATGCACCATTTTATTATCACCCAAATTAAGTAGTAAAAGCCAAACAAAACAGTCCAAAGACAACCGTGCTTTCCTCTTTCATTTGATAATTGTACATGCGTGCTTCCGCATTTCGGACATTTTACATTTACAGACATTTTTATCGCCTCCCTTTTAGTAGTATTATATACTACTTTATACTATTTGTCAATATATTACGATATTTCATCGTATAATTGCAAGTAGGAGGTGATGCGAATGAGACCGTTGAAAGAAAAAATCAGCATAACGATTGACACGGATATCCTTGAGAAAATTAAAAAAGCAGCTGAAAACGACGATAGGTCTGTTTCGCAATATATCAATATTGTGTTGAAGCATCATATTCGGCAAAACGAAAAAAAGGATAGTACGAGTCTATTTTCTTGAAAAAATTCCACACCACAATCGTCTTTTGCAAGATAGACTGACATGACAAAACACTGTGACAAAGTTGTATGTGCAAATAAAGTCTTATAGTTACTGCCAATTCCTCGTAACGCCAAAAGTGTTCCGCCTTCCCTCGCTCGGGAAGCCACATACCTATTCATTATCACATATTACTTTTTACTTGCCAAAAATCGAAAATAAAAAGTAAAAATCGGCAGAGTTGATACTCTGCCGATTTTTCTTTGGAGACTATAAAAAGATTTTTCAGTTTTTTGTGTAAAGAGTTGAACCTTTGCGCCTTGTGGACGCGGGTTTTTACAAAACAATCCCTCCGTCTCGTCGGTGCAAGTTCCACTTTGCTCGCTTTCTCGGCAGGCTCGAAAGCTCACAGGCTTCGCCGCACCTCCTCTCCGTGAAACGCTCACTACGTTCAAGCGTTTCACGGGTTGTATACTGTCGGCTTTGACACCTCCCTTTGCACAAGGGAGGCTAAAATTGCGCTTTCGCTTTGATTTCCTTTAAAGGCCCCCTTGTGTAAAGGGGGGCTGTCTGCGAAGCAGACTGGGGGATTGTCCACGAAATACTCGAACGAAGTGAGTATTTCGTGAAAAGAAGGAGCGACGCCGTGACTAACACCCCACGTAACATATGTTCCGTGGGGACCCCGCTACAAAAGTAAATCGCGGCAAGCCACAAGGACTTGCCGCGAAGTGTGTCTTGACGTGGAATTGGAGTACTGTCGTAGTACTTTATACCACGTCATTTTCATTGTATTACAAATGCACCAAAAACGCAATATAACCGGGGAAAATAGTAGACGAATCGGTAGGAGGAGAAGCTCTAGCCGTGCAAAGGCGAGACGCTTCGCTTGGCGGCACATAAGAATGACAAAATATGGTATAATATAACTATGAGCAATGACGAGCGCATTTTGAGATTTGTTGAAGCTAACCTTCGTTTAGAGGGGATGGAATTGACCTCGCGCGAAAAACAAACTCTCATGCGCTGCCAGACCGGTGAATTAAGCATAGACGCTGCTCTCGCGGACGCATTAAAAAGACATCGAAGGACGGCGGCTTAATGATGCCACTGCCTTTGTCTTATGAATACGAACGGGACGATTACTATTGTTATCCGTACGGCACAGTCTTAAAGAACAAGTTGGGTATCAAAGATGAAAAGGCTCTCGATGCCGCCGAACGAGAGATTACTTCCCTTAAAACACAGGCGCTAAGTAATCACCCACTGGAGGGCGATCTGGACTTTGAATATCTAAAACGGATTCACAAATATCTTTTTGATGATATTTATGATTGGGCGGGCGAGATCCGCCAGACGGATATCAGCAAGGGTAACATCTTTTGCCAGCATGAGTTAATTGAGGTAAACGCCGAGGCTCTCTTTAGTGAGCTCAAAAGTGAGAATTATCTGGCCGGGCTGGATGAAAAGACTATCACGGGGAGGCTAGCCTATTACCTGGGCGATCTCAATTCCATTCACCCATTCCGCGAGGGCAACGGCAGAGTTCAGCGCCTTTTTATCCGGGAGCTCGCCCTGCGAGCTGGCTACTACGTCCTTTTTGATAATATCAGCCAAGAAGAGATGATCAAGGCCAGTGATGCCGCTTTTCATTATGATTATGAGCCGCTGGAGGTGATCATTACCAAAACCATAAAAAAGAGAAATAGATAGCAAAGGGCTCTTGGGCAACGAGTAAAATTACGGTAACACTATTATTAGACAACGAGTATTTTTCGGTAACATTATTTTTTATCTAATACGAATCTGTGTATTTTTTTGCCGTTATGTAGTATAATGTCTGACACATGGACAAACGTATTAGAGTAGGGAGTGTGATCAGGCAAGGTGGTGTGACGCC
>CANQVN010000018.1 GCA_947627315.1 uncultured Clostridia bacterium | reverse complement strand
CTGCTCCATCTGGTTGAAAATGCGCATACACATACCCGCGCCCGCCATGACAAGCTTGTATTTCTCGCTGAGTCTGTCGAGCGTCTCGCGGTTTTCGGGAGACAGCGGGCTTTTGTGCTGGGTAAGCGTCCCGTCAAGGTCGAACGCTATCAGTTTGATTTTTGAAACATCCATTTACTCACACTTCCTGTCAATTTTTCGATTTGAAATTATATCATATTAAACAGTGTCAGTCAAGACGTGACGGTAAAATCTCAGTTTTTTTCGCGTTTTTATTGACAAAATGTGAAAAATGATGTATTATAAGCAAAAATGCGAGAGGCTTTTTAATATGAATAACCGATTTTACTACTATTCATATACAGACTGTCTGTGTGCCGAAAGGGACTGAGGTTCCATTTATCACTATAAAGGATAGCCTGCGATTAGTTATACTCTGTATATGGTCGCAGGCTTTTTTTACGGAATAAATCAATCGGGAGAGAAAAATGGCGGATATTAACAAGGCTCGCGCCGAGATAAACGAGTGCGACAGAGAGATGGCGCGGCTGTTCGAGCGGCGGATGACGGCGGTGCGTCAGGTGGCGGAATACAAGCGGGAGCGCGGACTGCCGATTTTCGACGGGGCGCGGGAAAACGAGGTCGTTGAGCGAAACCTGGAGCTTGTATCGGACAGCGTAATAAAGGAATATTATGTAAATTTCTTAAAAAGCTCGATTGACGTCTCCAAGAGCTATCAAAGCCGTATGCTAAACGGGATACGCGTCGCTTACAGCGGCGTTCCGGGCGCGTTTGCGGACATTGTCGCGCGCCGCGTATTCGAGGGCGGAAATACCGTCCCCTACCCCGACTTTGCCTCGGCTTATAACGCGGTGGAAAAGGGCGAGTGCGACACGGCGTTTCTGCCAATCGAAAACAGCTACAACGGCGACGTCGGGCAGGTGATGGACCTTGCCTTTTTCGGCGGGCTTTACATAAACGGCGTCTACCACGCCGAGATTGTGCAGAACCTGCTTGCCGTCAAGGGTACGACGATGGACGAGGTAAAAGAGGTGATAAGCCACCCTCAGGCGCTCGGTCAGTGCGCGGGGTATATCTCCCGCCGCGGATTTCGCCCGGTCGAGGCGGTAAACACCGCCGTTGCCGCAGAGACGGTGGCGCGGCTTGGCAGGCACGACACCGCCGCCATCGGCAGCGCGGAGGCGGCGGCGCGGTACGGACTCAAGGTGCTGGAGTCGCACATCAACGAAAGCGGAACAAACGCCACGCGCTTCGCGGTCTTTTCCCGCGTGCCGAAGGAGCAGACGATAAACGACAACAACTTTATCATGCTTTTCACCGTCAAAAACGAGCCGGGCAGTCTCGGCAAGGCGGTGTCCGCCATAGGCGAGCACGGGTTTAACCTGCGCGCGCTTAAAAGCAGACCGACCAAAAAGCTGAGCTGGAATTACTATTTTTACGCCGAGGGCGAGGGCTGTATAAACTCGTTTGAGGGCAGGCGGATGCTGACACAGCTTGAGCCGAACTGTCAGAGCGTCAAGGTGATAGGCTCATACGAAAAGGAAATAAATATATGACAATACCTGTTAAAACACAGACGGGCGGCTATGATATAACGCTGGAGCGGGGCGCGCTTGACAGGGCGGGCAAGCTTATGAGCCTCAGTCGCCGCGCGCTTATTGTAACGGATGACGGCGTGCCGGAGGAATATGCAAAGCGGGTCGCGCGGCAGTGCGAAAGTCCGCACGTTATCACGCTGCCGCAGGGCGAGGCGACAAAGAGCATGGACAGCTTTGCCCGCCTGCTGCGGGAGATGACGCGGCTTCATTTTGACAGAAACGACTGCGTTGTCGCCGTCGGCGGCGGGGTGATGGGCGACCTTGCGGGCTTTGCCGCCGCGTGCTATATGCGCGGGATTGACTTTTACAACATACCGACGACGGTGCTGTCGCAGGTCGACTCGTCGATAGGCGGCAAGGTTGCGATTGACTTTGAGGGATATAAAAACACAGTCGGCGCGTTTTACCCGCCAAGGGCGGTGGTTATTGACCCCGACACTCTTAAAACGCTGCCCGACAGGCAGATTTCAAACGGGCTTGCCGAGGCGGTGAAAATGGCGCTGACCTGCGATCGCGAGCTTTTTGAGATGATAGAAAGCGAAAGCGCCGATATCGACACCGTGATATATCGCTCGCTGCTCATTAAAAAGCAGGTCGTCGAAAAGGACGAGCGCGAGACGGGGCTTCGCCGCGTGCTGAACTTCGGACACACGCTCGCCCACGCCATTGAAAGCTGCGGCGCGCTTTACCACGGCGAATGCGTGGCGCTGGGTATGCTGCCGATGTGCGAAAACGGGGTGAGAGCGAGGCTTTTGCCCGTGCTGGAGCGGCTGCGCCTGCCGACGCGGTTTGAAGGCGACCCGAAAGTGCTTTTTGAGGCGATGCGCCACGACAAAAAGCTTGCGGGAGATACGATAAACGTTATATATGTGCCGCGCGTCGGCGAATTTGAAATGAAAAAACTGAGTGTCGGCGAGCTTGAAGGGCTTGCCGCAAAGGCGGTTGGAAAATGAAAAATACATTCGGAAACAGCATAGCCGTCACCGTTTTCGGTGAAAGTCACGGCGACTGTATAGGCGCGGTCATCGACGGACTGCCGGCGGGAATTGCGGTGGATAACGGGTTTATCGCGTCCCGGCTTTCGCTGCGCCGTCCGGCGGGGAGCATCTCCACCTCCCGCGCCGAAAAGGACGAGTTTAAGCTTGTAAGCGGCGTTGTAAACGGCGTCACCTGCGGCACGCCCGTCACGGTGATAATACCGAATGAAAATGTCCGCTCGGGCGACTACGACTACGGGCGGGCAAGACCGGGGCATGCCGATTATACGGCATATCTTCGCTACGCGGGGCATGAGGACTACCGCGGGGGCGGGCATTTCAGCGGCAGAGTTACGGCGGCGCTTGTCGCCGCGGGGGCGATAGCGACCGCCGCGCTTGAAAAAAAGGGAGTGCATATCGCAACCCACATAGCGCGCTGCGCCGGCGTGGCAGACCGCGGCTTTGAGGATTTTGAAAAAGACAGGCAAAAGCTTGAAAACGAGTATTTTGCGGTGCTGGACGACAGCGCGGGCGCGCTTATGAAAGAGAAAATAGAGCAGGCGCGCGCCGCGGGCGACAGCGTCGGCGGCGTGCTGGAGACGGTGGTCTGCGGTATGCCGGCGGGCGTGGGCGAGCCGTGGTTTGACAGCGTGGAGGGTATGCTCTCCCACGCGATGTTTTCAATCCCCGCCGTAAAGGGAATCGAGTTTGGCGACGGATTTAAGCTTGCGGATATGCGCGGGAGCGAGGCTAACGACCCGCTGCGCGTGAAAGACGGCGCCGTTTACACCGAGAAAAACTCAAACGGCGGCATAAACGGCGGCATTACAAACGGTATGCCAATAGTGATGAAAATTGCGGTAAAGCCGACCCCCACCATTTTCACTCCCCAGCGCACCGTCGACTTTATCAAAAACGAAAACGCCGAAATTTCGGCAAAAGGGCGGCACGACCCCTGCATTGTCCACCGCGCGCGGGTCGTTGCGGACAGCGTCTGCGCGCTGACGCTCTGCGATATTCTGGCGACCCGCTTCGGCGCGGACTTTTTGAGGTGAGGCTATGGAATACGGCTGTATAGGGCGAAAGCTTACCCACAGCTTTTCAAAGATAATACACGGCAAGCTCGGCGGCTACGGCTATGAGCTTATTGAGCTTGAGCCGTCCGAGCTTCAGGACTTTATGGAAAAAAGGGAGTTTCGGGCAATCAACGTGACTATTCCCTACAAGCAGGACGTTGTTTACTACCTTTCTCACATAAGCGACAGAGCGCGGGAGATAGGCGCGGTAAACACGGTTGTAAACCGCGGCGGTAAGCTTTACGGCTACAACACCGATTTTTCGGGAATGAGCGCGCTTGCCAAAAAGGCGGGCATAGATATGCGCCAGAAAAAGGTCGTGATTTTAGGCAGCGGCGGCACCTCCAAAACGGCGGCGGCGGTCGCGCGCGCGGCGGGCGCTGCCGAAGTTTTGCGCGTGTCCCGCACCGCCAAGGACGGTTGTATCGACTACGAGACGCTGTATAGAGACCACGCCGACTGCGAGATTTTGATAAACACCACCCCGTGCGGCATGTACCCCTCCCCCTACGATACGGCGGCGGATATAGGAAGACTGCCGCGCCTTTGCGGCGTGCTGGACGCCGTTTATAACCCGCTGAGAACAGAGCTTGTAACGGCGGCGCGGGCGCGCGGCATTTCCGCCTGCGGCGGGCTGTATATGCTTGTGGCGCAGGCTGCCGCCGCGGCTGAGCTTTTCACCGGCGGCAGCTTTGTGGGCAAGACCGACGGCGTTTACGATATGCTTGCAAAGGAGCGGGAAAACATAGTTTTAATCGGTATGCCGGGCTGTGGGAAAACGTCTGTCGGCAGGGCGGTTGCAAAAAAGCTGGGCAGGCGGTTTATCGACACGGATAAGGAGATTGAAAAAAGAAGCGGGCTTGCGGTCCCGGCGCTTTTGGAAAAGGGCGAGGCGCTTTTCAGAGACGCGGAAAGCGAAGCTGTCAAAGCGGTCGCCGCGGAAAGCGGGCTTGTGATAGCGACGGGAGGCGGCGCGGTGCTGCGGGAGCAGAACAGAGCGGCGCTCAAGCTGAACGGCAGGCTCTGCTTTATCGACAGACCTCTTGAAAGCCTGCCGGTAACGGACAGCCGCCCGCTTTCAAACGACAGAAAAAAGCTGCGCGCACTGTATGATACGCGCCTGCCCGTCTACCGCGGCTGTGCCGACCTGACGGTGAGCGGCGCGGGCGGAGTTACGGAGGTTGCGGCGCGGGTGATGGAGGCATACGGGCTTGAAGGTTAAAATCAAGGCGGGAGCGGCGGCGGGAGGGCTGACCGCTCCGCCCTCAAAGAGCATGGCTCACCGCGCGCTTATCTGCGCGTATCTGTCCGGCGGCAGGTGTAAAATCAAAAACGTCGCATTGTCGCAGGACATAGAAGCGACGGCGGGCGCGCTGCGCGCCCTCGGCGCGGTGATAACCGAAACGGACGGCGGGCTTATATTGGAGCGGGGCGGCAGGACGGAGGACACGCTTTTTTGCGGCGAGAGCGGCAGTACGCTGCGCTTTTTGATACCGCTTGCGCTCACCCTTGACAGGAAAATCACGCTTAAAGGGTCAAAGCGGCTGTTTTCCCGCTCGCTTGAGGTGTATAAAACGCTCAGCATTGAGCGCGGGTTTTTGTTTTCGCAGACGGAGGACAGCGTGACGGTGCGCGGAAGTCTCAAAAGCGGGCTGTACCGCGTGCGCGGCGACATTTCAAGCCAGTTTATAAGCGGGCTTATGTTTATACTGCCGACTCTTTCCGGCAACAGCGTGATAGAGATAGAAGGCAGGCTTGAAAGCCGCCCCTATCTTGACCTGACGGCGGCGGCGCTGCGCGATTTTGGCGTTGATATCAAAATTTCGGATAAAAAAATAGAGATTTTGGGAAACCAAAAATATACCGCGCGGGACTACGCCGTCGAGGGCGACTGGTCAAACGCCGCCTTTTTCAAAGCGTTAAACCTGCTGGGCGGGGACGTTGCGGTGACGGGGCTGCGGCGGGACAGCTTGCAGGGAGATTGCGTCTGCGACGCCTGCTTTGCCGCAATCCGCAGCGGCGCGCCGGATATCGACGTTTCCGACTGCCCCGATTTGGCGCCGGTGCTTATGTCTGCAATGGCGGCATGCGGCGGCGGGGCGCTTTCCGGCACGCGGCGGCTGAGGATAAAGGAAAGCGACAGGGGCGCCGCTATGGCGGCGGAGCTTGCAAAGTTCGGAGCTGCGGTCGACGTAAAGGAAAACAGCATAACGGTCGGCAAAATGGCGCACCCGCCGAAAGAGACGCTTTGCGGACACAACGACCACAGGATAGTGATGGCGCTTGCGGTTTTATGCACCAAAACGGGCGGAGAAATTTCCGGCGCGCAGGCGGTAAGCAAGAGTATGCCCGACTTTTTTGAAAAGCTGTCGGGACTTGGCATTGAAACGGAGATAACGGATGAAGCTTAAAAAGGATATGAAAATACTAATCGTAGGTCTCGGACTTTTGGGCGGAAGCTACGCGATGGCGCTTAAACGGCAGGGATACGACGTAAGCGCGATAACGCGCAGTCAAAGCTCTATCGACTACGCGCTTGAAAAAGGGATAATCGACAGAGGCGGAGTCGATATCGACCCCGAGCTTGTCGGCAGCGCCGACCTTGCGGTGTTCGCACTCTACCCCAACGTGTTTGTAAACTGGCTTAAAGAAAACGGCGGGCTTTTCAAGCCGGGCGCCGTGATAACGGACGTCACCGGCGTTAAAAGCTGCATAGTTTATGAAATACAGAAGCTTCTGCGCCCCGATATCGAGTTTATAGCGGCGCACCCGATGGCGGGGCGGGAGGTATACGGCGTTCAAAACGCGGACGACCGTATTTTCAGGCAGGCAAACTACATTGTCGTTCCCACCTCAAACAACACGGCGGGAGCTATCGAGCTATGCCGCGACCTCGGTCAAAAGCTCGGGTTTGCGGACGTGTCCGAGCTCAGCCCCGAAATGCACGACGAGATGATAGCATACCTCTCCCAGCTTACCCACTGCATAGCGACCTGTCTTATGTGCTGCAACGATTTCAGAGGACTGGAGCATTACACGGGCGACTCCTTTCGCGACCTTACGCGGATAGCCAAGATAAACGACGAGATGTGGAGCGAGCTGTTTTTGCTCAACCGCGGCTCGCTTTTGCGGGAGATGGATAAATTCAGACGCTCGTTTAACGAGCTGTACGACAAGCTGGCAAGCGGAGACAGAGAGGGTATGCGCGAGATGATGCGCGTTTCCACCACCCGCCGCGCGCGGTTTGACAAAGCCGAATAGACAGGAGAAAAACTTATGAATATGAATTTTTTACGAAAGCTGCCGATACCGCAGGAAATAAAAAAGCAATACCCCGTATCCGAAAAGATGGCGGCGATAAAAAAGCAGAGGGACGATGAAATCCGCGCCGTTTTCGAGGGCAGGTCGGACAAGTTTTTGCTTGTTATAGGTCCGTGTTCCGCGGACAACCGCGAGGCGGTGCTGGACTATATCTCCCGCCTGCGCCGCGTTGAGGACAGGGTACGCGATAAAATCGTCATAATCCCCCGCATATACACCAACAAGCCGCGCACCAACGGCTCGGGCTACAAGGGTATGCTGCACCAGCCCGACCCGGACGAGAGCCCCGATATGCTGCGCGGCATTGTCGCGATACGCGATTTGCATATCTCCGCGCTTGCCGACTATGGCTTTTCCTGCGCGGACGAGATGCTCTATCCCGACAACCACAGATATCTGTCCGACCTTCTGTCATACGTCGCGATAGGCGCGCGCTCGGTCGAAAACCAGCAGCACCGGCTGACAGCCAGCGGACTGGATATACCGGTCGGTATGAAAAACCCGACGGGCGGGGATCTTACCATTATGATGAACGGAATCTCGGCGGCGCAGAACAGCCATATGTTCATCTACCGCGGCTGGGAGGTCGTAAGCGAGGGCAATATGCTCGCACACGCGATACTGCGCGGATATACCGATTTTGCGGGCAAAAACGTGTCCAACTATCACTATGAGGATTTGGTCGGGCTGTACGGGCTTTATGAAAAATCGGGTCTTTGCAACCCCGCCGTTATAATCGACGCCAACCATGCAAACTCCGGCAAACAGTATCTGGAGCAGATACGGATATCAAAGGACGTAATTTACAGCCGAAACCACAACGCCGATTTGCGTAAAATGGTAAAGGGGCTGATGATAGAAAGCTATATCGAGGACGGCGCGCAGAAGATAGGCGAGCATATCTACGGCAAGTCGATAACAGACCCCTGCCTTGGCTGGGAAAAGACCGAAAAACTGATTTTGGACATAGCGGAAAGCTTAAAATAAATACCTCCGGGGCGTCAAAAGCGCCCCGAAAATTTTTAAAAACCTATTGACAACAACGGATTTTACGGCTATAATTGTATCACATGTTAGTTACTTAGATAACTAACCAACAATGAAAGGAGCGCCGCTTATGAACGTAAGCTCAAGCACAGAAAAGCCTATCTTTATTCAGATAGCGGAGCAGCTTGAGGACAAGATATTCACGGGCGTTTTTCCGGAGGAGACGCAAATTCCCTCAATGAACGAGATTTCCGCGCAGCTGACCGTAAATCCGCACACCGTTTTGAAAGGGATGAACATACTGACAGACGAGCAGATTATCTATAAAAAGCGAGGGCTCGGTATGTTCGTAAGCTCCGGCGCGGTTGAAAAAATACGGAGAAAACGGCAGAGCCGGTTTTATAAACAGTATGTAGCCGCCCTGATAGAGGAGGCAAAAAAGCTTAAAATGACAAAAGAGGATATCGTTTTACTGATAGAAAGGGGTTATCGGAATGAAAGCGATTGAAGTTAAAGGCGTCACGAAAAGATATAAGGATGTGCTTGCTTTGGACAGCGTCTCTTTTTCCTTTGAGTTCGGGAAAATATACGGGCTGCTGGGCAGAAACGGCGCGGGCAAGTCCACGCTTATAAACATTATCGCCAACCGCGTTTTTGCCGACAAGGGCGAGGTGTTTATAGACGAAATTCCGGCGGGCGAAAATATGGCGGTTCACGATAAAATATTCTGTATGAGCGAAACGGACCTGTATGACAGAGATTTGAAGGCGGCGGAGCATTTCAAGTGGACAAATCGCTTTTATAAGGATTTTGACCTTGACAAGGCGCTTATTCTTTCAAAAAAATACGGTCTTGATATAAACAAGAGGTTTCGTGCGCTCTCAAAAGGCTACCAGTCGATTTTCAAGCTGATTATCGCGCTGTCGCTGCCCGTTCCCTACATCATTTTCGACGAGCCGGTGCTGGGGCTGGACGCAAACCACAGGGAGCTTTTTTACAGCCTGCTTTTAAATGAGTTTGAAAGCGGGGAGCGCACCTTTATAATCGCGACCCATTTAATCGAGGAGGTTTCAAACATCGTCGAGGACGTGGTTTTGATTGACAACGGAAAGATTATCCTTAAAGACAGCGTGGAAAACCTGCTTGAAAAAGGGTACAGCGTATCCGGCGCGGCGTCTGAGGTCGAAAGCTACTGCGCGGGCAGAAATGTAATCGGCTGCGACGAGCTGGGCGGGCTTAAAATCGCCTATATAATGGATGAAAAAGCCGCGCCGCCGAAAGAGAGCAATCTTGAGATTTCCGCTTTGAATCTGCAAAAGCTGTTTGTCAAGATGACCGAGAAAGGAGCGTTAAAATGAATAAGTTTGGTTCCGCGACAGCCTACGGGTGCTTGACCAAAGCCAGACCGCTTGTGATTTTCTATCTGGTGGAATACGGGTTTTTTGCTTTGATTATGGCGATTGTCGCGCTTTGTACAGGAGAGGTTGAGTCAAACTCCAGCGGTGCGGAGATGGCGTCCGCCGTGTTTGTGAGCATTATGGGGGCGCTGAGCTTCAAAGAGGACTTCAAGGCGTTTTTGCAAAACGGATTTACCCGCAGATTTATTTTTCTTTCAACGTTTTGCAGCTTTCTTTTGGCGTCCGCCGCAATGGCGTTGATTGATACCCTGCTCGGGAATGTTTTGCATCATTTTATCAAGCACTTCACGATTTTCGGTATGCTTTACGGGTACGGCAACCTGTTTTTGAACTGGCTGTGGCTGACGCTTCTGTATGTGGTATTTTGCAGTATTTTCTATCTTGCGGCGCTTGTTATCAACAAAGTCGGTAAAACGACCTCGCTTTTGATAGGCGTCGGGCTTGCGGGGGTAATACTGCTTGTCGCCGCCCTGTTCCGCTTTGTATTTTCCGCAGAGCTTACAGGCAAAATCGGTAAACTCGTGCAAGCCGCCTTCGGGTTTATGAATGACAAAACGGTAAACCTTGCGTTTCCCATACTCACGTTTTTGGCGGTAGGAGCTGTTTTCGGACTGGGTTGTTACGCGCTGATACGACGCACGGAATTAAAATAAAAAAGCGGCAGGGATTTCCCTGCCGCTTTGCTGCATTTTAATCTAAAATCTCGCCGACAGCATCGCGCGGCAGCGCCACCGCGTTTGCCTCGTCCGTGTCGATGTGCATCGCCGTTGCAAACTTGTCGGACACGCGCAGCACCGTTTCGTCAAACACAAGCCCGCGCTCGCCGCCGATTTTGACAGACACCGTCTGCCCGTCCGAAAGCCCCATCTTCTCAGCGTCCTCCGGCGTCATATGTATATGCCGCTTTGCGGCGATAACGCCCTCGTCTATCGTAATCTCGCCGGCAGGACCCTTTATCGTAACAGAGCCAGAGCCCTTAACGTCGCCGCTCATACGAATGGGCGCCGTAACCCCCAGCGTGCGCGCGTCGGTCAAAGACACCTCCACCTGCGTCTCCGGTCTTGTCGGACCGAGTATCGAGACGTTTGCTATCGTCTTTTTCGGACCGATAAGGTCGACCCGCTCCTCGCTGAGATACTGCCCCGGCTGAGAAAGCTCCCGCTTTGGCGTGAGCTTTGCGCCCGCGCCGAACAGCTTTTCCAAATCCGCCTGAGTGACGTGAACATGCCGGGCTGACATTTCAACAATAATCTTTTTATCGCTCATTTTTCCGTCTCCTTCGTTTTTTTATATTATACCGCTCTCCGTCGGGTTTTTCAATAGTTTTTCAAAAGAACAGCGTCACAAGCGCGGCCGATGCGACAAATGCCGTCACGTCCCCTATCAGCGCGCAGGGGATGGCGTAGCGCGTCTTTTTGACCTTTGCCGCGCCAAAGTAGACGCTTATCGTATACATTGTAGTTTCGCTTGAGCCGAGCATAACGGCGGCGGTGCGGCCGGCAAAGCTGTTCGCCCCCACCCGCGAAATCAGCGTTTTGAAAAAAGCCGTCGCGCCGGAGCCGGAAAGCGGGCGCAGTATCATAAGCGGCGCTATGGCGTCCGGCAGGCGCAAAGCAAAAGCGAGCGGGCGCAGGGCGTAGGATGCGACGCTCTCCCCGCCCGACGCTTCAAACACGCCGATGAGGAAAAAGAGCGCGCAGAAGGTGGGAAACACCGACACAACCGTACCCATCCCCTGCCTTGCGCCCTCCAAAAACGCCTCAAACACGTTTACCCGCTTTATCAGCGCGGCGAGAACGATTATAAGTATCACCGCCGGCATTATGCAGCTTTGCAATCCAACCACCCGCCTTTCTGCATACAAAACACGCGGTCACAGCCGCCGCAAGGGACAGCGCCGAGCAAATCCAGACGCAGGGCAGTATATCAAACGGGGACGCGCACCCCGCGCTCTGCCGCACCGCCGCGAGCGTCGTCGGCAAAAACTGTATGGACGAGCTGTTTATAACGGCAAACAAAATCATACCGTCCGTCGCCCTGTCTCCCTGCGCCATCGCCTGCATGGCGCGTATGCCGTAGGGCGTCGCCGCGTTGCCGAGGCCTAAAAAATTGCAGGATACGTTCATGGTTATATCCTCTCTCACGCCCGCCGGCAGCTTTCCGAACAGCCGCTCGATGAGAGGCGAGAGCCGCCGCGACAGCCACAGCCCCAGCCCCGCGCGCTCCGCCACCTTCATAATCCCGCTGTAGACTACAATGGCGGCTCCCGCCGTCGCGGCGTATTCCACCGCCTTACTCCCGCCCGACAGCACCGCCTGCGTCACCCCGTCCGCATTTCCGCCGAAAAACGCAGAAACTATAGAGAAAACCAATATCCCCGCAAATAAATAGTTCATATATATACCACTTTGAAAATTTTTTACTAAAACTTGAAAAAATTGGTTGACAAATGAAGAAATATGTCATATAATGTCATCAGGTTAAAAATGCGCGGCGGTAAAAGCCGCCGTGCAAGGTCAAAAAACGGGAAAAGGAGAGATTGTATGAAAGCAACAGGCGTCGTTAGAAAAATTGACGAACTCGGTCGCATCGTTCTTCCTATCGAGCTTCGCCGCGCGCTCAACATTGAAAACAAAGACTCAATGGAAATTTATGTCACTGATGACAGCATCGTGCTTAAACAGTACCATCCGGGCTGTGTTTTCTGCGGCGAAGGGTCGGAGCTTACTCAGTACATGGGCAAGAACATCTGCGCAAAGTGCTTAAATCAGCTTAAAGCCGAGTAAAAGCAGCCATCGTCAAAAAGCCGGGAAGCCTTGTGGCTTCCCGCTTTTCTATACAGGGAAGCTTTTTTATGTTGATTTCTGCTCTCTTTTAATATATACTATAAAAGATAGGTAAAATATGAAAGGAAGCTTGGAAAGTGAAGGAAAAGTTTTATATATCCACCGCCATTGCGTACACGTCCGGCAAGCCGCACATCGGCAACACCTATGAGATCGTGCTGGCGGACAGCATCGCGCGGTATAAGCGGATGCAGGGGTACGACGTCTACTTCCAGACGGGTACGGACGAGCACGGCGAAAAGATACAGCAAAAGGCAAAAGAGGCGGGCATCACGCCGAAGGAGTACGTCGACGGCGTTGTTTCTCAGATAAAGGAAATCTGGGACGTCATGAACACCACCTACGACAAATTTGTCAGAACGACCGACCCTGTGCATGAAAAAAAGGTGCAGCAGATATTCAAAAAGCTGTACGACAAGGGCGACATATACAAGGGCGAGTATGAGGGCTGGTACTGCACGCCCTGCGAGTCGTTTTTCACCGAAAGCCAGCTTGCGGACGGCAAGTGTCCCGACTGCGGCAGACCGGTTCACAAGACAAAAGAGGAGGCGTATTTCCTGAAGCTTTCCAAATACGCCGCAAAGCTTGAAAAATATATAAACGAGCATCCCGATTTTATCCAGCCGCCCGCCCGCAAAAACGAGATGATAAACAACTTTATAAAGCCCGGGCTTTCGGATTTGTGCGTCTCCCGCACCTCGTTTGACTGGGGGATTCCCGTCTCGTTTGATGAAAAGCACGTCGTTTATGTGTGGATAGACGCGCTTTCAAACTACATCACAAACATCGGCTACGATCCGGAGGGCAATCACAGCGAGCAGTATAAAAGGCTGTGGCCGTGCGACATACACCTTATCGGCAAGGACATTGTCCGCTTTCACACCATCTACTGGACGATAATGTTAATGGCGCTGGGCGAGCCGCTGCCCAAAAAGGTGTTCGGTCACCCGTGGCTTATAATGAGCGACGGCAAAATGAGCAAGTCAAAGGGCAACGTCATCTACGCCGACGACCTTGTCCGCCTTTACGGGGTGGACGCGGTGCGGTATTTTGTCCTTCACGAGATACCGTTTGCAAACGACGGGGTGATTTCCCACGAGCTTATAATCGAGCGGATAAATTCCGAGCTTGCCAATATCCTCGGCAACCTTGTAAACCGTACGGTCGCCATGAGCCAAAAGTATTTCGGCGGCGACACCCGCCGCGGCAGGGCGGAAGCGATAGACGACGAGCTTAAATCGCTTGCTCTTAAAACACCGGGACTTGTACAAAAGCATATGGACGATATGCACATCGCGGACGCGATTGACGATATTTTCGCGCTGCTTCGCCGCGCCAACAAATATATAGACGAGACCGAGCCGTGGATTTTAGGGCGCGAGGGCGGCGACCGTGAGCGGCTGCACGAGGTTTTGTATAACCTTGTGGAGACAATCCGCTTTTCGGCGGTGCTGCTCGAGCCGTTTATGCCGGACACGTCCGCTAAAATCCACAGCCGGCTGAACCTTGAAAACGGCGGGCTTTGCTCGCTTGAAAGCTTCGGCTTTGTAAAGGACGGGCATAAGCTCGGGCAGGCGGAGATTTTATTTGCAAGAATAGATATGCAGAAAATGCTGGAGGAAATAGAAAACGACAGCCGCCCGAAAAAGCCGGAGGAGCCGCAGATAACGATAGACGATTTTTCAAAAGTGTCGCTTCGCGCCGCCAAGGTTTTAAGCTGTGAAAAGCTGAAAAAGAGCGACAAGCTGCTGGTGCTTAAGGTTGACAACGGCTTTGAGCAAAAGCAGATACTGTCCGGCATCGCGCAGTATTACTCGCCCGACGAGCTTGTCGGCAAAACGATAGCGCTGGTCGACAACCTCGCCCCCGCCAAGCTGCGCGGCGAGATATCGGAGGGAATGCTGCTTGCCTGCGACACGCCGGACGGGGTTTCGGTTCTGTTTTTGGACGACAGCATACCGGCGGGGTCAAAAATAAGATGAAAGGGCTTATCGACACGCACTGCCACCTGTTCGAGCCTGTTTACGACGACGTAAGGGACGGGCTGATGGAGCAGATGCGCCAAAACGGACTGTATAAGCTGATATGCGTCGGCTGTGAGCCGGAGACGGTAAAGCAGTCGATAGCGCTTGCGGAAAAGTATGAATACGTCTACGTCGAGGCGGGCTTTCACCCCTGCGACACCGCCGATATAAGCGACAGTATGTGGGAGCAGATGAAAAAGCTCATCGCCCATCCGAAGGTCGTCGCCGTCGGCGAGATAGGGCTTGATTACCACTGGGAAAGCTCGCCCCGCGACAAGCAGAAATACTGGTTTGAAAAGCAGCTTGCCTACGCAAACGAGGCGGGACTTCCCATTGTCATCCACTCCCGCGACGCGATGGAGGACACGCTGGAGATAATAAGGAAAAACCCGCCGCCGCGCGGCGTGTTCCATTGTTTTTCCGGCTCTGTCGAAACGCTGAGGGAGATATTGAAAATGAACTTTTCGATATCCCTTGGCGGCGTTGTCACCTTTTCAAACGCGCGGCGGGTCGTCGAGTGTGCAAAGGCTGTGCCGGAGGACCGGCTGATGCTTGAAACGGACAGCCCCTACCTTACCCCCGCGCCGCACCGCGGCAAGGTAAACCGCCCCGATTACACCCGCTTTGTCGCGGAGAAAATCGCGGAAATACGCGGCGTTACGACAGATGAGGTGATAGAATTTACCACCCGAAACGCCGAGCAAATGTTTGGAATATGAAAAAAGCCTTTCACGGCATTTCCGTGAAAGGCTTTTTTATACGGCGCGGCTGTAAGGCGCATTGAAGACCTTGTATTTTATTTTCCGACGCAGAATTTGGAAAAAATCTCGTCGATTATCCGCTCGGACGCCTGCGCGCCCGTTATCATGCCAAGGGCGCTTGCCGCCGCCGTGATGTCGGGGCTTGCAAGGTCGGGCGTAAAGCCGTCCTTTACCGTTTTTATCGCCGCGCGAACGCTGTCAAGCGCGCGTTTTACACAGTCGTAGTGGCGGGCGTTTGAAACAAGCATACCGCTTTCGACCGACAGCCTGTCGGACAAAAAGAGCGCCCGCACCTCCTTTTCCAGCTGCTCTATCCCCTCGCCCGTCACGGCGCTGACGCGCACGACGCGGGAAAACGCCGCCTCTATTTCGGAAAGGTCGGCGCGGGTCGGAAGGTCGCATTTTGTTATGACGGCGACGGCGGTCTTGCCGCGGCAGAGCGGCAGCAGCGTAAGGTCGTCTTTTCCCGGCGGGCGCGAGCCGTCAAACAGCGCGAATACAAGGTCCGCCCCCATAAGCTCGCGCATGGTAAAGTCGATTCCCCGCTTTTCAAGACCGCGGGCAGCGTTTCTGAGACCGGCGGTGTCGCTTATATTGAGCGTTATGCCGCCGAAATTCACCCGCTCGCGCAGCACGTCCCGCGTCGTTCCGGCGGCGTCCGACACCAGCGCGCGCTCATAGCCGAGTATCGTGTTGAGCAGTGTGCTTTTGCCGACGTTGGGCGCGCCGAGCAGCACCGTGTCCGCCCCGTCGTGGATGACGCCGCCCGCCGAAAAGCTGCGCTCCAGCCTGTCAAGGCGGCGCTGTGCGTCGTACAGAACGGACAGCACTCTGTCCGCGCTCACGTCGCTTATTCCCTCGTCCGGAAAATCAATATACGCCAAAATGTCGGTGTTGAGAGAAATAAGCTCGTCAAACAGAGCGCCGAACTCCCGCGACAGACTGCCCTCCATACGCCCCAGCGCCATCGCCGCATCCGCGGCGGAGGTCGCGTTTATAAGGTCGCCCACCGCCTCCGCCTGAACAAGGTCGAGCTTGCCATTTAAAAACGCACGCTTGGTAAACTCGCCGCCCTCGGCTGCCCTCGCGCCGTTTTTTATAAGCAGGCGCATAATTTTATCAAGTATCAGAAGCCCGCCGTGGCAGTTTATCTCAACAATGTCCTCGCCCGTGTATGACGCGGGCGCGCGGAAAACGGCGCACATAACGTCGTCCACCTTAAAATCCTCATCCCAAACGGTACCCCGGCGCAGCCGCGCGGGCGGAATATTGTAAAGTTCGCCGCTTTTAAGCTTTATTATCTTTTGACAGATTGAAACAGCGTCTCTCCCGCTTATGCGCACAACGCCTATCGCCGCGGCGGCGCGCGCTGTCGAAACCGCGCAGATTGTGTCCATCTTTAATCCTCTCTTTGTAAAAAAGCAGCAAGACGCGGTCCTGCTGCTTATATGTGTGCGGCTTTATTTGGTGTAAGCTACAATCACCTTGCGGCGCGGGTCTGTGCCGACCGAATAGGTTGTGATGTGCTCGCGTCCGGAAAGAGCGGCGTGGATTATCCTGCGCTCATACGAGCCCATCGGCTCCAAGGACTGATTTTTCCTGTATTTTAGCGCCTTGTCCGCCGTTTTGTTGGCAAGGGCGACAAGCGTCGCCGCGCGCTTTGCGCGATAGTCCTCGCTGTCTAAAACGACGCGCGTCTTTTGCTCGCTTTTGCGGTTGACCACAAGATTTGCAAGGTACTGCACGGCGTCCAGCGTCTCGCCCCGTCTGCCGATGAGCACGCCCATTTTCGAGCCGGAAAGGTTTACATAGTAGCTGCCGTTCTCGTCAAGGCTTATCTCCGCGCCGCCGTTTTCAATGCCGAGCTTTTCGAGCAGACCGAGCAGAAAGTCTTTGATAACGGGCGCGTTTTTATCGTCCTGCGGCAGCGGCGAGAGCTTGCGCTCGATAACAACGGGCGCGGGTGCGGGTGCGGGCGCTTTTTTGCCGCCCCCCTGCTTTTTTGAAATCTTTTCGGGAGCAAAGCCCTGCGGAAGCCTGACATCCTCCGCCTTTTCCTTTTCGGGCGCGGTCTCGGTTTTTTCGATTTGTTCCGGCTCGTCTGCGCCCTCGATTACAATTTTTATTTTCGCGGGCGTCGCGCCTATGCCGAAAATGCCCTTTGTCGCCGTCTGCACCACCTCATAGCTTAACATATCCTTGTCAAGCCCGAGACCTGCCGCGGCTTTTTCGACGGCGGCTTCGATTGATTTGCCCTCGAAAAATAACTCCTGTGTTGCCATTTTTTCACTCTCCTGTTTTTTCGGTATCAATAGCGTCGCTCTCTTTATGCTGAGCGGCGTACTGTGCGTTTACGGCGCGCTTTTTCTTGCTGTTTTTATTGTTGGAAAGAGCGCGTTTTTCGGCGGCGCGGCGGCGTTTTTCCTTTTCCGCCTCTTTTTCGCGGCGCATTTTTTCCTCCACCTCGGCGATGACCTTTTTGGGGTCGTAAATCTTGTTGAGAAGGAAGGTCTGACCTATCGCCACAATGTTTGTCGCTATCCAGTACAGACCGAGCGCGGAGGTGTAGGTGTAGGAAATCCACACCGATATAAGCGGCATAACGATGTTCATCATACGCATAGAGCTTGCCGACTGCGGGTCCGCCGCGGCGGTGGCGCTCAGCTTTTGCGAAACAAAGCCGGTAAGCCAGGCTGTGACGCCGGCGAGAATAGGTATGAGTATAAGCGCCCAGTTGCCGTTATGCATAAACTGGCTGGGCTTTTCCGCAAGGTCAAAAATCCCCAGAAACTTGGAGTTTATGTCAATCGCGCCGTCTGCCGACAGGTGGGAAAACAGCTGAAGCTCAAAGCGGTTGAAGTTTTCCGCCGTAGCGCCGCGAAACACATCGGGAAACTTTTCGATATAGGGCTGCATACGCGTCCATATCTCGCTTAGCTTCCACCCCGCAAGGTAGGTCAGCGGGCGGCGGACGATGGTGTAGACCAGCATAATGATAGGAAGCTGAATAAAGGCGGGCAGGCAGCCGCTCATCGGGCTGAAGCCCTCGCGCTGATAGAGGTTCATCAGCTCCTCTTGATACCGCTGCTTGTTGCCGCCGTATTTTTTCATAAGCTCTTCCTGATAAGGGCGCAGCCTTACCATATTGAGCTGGGTTTTCTGCTGTTTTATCGCAAGCGGGAACAGCACCAC
>CANQVN010000017.1 GCA_947627315.1 uncultured Clostridia bacterium | reverse complement strand
TCTTAACGCTTCTGTCATTCAGCGCGTTTTTCAGCCATATCCATTTTATATGTTTTTCACTCATACTTTTGTCTTATATTCTCCCACATTATTATAGAAGCCGCTACCGCGGCGTTGAGCGACTCGCCGCCGCCGTACATCGGTATAAACATTCCCATATCACATGCGTCGCGTGTTATTTCCGAAATCCCGCCGCCCTCATTGCCGATAACAACGATCTTTTTTTGAAAGCTGCAAAGCTTATCGACTGTGACATAGCTTTTATCAAGTCCCGTGCCTATGACGGCGTAGCCCTCCTTTTTTGCTTTATTTATGTATTCTATAAGGTCTGTGCGGCAGACGTTCAGCCTGAATGTACCGCCCATTGCCGCTCGCAGCGCCTTGGATGAGTACGGGTCGCAGCATTCATCGCTTAAAATGACGGTTTTAACGCCGAAAGCCTCCGCCGAGCGTAAAATCGCGCCGAGGTTTGAAGGGTCCTGCACCCTGTCAAGTGCGATGATAAAATCCTGCCCGTAAATATCCTTTACGGTGTCTTTAACCTCGAACAGTGCGATTATATCCTGCGGGGCGGTAAGCGACGATATTTTTTTCATGACCGTATCTGTCACAATAAAGCACTCGCCAAAAGAGCCAAACTCACGCGCAAGCGCGTTGCTTGCACCGGCTGAGATAAAGCAGCGTCGCATTACAAAGCCCGAGGCATACGCTTCGCGTGTGAGCTTTGCGCCTTCCGTTACAAACAGCCCTGATGCCGCGCGCTCTTTTGCAAGTTTTAATTTTGCCGCGCTTTTGACCTTTTCGTTTTGAATACTGTTTATCTTTTCCATGCCTTTTTCCGTGCAATTTAAACTAAACATTCCTATTATAAATACATTTTTCAAAAAAAACAAGGTTTTTTTCTATTTTATAAAAGCAATGTAATATTTCGGGCGTTTTGTAAATATAGTTTAATAAAGATTTATGCCAAAAAAATGGCGGAACGGAGAGAGCTATGGACTGTAACGTAACAAAAAACAATATTTACTCATGTAAAACTGTGTACGAAAATTTTTCGGAAGAAAAAATTGATTTTGACATAGTAATACCCGATTACTGCGCGGCCGCCGCAAAAATTCTCAAATGCGAGGTACAGCCTGCCGTAAGCTCCAAAACCGTCAACGGTGACAGACTGATAACCGAGGGTATATGTACCGTGACCGTTATGTACGCCGACGAGCTCACCGGCGCTGTAAAATCGGTGACCGAGACCGCTCCGTTTTCGCAAAATCAGGCTCTCAAAGAGCAGCTCGACGTTTACAGAATCAAGCTCAAGCTGCGCGTTTCAAACGTCAGCTGCCGCCTGCAAAATTCAAGGCGCATAAGCGTCAAGGCGATTGTCGGCGTCGCTTCAAAGGTGATGGGAAACGTCGGTATGAGCGTTATTGACAGCGTCGACGACTGCGATATAGAGACGCTGTTTGAAACGGCTGAGCTTTGCACATATTCGGGCGGCGGCGAGACGGATATGCGAATCAGCGGCGAGATTGCGGTGTCCGAGCAGGTGCTTGACGTTATAAAGTGCGACGGCTGTATCACAGTGACCGACGTTAAGGTTATAAAAGATAAGGTTATAATAAAAGGTGAGGCGGCGGTGAGCTGTCTGTACACCGTAGGGGAGATGATAGGCGACTTTGACTCGGTGCAGTCCATTATACCGTTCAACGAGATAATCGACGTGGAGGGCGCGGAGGAAAACTCGATAGGGGACGCTGAATGTGAAATCGTCGGGCTGCGCTGCGAAATAGGCGATATGGTCATGAATGTCGAGATTGAGGCGCGGGCTGTCGCCGGCGTGTATAATAATATAACGGTAAATCTGCTTAAAGACGCATATTCCAAAGAGGGCGCCGTTACTGTCGGCAGAGCGGAGCTTCCGATAGAGTCGCTCGCGGATAAAATGAACTTTTCCGAGACTGTTAAAAGCGTTGTCGAAGCAGATCTGGCGGACGCTCGGATATCTGATATAACTGCAAAGCCTGTGATTAAAAACATAACCGCGGCAAACGGAGCGCTTGTTATAGAAGGCGACTTAAACGTCAGCGTCTATGCCACTACGGGAGACGAGTACAGGTTTTCGGACAAAAGCGTACCGTTCAGCGTTACAAAAAGCTTTGACGCGGGCGACAAGAATATGAGATGCGAGGCGGGCGTGTGCGCGCACGGTATTACCTTTACCGTGCCGAGTGACAATTCGCTTGAGGTAAGGGCGGAGCTTGTTTTTAATATACTTGTCTTTTCTGCCGAAAGCTACACTGTTATCGAGCAGATAACGCCCGATGAAAGCGCGGAGGGATGCGGACTTGGCTCAAAGGTTGTTCTGTACTACGCGGAGGGCGGAGAGAGCCTGTGGGATATTGCCAAGCGTTACCACACCTCGGTCGATATTATCCGGCGCGACAACGAGCTTGAAGACGCTGCGATAAAAGACGGAAAGATGATTATAATATCGGGCAACTGATTTAAGCCTTAAAAAACAATTCCCGTATGAATATACGGGAATTGTTTTTTAATAAAATGTCGCTACCTGCTGTGCGGGAGGCAGGGAAATTTCAAGATTGTCCGAATACAGCACGGGACCTTCTCCCTCGTACACCTTGTTGTACTCAACAGAAATTTTGGCGTGCGCCAAAACCCAGTCGCGGGATTTTATCTCATTTTCACCTGTGTATTTAAGCACAAGCGCGCCGAAGGATATGTCCTCCACACAGCAGGTCATAATCTGTCTGCCGATAGCGGTGACGCCTTTTGGCATAGAGCCGCCTTTTATCACGATGCCTTTGAAAGAAACCGTCTTTTTATCATATTTTTTCGGTTCTTCCATAAGGTCTCTGTACCATAGGGCATAGTCCTCGTCCTTTATCTCAATAACGTCGGCGTTTATGTCAAACGGGAGCGGGTCTTCAATCTCGTCATACTCAATTTCGCCGTCCTCATACTCGTAAATAATGCTCGCACTGCGGCTGAAGGTGCGCACCTCTTTGTGAAACTGCATAAGGTCGCAGCCTTTTTTAACACGGTTAAAAATAACCGTTTCGCAGGAGCGCAGCTTGTCCGCGACAAGGTTTCGCATATTTGCATTGTAAACGGCAAAGGTGGTGGAGTCGGCAAACATCATCTCCTGATATATAAGCCAGCTTGACGGCAGGTTGTTGTAGAGGGTGTTCAGCTGCCACATTCCGTTGTACTCGATGAGAACGCGCTGCATACGATATTTTTTATGAAGCGACAGAATATTGTTCTGCGTTAAATCCGACTCTGACTCGATGGTATGGAAAAAGACGTTTTCCGACGGGAATTTGGACGGCTCATATTCCTCAAGTCCTTCCTCGCAGACAAGAACCAGCGTGCGTTCTCCGTCGTAAAACCGTGGGTCTTCAAGCGTTTCCTGAATAAATTTTGTCTTTCCCGCCTCTAAAAATCCCGTAAACAGATAAACGGGCATCTCCATTTTCCGTTACCTCCTCAACTGAAAAGCTGCTCTAAAGCCTGCTCGTTGATTTCGGCGCCGATGACGCATACGCGCCCCGTTACGTCAGCCGCGCCGTCGCGTATTTCAGGCTCGCCCGGGACGTAATCAAAGTGTATCCAGCCGCCGTCTGTCCCGCGTACTATGCCTTTTGCACGTATCACATTGCCGTATTTTGCCGCGTCCGTAAGGCTGCTCAGTATGCTTTCCAGCCGCGTTTTGTCAAACGTCGCTGTAGTCTGCGTTCCCCAGCTCGTGAAAACATCGTCGGCATGATGATGGTGATGATCATGCTCGTGTTCGTGATGATGTTCGTGGTCGTGCTCGTGTTCATGGTCGTGATGATGCTCGTGTTCATGCTCGTGATGATGCTCGTGTTCATGCTCGTGATGATGTTCGTGGTCGTGGTCGTGTTCTTCGAGCATCGCGGCGATGTCCTCGGTGACCAGCTGTTTTCCTTGCTCGATTGCCGCCAAAAGTTGCTCGCCGGAAAGCTCGTCCCAGCCGGTTGTTGAGACAAGAGCCTCGGGGTTGAGCTGCTTTATCACATCTACGCAGGCTTGTATCTTTTCATCTGAAAGCCCGTCGGTATGACTTAGCAGAACAGTCTGCGCGCTTGATATCTGATTGTCGAAAAACTCGCCGAAATTCTTGTGATAAATCTTAAATCGCGTCGCATCCACAACAGTCGAGCAGCTGTTGAGCACAACGCCGTGCAGCTCAACGTCGCCTACGGCGCGTATAACGTCCGACAGCTTGCCGACGCCCGACGGCTCGATTATAACCCGCTCGGGCGAAAATCTGTCTATAACCTCCTTGAGCGCCCTTGAAAAGTCGCCCGAAAGGGAGCAGCAGATACATCCGCTGTTCATCTCTGTTATGTTTATGCCCGCGTCTTTCAGAAAGCCTCCGTCTATACCTATCTCGCCGAACTCGTTTTCGATAAGAACAAGCTTTTGCCCTTTTAAGGCGCTGTCCAGCAGCTTTTTAATCAGCGTCGTTTTCCCCGCGCCCAAAAACCCTGAAATAATATCTATCTTTGTCATACTAACACTTCCTGTAAAATAATGTTTTATTTAGTATATCACTTCAAAATTAAAAGTTCAATTAAAACTCCAAAATAATTGACATATAAAATATGATATGTTAAAATACTTACCAAATTATAATTTTATGAGGTGGTAAAATTGGAAATTAAGGAAAACAGCTGTATTTTATTTTTCGGTGATTCAGTCACAGACGCGGGAGGCGGCAACCACGAGGGTCATGTTTTGCCGTCCGATCCGTATGGCAAGGGCTATGTCCGTCTGCTTGCCGGTATGTTTCAGGGGTTTTATCCTAAACTCAATATTTTCACAATAAATTCGGGAATAGGCGGCAATACCACGCGTCATCTGCTTGCGCGGTTTGATACCGATGTTGCCGAGAAGCACCCCGATATTATTTTCATAATGATAGGCGTGAATGATGCGTGGCGCAATTTTGACTCGCCTTATGACACCGGAATTCATATTTCGGTAGACGAATACGACAGAAATATCCGCGAGATAATAACCAAAAGCAAAAATGTCGCCAAAGAAGTGTTCGTAATGTCGCCCTATCTGCTTGACGCCAATAAGAAGGACGCTATGCGCGCCATGGTTGATACTTTCGGACAAAAGTGTAAATCCGCCTGTGAACAGCTCGGTGCGACCTTTATAGACATACAGGCAAAATTTGACGAGTACATGCAGGTTTGTCACCCCTACGTTCTGTCGTGGGACAGGGTTCACCCCGACGTTGCCGCGCAGATGATTATTGCAAGAGAGGTTATGCACGCTCTCGGACTTAAGCTCGATTAAATATAAAGCCGTTAAAAACAGCCGCAGGAGAAAGCTTTTTCCTGCGGCGTTTTTATGAAAAGTTTGACATTGTAAGACCGTTGATTTATAATTTATTTATATCGGGGGTGTGTCAATGAAAAGTGAAATAAATGAAAAAAACGCAGCTTTGGGCAGCGAACGCTCGGTGATACGCGAGATATTTGAGTATGGGAATATGCGCGCCGCGAAAATAGGCAGGGAAAACGTGTTCGATTTCAGTCTCGGCAACCCCGCCGTGCCGACGCCCGACTGTATTAACGAGAGTATAGCAAGGCTGTGCCGGGAAAACGCCGACGTTCACGGCTACACCTCGGCGCAGGGTGCGCTGTCTGTTCGTGAAAAAATAGCCGAAACGATAAACGCGCGCTTTAGCGCCGGTGCGAGCGCGGACGATATTTATATGACCTGCGGCGCCGCCGCGTCTTTGACGATAACCCTTAACGCGCTTGTATGCTCACCGCAGGACGAGGTGGCAGCTTTCGCGCCTTATTTCCCCGAATATCGGGTTTTCGCGGAGAGCGCGGGCGCGGTTTTCCGCGCGGTGGATGCGGATAAGGACAGCTTTCAGATTAGCTTTGCAAGCCTTGAAAAAACACTTAACGAAAATACTAAGGCAGTAATAATAAACTCGCCCAACAACCCGACGGGGGCTGTGCTGACGGAAAAGACGCTTGTGAGGCTCTGCGCCCTGTTAAAAGAAAAATCGACGGAGTACGGACACCATATTTACATCATATCGGACGAGCCGTACAGGGAGCTTGTTTACGACAATACCGACGTGCCGTATATGCCGGCTATGTATGACGACTGTATTGTCTGCTATTCTTTCAGCAAATCACTCTCTCTTGCGGGTGAGCGGATAGGATATATTTTTGTAAACCCGAAAGCCGAATATGCCAAAAGAATTTACGCCGCCGTCTGCGGCGCGGGAAGGGCGCTGGGCTATGTCTGCGCACCGTCGCTTATGCAGTATGCCGTTGCGGAAAACATGGGGGATTTTGCCGATATTGCGGCGTATAAAAGGCGGCGCGACCTTCTGTATAACGCGCTTTGCGATTACGGGTACGACTGCGTTTTCCCCGACGGCGCGTTTTATCTGTTTGTTCGCTCGCCGCTTGACGATGCCAAGGAATTTTGCGAGCTTGCAAAGAAATATGAGCTTTTGCTCGTCCCGTCAGACAGCTTCGGGTGCGGCGGCTATGTTCGCATCTCCTACTGTGTGCCTGAGGAAACGATAAAGCGCTCGCTGCCGCTTTTCAAAAAACTCATAGATTCTATAAAGCGGGAACAGATATTATGAGCAAGGTTAAAACACCATGGCTTAATAACTACGGGGATGTGCCGCCGCATCTTGAATATTCAAGCGGAACGATGTACGAGGCGGTCGAAAAAATCGTGCGTGAGCGGGGAGACGGTATCGCATACGATTTTATGGGCAAAAAGACAAGCTACAGGCTTTTTGCAGCCGACGTTGAGCGGTGTGCCCGCGCGCTCGGGGCGCTTGGCATAAAGAAAGGCGACAGCGTTATGATATGTATGCCGAACTGCCCGCAGGCGGTTGTCATGTTCTACGCGGTCAACGTCGTTGGCGCTGTGTCTAATATGGTTCATCCGCTGTCAAGTGAAAACGAGATTGAATTTTACATAAAAGAGTCAAAAAGCGTCGCCGCTATAACCCTTGATCAGTTTTATTATAAATTCGCGGCGATACGGCAAAATGTAAACCTGCCGAATTTGATAATCGCCAGTATAAAAGATGCGCTGGCGCTGCCCGTTAAGGTAGGATATATGCTTACCGAGGGGAAAAAGATTAAAAAAATCCCCAAAGACGCGCCCGTTATATTGTGGAACAGCTTTTTGCGGCTCGGTGATAAATACGCGCGGGAATTTCGCGTAAAGCGAAAAGCGGGAGACCCCGCCGTCATCCTTTACAGCGGCGGCACGACAGGTACGACCAAGGGGATTTTACTTTCAAATTTGAACTTTAACGCGCTTGGCGCGCAGATTATCGCGACAAATCCGATGTTTCGGGCGGGCGACTCGATGCTTGCGGTCATGCCGATTTTCCACGGCTTCGGGCTGGGGGTGTGCATACATTCCATGCTGGTAAACGGCGGCAGATGTATACTTGTGCCTCGGTTTACGGCACAAAGCTACGCAAGGCTCATTAAAAAATCCCGCTGTAATTTCATCGCGGGCGTACCCACTCTGTACGAGGCGCTTATCCGCCAGCCGATGATGGAGGGCGTGGATTTGTCCTGCCTCAAAGGCGTTTTCAGCGGAGGCGACTCGCTTTCGGTTGAGCTTAAAAAGAAGTTTGATAAGTTTCTTGCGGAGCATAACTGCTCGGTTCAAATCCGCGAGGGCTACGGTACGACCGAGTGTGTGACCGCAAGCTGTCTTACCCCCATACATATGGCAAAAGAGGGCAGTATAGGTCAGCCGTTTCCGGATACATATTATAAAATAGTAAAGGTCGGAACGCTTGAAGAACAGCCGTATGGCGAAGAAGGGGAAATATGTATCAGCGGTCCTACCGTGATGCTGGGTTATCTCAACAACCCGCAGGAGACGGCGGACACCCTTAAAGTCCATCCTGACGGGCTTACCTGGGTACACACGGGCGACCTTGGCATTATGGACGACGAGGGATTTGTCTACTTTCGTCAGCGTATAAAACGGATGATAATAACAAGCGGCTATAACGTATATCCCTCTCAGCTTGAGAATATTCTCGACGCGCATGAGCTTGTGCATATGAGCTGTGTCATCGGAGTCCCGGACGAGTATAAAATACAGAAGGTCAAGGCGTTTGTCGTGCTTAAAAACGGTCTTGGGCCAAGCGACAGGTACAGAGATATCCTGCTCGAATACTGTAAAAAAAACATAGCCAAATATGCCATGCCTTATGAGATAGAATTTCGCGAAAGTCTGCCCACCACCCTTGTGGGCAAGGTCGCGTATCGCAAGCTTGAAGAGCAGGAATTAAATAAACCCCGCGCGTAAAATCAAAAGTGCGGACAGGCTGAAAGGTCTGTCCGCACTTTTTCATTTGAATAATCCCTTTTTTACATACGGTTTTTGGGTTACTCCCGTCATCTTATAGCCTGTGCTTTCGATGATTTCCTTTAGTTTTCCCGTGTCAAGGGCGCTTTCGGATATGATTGTTGTCATTCCTTTCGAGTGGGACGAGGTGACTTTTTTCACATTGAAATTGCGGCGCACGGCGTCGTTTATATGCGCCTCGCACATACCGCACATCATTCCGTCGATAGTTACTTTAGTTTCTGTCATACCGTACTCCTTTTTATAAAAATAAAAAATACAGGAGGTTAGTTATTGCTAACCTCCTAAATAATATATTAAAAAATCTGCGTTGTCAACATATTTACGATAAAAAATTTTTCACCTGGCTTAGCCGCGCTGTCGCCGCTTTTCTGCCGAGCTCATAAACGCGGCGCAGGTTGTCGGCGTTATGCTCGATATGTCCTATCGGCAGCGGATTTTCCGGTCTGAACACCAGCGCGCGCCCGTCCTTTTCGGCTTTGGCGACATACTCTGTCTGCGCGTTATACATATCGTGTCTTTTTTCCATAGTCTCAATAAGTTTCGGGTATTTTCTGTATACTAACCGGATTAAAGGCATCGCCCTGTTTTTATGCTTGATATACCCGCGCGGCTGGGTGAGAATTACAATGTTTTTATTGTATCCGACGCTCTCGAAAAACTCCAGAGGGATAGAGTCGGACATACCGCCGTCCAACATCATTTTTCCATCCGCCTCAACTATGCGCGAGGCAAGCGGCATGGATGCGGAAGCGCGTATCCACGTCATCTCCTCGTCACCGGAACGCAGCAGATTTTTATATACGGGCTTACCGGTATTTATATCGGTACAGACGACGTAGAAATCCATTTTATTTTCCTCAAACGCCTTTCTGTCAAACACATCAAGCTCATCGGGTATTGTGTGATAGCAAAACTCCGCGCCGAATATGTCGCCCGTTTTAATGAGCGAGTGATAGCCGCAGTAGCGTTTGTCGCGGCAGAAGCGCGTGTTGTATCGGATCGCCCTTCCGGGCTGGCGGGACTTGTAGTTGCAGCCGAAAGCCGCGCCGGCGGATACGCCGACAGCCCCGTCAAACTCAATCCCGTTTTCCATAAGCACGTCTATTATGCCGACGGTGAACATTCCCCGCATGGCGCCGCCTTCCATAACAAGACCTTTTTTATATTCCAAGGCTTTTAACCTCCGTATGTTGTTATAGTATTATAATAACACACTCTCAATAAAAAGAAAAGGTTGATTTTTCCTTTTCTTTTTTGTTTTTGTGTGATATAATCAGTTGGAATGAATGATTTGACACCTATATTTTCGGAGGAATTATGCTTTTTAAAACCAAAAAGAGATATCTTATAGCAGGGCTTGGCAACCCCGGCGCAAAATACGAAAATACCCGTCATAACACAGGCTTTATCTGCGCCGACAGGCTTATAAAATCACTTGGCGCATCCGAATGCCGTCCGCGCGGCAACGCGCTTATCTGGAAGGGTGTGTACGGCGAAAACGAGGTGTTTGTCATAAAGCCGCAGACGTTTATGAATTTAAGCGGCGGCGCGGTGAGCGCCGTTATGCACTATTACAAAATCCCTCTTGAAAATATAATCGTGATATTCGACGACGTGTCGCTTGACGTCGGGCGGATACGCATACGCCCTAAAGGATCCGACGGCGGACATAACGGAATTTGGGATATAATCTGCGCTGTCGGAAGCGAGGATTTTATGCGGATAAAGATAGGCGTCGGCAAAAAACCGCACCCCGATTACGACCTTAAAGAATGGGTACTCGGCAAATTCAGCAAGGACGAGCTTGACCTGATTTCGGTCGCCGCCGAAAAGACCTGTGATATCTGCCGTATGCTTATTGACGGGAAGCTGGACGAGGCAAGAAATAAATACAATGGCTGAGTTTGATTTATATTCGCTTACAGGCGGAAATTGGCTGCCGCCATGCGGCGGGCTGCCAGTCGCTGTCACCAACCTGTCCGACAGGTCGGCGGCTGTCGCGGCGTACAGCATTTTGAAGCGCGAAAATAAAAAAGGCGTGTTCATTATGGACGGTGAAAGCGACGTTACGTCGCTCAAAACGCTTTTTTCGGCGCTTTTTAACAGAGAACAGCCTGTTTTCCCCGAAACGGAGCTTAATTTTGACGTTGAAAACGGACATTCGGCGTCGGAAGAGCGTGCCCGTGCCGCTGTGCTTGACACTGTGCGCAGCGGTGAGTTTGACGTTGTCTTAACGACGGTTGACGCGCTCTGTATTCCGCTTCCGGCGCCGGAAGCGGGAGATAATCCGCTTGTTCTTACCGTGGGCGGCATAGCCGATATGGACGAGGTTTGCAAATTTTTGACGGACAACGGCTACTCCATGTTTGATATGGTGGAGGGCGAGGGTTCTTTTTCCCGTCGCGGCGGCATACTCGATGTGTTTGTGACAGGCGACAAGCTCCCTGTCCGTATCGAGTTTTTCGGTGATGAGATTGAGCGGATGAGTTATTTCGACGTCATATCACAGCGGCGGGAGCAGCCGTGCGACAGCCTTCGCATTGTCGGCATGGGCGGATGTCACGGCGCTGCTCTGCTCCCTCTGCTTGAAAAGCTGCAAAAGACCGAGCGCCATAGCGATATCGAGCGAGACGTGGAGCGGCTTAAAAACGGGCTGAATATAGCCGAGGATAAATATATCCCGCTTATCTATCAAAAAATTTACACTCTGTTTGATTATCTGCAAGGTGGGATTATTTTTGTCTGCGAGTTTTCAAGCCTTAAAAAGCGGTATGAGTTTATCGACTGGCAGTTTTCCGAAAACGTAAAGCACAGCATAGAGCAGGGAAGATTTATCTGCGGGCAAGGGGATTACTACCTGGGCTATGATAAGCTGTGCGAGCGTATTCAAAAGGGCGCGTTTTTGTTTTCGCGGCTTACTGTAAACTACCCGTTTAAGCTCTCAGCGCTCGCAGAGGCGGATATTAACGAAACGGTTTTGCCGTCGCTTGAAAGCGGGCAGGCGGCAGCCGACATTGTTGATTATATAAGCCGCGGCTATAGCTGTGCCGTAACCGTGCGAGACGATGAGCGCAGGCAGGTCATCGAGACGATGCTCAAGGACATTGAAGCTCCGCTTTCCAAAAGCGGGGTTTCAGCGGGCGCGGTATACGTTGCAAAAAGCGATATTTCCGTTAATATCGCGTTTAACGAAAAAAAGCTTCTCATCCTGTCGGACACGGTTGTAAAGCGCCGCACCGTGCGCGCCTCACGCAGACACGCGGGTGAAAAGATACTGTCGTTTGACGATATAACGCCGGGCGATCTTGTCGTACATAACACGCACGGAATAGGAATTTACCGCGGTATTAAGCAGATGACGGTTGACGGGGTTACAAAGGACTATATCGCGATATCGTTTGACAAGGGAGATATGCTGTACGTACCCTGTCCGCAGCTTGATTTGATATCAAAATATATCGGCGGAGACCCCGAAAAAGTCAAGCTGTCGCGTATGGGCTCGTCCGCGTGGGAAAAGACCAAAAGCCGCGTTCGGGACCAGTCGCGGGAGCTTGCGCGGGAGCTTATCGAGCTTTACGCGCGCAGGCTCAACTCAAAAGGATATGCGTTTTCACCCGATACCGACTGGCAGCGTGAGTTTGAGGAACGGTTTGAGTACGAGGAGACGGAGGACCAGCTCACCTGTGCCAACGAGATAAAGAGGGATATGGAGCGCCCGTATCCTATGGACAGACTTTTGTGCGGCGACGTCGGCGTCGGCAAAACGGAGGTCGCGCTTCGCGCGGCGTTCAAGGCGGTGTCGGACAGCAAGCAGGTGGCGGTGCTTGTGCCGACCACAATCCTTGCAACCCAACATTACAACACGATAACCGAGCGCTTTTCCGGTTTTCCCGTGAAGGTGGCGCTGCTGTCGCGCTTTAAGAGCAAGCAGGAGCAGGCGCGCACCGTTGCCGCGCTCAAAAGCGGAGAGGTGGATATTGTCGTCGGCACCCACCGCATGCTTCAAAAGGACGTTGCGTTTAAAGACCTCGGTCTGCTTATAGTTGATGAGGAACAGCGGTTTGGCGTAAAGCACAAGGATAAAATAAAGGAGCTTGCCGTCGGCGTCGATATCCTCACAATGAGCGCGACACCGATACCGCGCACACTTAATATGGCGCTATCCGGCATTCGTGACATCTCCTTTATCGAGGAAGCGCCCGCCGACCGCCTGCCTGTTATGACATACGTTCTCGAGTATAATTTTGATACCGTTTTACAGGCGATACTGCGTGAGATGCGCCGAAACGGCTGCACATTTTACCTTAAAAACGATATTGAGGCGCTGGACGGCATCGCGGCACGGATAAGCGACGCGGTGCCTGCGGCGCGGATACTCATAGTCCACGGCAAGCTCAGCCCGTCCGAAATCGAGCGCGCCTGGGAGCAGGTGATAAACCATAAGGTCGACCTTCTGCTGTGTACGACGATTATAGAGACGGGAATAGACGTTTCATTTGCAAATACGCTTATAATAGAGGATGCGGATCGTATGGGGCTGGCACAGCTCCATCAGATACGCGGGCGTATCGGCAGGAGCAGCCGCCGCGCATATGCGTATCTGACCTATCGTAAGGATAAGGTGCCGTCCGAGGTTGCGGCAAAGCGGCTTGTCACCATAAAGGAATTTACCGAGTTTGGCGCTGGGCTTAAAATAGCCATGCGCGACCTTGAAATACGCGGCGCCGGCAGTCTGCTCGGTGAAAAACAGCATGGCAGCATGAATATTGTCGGCTACGATACCTATATGGACATACTTAAAAACGTCATTCTGACCGAGCAGGGCAAACAGCCGCGAGAGGAGACCGACTGTTCGATTGACATATCCGTCAGCGCGTATATTCCAAAGGAATATATTTCAAGCGAGCGTACAAGGATTGATATGTATAAAAAAATCGCTGCCATAGAGGATGCCGACGACTTTGACGATATGCTCGAGGAGCTTTGCGACAGGTTTTCTCCGCCGCCCGAATGTGTTAAAAACCTGATGCGGATATCGCTTATTCGCAATATGGCGCGAAAGCTCAATATAAGCGACGTTAAGCAGAAAACTCACAATCTTGTTTTCTTTTTCACCGATATCTCACCGCAGACGGTTGAAAATCTGTCTGCCATATACGGTCCGCTGATGCTGTTTACGGCGGGCGATAAGCCGTATATTACGTTAAAAGAGGAAGTGGACACGCCGCTTATCGAGCGGATGGAGCGGTTTTTGAATAACCTTAAATCTGTTCAATAAAAAATACACCCGAAAGGGTGTATTTTTTATATTGCAAATTTATCCGTTATGTGTTTTTCAAGCAGCTTTTTGTAAATGAAATAAGACAGTATTGCAATTCCCGTTCCGAGCAATGCGCCAAGCAGTACGTCGGTCGGAAAATGAACGTACAGGTACAGCCGCGAAAAGCCGATTAAAGCGGCAAGTACAAGCGCGCCCGTTCCCCATTTTTTATTAAACAAAAACACCGAAACCGCACCCTCAAACGACGCCAGCGTATGCCCCGACGGGCATGAAAACCCGTCAGGCGGCGGTATGAGCAGGAAATTTGTAAGTACGGGATCCTGAACAAACGGACGCGGACGGGCAATCAGGTTTTTTAGAATGCCGTTGCCTAAAATAAGCCCAAAAACAAGAGCCGTTATCATAACCGCCGAGCAGCCGCGCGTCTTTTTGAAAAAGAACAGGAAAACCGCGAGTATTATCCAAAAAATCCCGCCGTCGCCAAGCTTTGTTATAACCGAAAAAAGCACGTCGAGAATCGGATTTGACGCGCTGTGAATTGCATCGAGTATATTAAAGTCAATCCGTGTTATCACCTTGAAGTTCCTCCGATACCGGCAGTGTAACTGTCACTTTCGTGCCGATTCCAAGCTCGCTTTCAATGTCAAGAGTGCCGCCGTGCAGACGAACTATCTCGTCCGACACGCCAAGCCCTATGCCGCTGCCGCGCTTTTGAGACGAGCCTTTATAAAACATCTCTTTTATATACGGCAAATCCTCTTTGCTTATCCCCGCGCCGAAATCCTCGATAATAAACTTTATGCTGCTGTTTTCCCTCTTTGTCGAGGCGGAAATCTCAGAACCCGCGTCCGAGTGCTTTATGGCGTTGTCTATGATGTTGAAAAACACCTGCTTCATTCTGTCCTTGTCGCAGTTTACAATACAGCCATCCTCGGACATATCGTAGGAAATCAAGATGTTTTCGCCCTTGGCGCGCTCGCCCATCATAAACACTGTGTTTTCAAATTCGGCGACAAGATCGCAGGGCGACAGCGACACGGTAAGCCTGCCGCTCTGAATGCGTGACATATCCAGCATTTCCTCAACCATTTTTGACAGCCGCTCCGTCTCGCTGTTGATTATGCGAACGCCGCGCTTTGATATGTCGTTTAAGCTGTCGTCCGCCATCATAGTCTCGCTCCAGCCGCGGATGGCGGTAATGGGCGTTCTCAGCTCGTGGGATATCTGCGATATAAAGTCGTTTTTGACCTTTTGGCTGTCCGACAGCTCGCTTGCCATAAGATTTATGTTTTTGCAAAGCTGACCTATCTCGTCGCCCGAATTGTGGCTGAGCGTGCCGCCGTTCATATTGCCTTTTGCTATTTCCTGTATAATTTTATTTATCTGTCGGACCGGTATGACTATTGATTTTATAAAAAATATTCCCGAAAAAGCGGTGAGCGATATTATAAGCAGACCTATCACCGCTATGATGACGTATATCGTGAGCAGCATTTCGTCGACGTTTTCAAGGGACGAAATTACGCGCACCGTGCCGCACACCTGGCTTTCCGTGTTGTAAAGCGGAGCGGAAAAGGAGATAATCTTTTCATCGGTAGTCTCAAGTCTTCCCGACCAGAAGGAGCTTACCCCGTCTCTCGCGCTCAATACGTCCGGCGTTACGGAAAGATCTGTCACGGCAAAGCCGGTAGATGAAAACGCGATTCTGCCCGACAGATTTGACACCTGTATTTCCATCATAGATTTTTTATTAAAGTCGCTCACCAGCAGCTGTGCGCAGGTGGTAAAATCGCGGTATTCGGGGTAGACGAAGCTTTCAAAATACTGCGCGGTATTCTCCGCGTCCGCCCGAAGCTTGCTGCGCACCGTCGCTGTGTAAAAATTGGTTATAAACACGCACAGAATAATGCAAAACAGCACCACCACCGCAAAAACAGGGCCGAAAACGCTCAGCACCCAGCGCGCGGTGATTCCCGACATAAGGCTGTTTTTAACTTTTTCAAATATCTTTTTCTGCTTCACTATTCATTTCCCCAGCGGTAGCCAAATCCCCACACAGTCTGGATATATACAGGCGCGGATGCGTCGTCTTCGATTTTAATGCGAAGTCTGCGGATATTTACATCGACTATTTTATGCCTGTCCCCGGCAAACCCGTCGCCCCACACGCTTTTGAATATTTCCTCGCGTGAAAAAGCGGAGCCGGCGTGCTCCATAAACAGCTTTATAAGCTGATATTCGACCTGAGTAAGCTCAATATTAACGCCGTTTTTTATAAGTCTCCTGCTTTTCAGGTTGAGAAGGAAAGGACCGTTTTCAAGCTCGTCGTCGCTTTTCAGCTTCTGCGCGGCGTCGTTCAGCATATGGACGCGGCGGTACAGGCTGTCTACCCGTACAATCAGTTCAAGCGGGGAAAAGGGCTTGGCAACGTAGTCGTCCGCCCCGTTCATAAGTCCTGTTACTTTGTCTGTTTCCTGTACCTTTGCGGTAAGCATGATAATTCCGACCTTTTGGTTTGACGCGCGTATGCTCTTGCACACCTCAAATCCGTCGATGCCCGGCAGCATAACGTCCAGTACGGCGATGTCGATATCGGGCGTCGAGTCGAAAATTTCGAGCGCCTGCTCGCCCGTCTCCGCTTCAAGAATATCGTAGCCGGCACGGGAAAGGTTTAATACTACAAAATCGCGAATTGATTTTTCGTCTTCCAAGACTAATATTTTTTTCATGCTGCACCCCGTAAAATTATTATGAAATCAACTTAAAAAGCTCTGCCATCCTGTTTTCATCCGTCTTAAACGCCGCGGGTATGTTGCCCTGCGTGTCGTTTCTGAAGGCATATACGTTTTCATTTGAATCGGCAATCATTTTCCAGCCGAGACTGCTTGCCGACTCGGAAAATTCCTGCTGTGAGAAAACCCGCATCGAAAACATCGGCTGCGTACCGTCGCCCGTGTAGAAAAAGTGGATGAGCCGCTCTGTATCTGCGTCGCGCTGGGCGGTTATTTTGCCTATCCACTCGGCGGGCAGCTTGATAAGATACTGCTCGTTTATGCTCGTATATGCGTTTGATATAAGCTTCATCTCGTTTCCGTCATAGTCGTACCATTCGACATATGCGAGGTTTTCCGAGACGTTGTTTCTCATATATGACGGAAAAGGTCTCTCGACGGGAATGTCTGGTCGTCCGTCGCCGTTAACGTCGGTGCATGTGTATGCTCTCACGCGGGTAGACTGTGCTTTAAGCTCGTCAGGAGAGGAGGAAAGCTCGCCCTTTGCGCCTATTGTAAGCACCTCTGTCGTGTAGCTCAGGTTTTCAAGCTGTTCATCGATGTATACAGTTCGCCGTGAGTCGGAAAGCTGCCCGCTTTGCACCTTGATAAAGCTTGATATTGAGTTGCTCAGCGACACCGTGCCTATAACCGAAACGGCGTTGTTGCTGCTGCCTAAAACAGACACGCTTGCCGTCTGTCCGCTCGCCGTGTTGCGAGATATGATAACAACGCAGTCGTCAAAGGTCAAAAAGCTGTTATACATTCCGGTATAAAGGCTTTTTGCTTCGTCTGTGTTGCCAAGACCGAACACCTCTATCGCGTTTTCCTCTCCCGAAAGGAATTTCCAGCCTATAATGATTTCTTTTATGCCGTTGCCGTCAAGGTCACAGAAGCTGACTCTGTCAACCGCCGTCGCTTTGCTGCCGCCTCTGCCTATGACGTTCCATTTGCTGTCGCTGTTTTTAAGTATGGCAAAGCTCACCGTGCCGCTGCCCGACTCGGTGTAAAAGCAGACCGCCTCGTTGTTGTCGTCGCCCGTGATATCGACTGTTGTGACAGCCGTCTGATAGCTGCCGGAGGAGGGGTATACAAGCTTATATGAGCTGCTCAGCCCGTCCAGCGTCTTTAGAATTTCCCTGTCCGCCGCGTTCATCTGCGGTGGAGCAAGCAACGTGTCGTTGTCAAACTTGAGCGCGCTGCATGAGCAGAGCGAAAGTATAAGCGCCAAAAGCAAAGACAGGGTAATAAGCTTTCTTGTCACTGCTTTCCGTCCACCTCCAAAATGCTCTCAAGAGCTTTAAGTATTCCTATTCGACCGCTTTCATATGTCAGCGCACCCTGTACAAATACCGTGTACGGCTCGCGCAGGGGACCGTCCGCCGAAAGCTCAATCGACGCGCCCTGAACGAACGTTCCCGCCGCCATTATTACCTTGTCGGCATAGCCCGCCATACCGCACGGTTCGGGAAACGCAAAGCTGTCTACAGGCGCGCCCGCCTGTATTCCGCGGCAAAATGCGATAAGCCGTTCGGGTGTTTTAAGACGTACCGTCTGAATTATGTCATATCTTTGCTCGCCTGAGTCAGGGTATGCGTCATACCCCATATGCTCAAACAGCGCCGCACAGTAAACCGCGGTTTTAAGAGCCTGCGCCACGGTGTGCGGGGCAAGGAAAAAGCCCTGGTAAAAGTCTTTCAGATACTCGCCCGTCGCCGCGCTTTCTCTGCCTATCCCGGGGCAGGTGAGCCTATACGCGCATTTTTCGACGCACTCATGCCTGCCTGCGATGTATCCGCCCGTTTTTGCAAGCCCGCCGCCCGCGTTTTTGATAAGAGAGCCGACCATAATATCGGCGCCGTAATAAACAGGCTCGTGTTTTTGGCAAAACTCGCCGTAGCAGTTGTCCACCATGACGTATACGTCGGATCGCAGCGATTTAATATAATCGGTTATATCGCCTATCTGCTCCGAGGAAAGGGTGCGCCTGTCGGCGTATCCCTTGGATTTTTGGATAAAAACCAGCTTTATCGCCTTATCTTCAAGCTCGCGTTTTATAGCCTTGCGGTCAAAGTCGCCGTCAAAGCCGGTCTCACGGTAGCCGATGCCGTATTCACTTAGACTGCCGCATCCGCCGTTTATGCCGACGACGCTGTAA
>CANQVN010000016.1 GCA_947627315.1 uncultured Clostridia bacterium | reverse complement strand
AAAAGTATAAGCCGGACGCCGCCGCGGTGGAGGAGCTGTTTTTCAACACCAATATCACCACCGGCATCGCCGTGAGCCACGGCAGGGGAGTTATCCTGCTCGCGGTGAGAAAAAGCGGAGTTCCGTTTTACGAGTATACGCCGCTTCAGGTCAAGCAGAGCGTCGTGGGCTACGGCAGGGCGGATAAAAAGCAGGTTATGTATATGACGCAGAAAATTCTCGGGCTGGAAAAAACGCCCCGTCCGGACGATGCGGCGGATGCGCTCGCGCTCGCCGTCTGCCACGCCCACGCTTCCCGCTCAAAGCTGCTTGAATATATGTAGGAGGATTTATGCTTTATTCACTTAACGGCAGAGTTTCCGATAAGCTTGCCGACCGCGCCGTCATCGAGTGCGGCGGGGTGGGCTACGAGGTGCTTATGACCCGCGCGGGGCTTGCCGCGCTGCCCCCTGTGGGGGACGCGGCGTTTGTCTATCTGCATATGGTAATCCGCGAGGACAGCGTCGAGCTTTTCGGGTTCTGCGACATAGACGAGAGAGATTGCTTTCGCGCCCTGCTCGACGTGTCGGGCGTGGGGCCTAAGGCTGCCGCCGCGGTTTTGTCCGAGCTTCGCCCGTCCGAGCTTGCGCTTGCCGTCGCCACGGGCGACAGCGCGATGATAACACGCGCGCAGGGCGTAGGACCGAAGGCCGCTCAGCGCATTTCGCTTGAGCTTAAAGACAGGCTTTCCGTTTTCGCGGCGGAAATCCCCGCAAAGCAGGCGGAGCAGAAGGGCGACGGAGCTAAGATGCTGGAGGCGACAGAGGCGCTCATGTCGCTCGGCTACACTCAGCACGAGGCAAAGCGCGCGCTTGCCGAAATCGACGTTGCAAACAAGAGCATAGAGGACGTGATACGCACGGCTCTTAAAGAGATGAGATGAGGAGTTAAATGATACAATCGGAATTTGACGGCAGAATAATGTCCGCCGCCTACGAGCAGGCTGACAGCGAGGGTGAGGAGTCGCTCCGCCCGCGCAGGCTTGCGGACTATATCGGTCAGTCCAAGATAAAGGGAAATCTTGAAATATACATACAGGCGGCAAAATCCCGCGGCGAGTGTCTTGACCACTGTCTGCTGTACGGTCCGCCAGGGCTTGGTAAAACAACGCTTGCCGGCATTATCGCAAACGAGATGGACGCCAATATCGTGATAACGTCCGGACCCGCTATGGAAAAGGCGGGCGACCTTGCGGCGATACTCACCAATCTCCAGCGCGGCGACGTGCTGTTTATAGACGAAATTCACCGCCTTTCCCGCGCGCTGGAGGAGCGGCTTTACAACGCGATGGAGGACTACGTTGTCGACATATTTGTCGGCAAGGGCGCGGCGGCAAAGAGCATACAGATAGACCTGCCGCGCTTTACGCTTATAGGCGCGACCACCCGCGCGGGTCAGCTCTCCTCGCCGCTTAAAAGCCGCTTCGGCGTCGAGATGCGGCTTGAGATGTATACGCCGGAGGAGCTTTGCGGCATCGTCCGCCGCTCGGCGGGGATACTCGGCATCCCGATAGAGCCGGAGGGCGTGGAGGAGATTGCCATGCGCTCCCGCGGCACGCCGAGAATAGCAAACAGACTGTTGAAGCGGGTGCGCGATTTTGCACAGGTAAAGGGAAACGGCGTCATTGACAGAAAAATAGCCCGCGTCGCGCTTGCCGCGCTGGAGATAGACGAGCTGGGGCTGGATAACATCGACAGACTGATGCTGACAAGCATTATCGAAAATTACGGCGGCGGACCTGTGGGTCTTGAAACGCTGGCGGCGTCTATCGGCGAGGAGGCGATAACGCTTGAAAACGTGTATGAGCCGTACCTGCTGCAAATGGGCTTTATCTCCCGCACCCCGCGCGGCAGAACGGCGACGGTAAACGCCTACCGCCATCTCGGGATACCGATGAGCGGCGGCGACCAGCTCTCCTTTGAGGTGTAGCCATGCTTGCCGCATCAGACTGGAAAGATTATAAGCTTATAGACGTGTCGGACGGCGAACGGCTGGAGGACTGGGGCGGACATATACTGATTCGTCCTGACCCGCAGGCGATATGGCGGAGCGGGCGCGCCGATATCCGCTGGAAAAAGGCGGACGCCGTCTATCATCGCTCCAAAAGCGGCGGCGGGAGCTGGGAGATATTCAGCCTGCCGAAAAGCTGGAAGATAGGCTATAAAGGGCTTACCTTCAACGTAAAGCCGATGAATTTCAAGCACACCGGCGTTTTCCCCGAGCAGGCGGTAAACTGGGACTTTATGAGAGAGAAAATAGCGTCGCGCGGGCAGGGGACAAGGGTGCTGAACCTTTTCGGGTACACCGGGTGCGCCACAATGGCGTGCGCGGCGGCGGGCGCGTCGGTCTGCCACGTCGACGCGTCAAAGGGTATGGTACAGTGGGCAAAGGAAAACGCGGAAAGCTGCGCACTTCGCGATAGACCCGTGCGTTACATAGTGGACGACTGTATCAAATTTGTCGAGCGGGAGCTGCGCCGAGGCAACAGATACGACGGGATTGTAATGGATCCGCCCTCCTACGGCAGAGGTCCCGGCGGCGAGGTGTGGCAGCTTGAGGATATGCTTTTTGATTTTGTTTCAAAGTGTTCCCGCCTGCTGTCCGATAAGCCGCTGTTTTTCCTGCTCAACTCATATTCGACAGGGCTCAGCGCGTCCGTTATGGAATATCTGCTTCGCGTCACGCTGAGGGATATACGCGGCGGGACTTTTGAAAGTGATGAAATAGGACTTGTCACCGAAAGCGGGCTTGTTTTCCCGTCAGGCTCGGTTGCAAGATGGTACAGTAATGAGTGAAATAATCAGCGTAGAAAATTTGAGCTTCAGCTACGGCGGACAGAAAGACACGCTTGTGCTTGACGGACTTGACCTCAAAATCGAGCAAAACAGCTTTGTCGCTGTGCTGGGGCATAACGGCTGCGGCAAAAGCACGCTTGCCAAAAACCTGAACGCGATTTTGCTGCCGACAGGCGGCAAGGTATACGTCTGCGGCATTGACACGACGGACGAGAGCAGGCTCTTTGACATCCGCCGCCGTATGGGGATGGTGTTTCAAAACCCCGACAACCAGATAATCGCGACGGTGGTGGACGAGGATATAGCCTTTGCGCTTGAAAACCTCGGCGTCCCGCATGACGAGATGGTAAAGAGGGTGGACGAGGCGCTTGCCGCCGTCGGTATGTCGGAGTATAAGCATCACGCGCCGCACCGCCTGTCGGGCGGGCAGAAGCAGCGTGTGGCGATAGCGGGAATAATCGCGATGAAGCCGCAGTGTCTCATTATGGACGAGCCTACAGCCATGCTCGACCCGCGCGGCAGAAAAGAAGTTATGGCGACTGTAAAGCGGCTTAAAGAGGAGCAGGGCGTCACCGTCATTCTCATCACCCACTATATGGACGAGGCTGTTCAGGCGGACAGAGTGGTCGTTATGGACGACGGGAAAATAATTCTTGACGGCACGCCCGAATACGTTTTTCAAAACGTCGGGCTGCTGCACAGCGTCGCGCTGGACGTTCCGCAGTCGGCGGAGCTTATGTACAGATTGCGAAAATATGATATAAAGGTTCCCATTTCGGTGTTGAACGAGGGGGACTGCGTAAAGGTTTTGTCTGAACTTCTGGAGAATAAAATTGATTATAAAGACGGAGCATTTGACATATAAATACGGAATCGGGACGCCGTTTGAAAAAACCGCGCTGGACGACGTGTCAGTTTCTATTAAAGAGGGGGACTACGTCGGCGTTATCGGTCACACCGGCTCCGGCAAAAGCACGCTTATATCCCACTTCAACGCCATTTTGAAGCCCACCTCCGGCAAGGTTTTTGTTGACGGGCAGGATATTTGGCAGGACGATAAGACTGAGCGGATAAAAGCCCGATTCAAGGTGGGACTTGTGTTCCAGTATCCCGAACACCAGCTTTTTGAGGACACGGTTTATAACGATATAGCCTTCGGTCCGAAAAATATGGGGCTTTCCGGGGAGGAGATAGAAAAGCGGGTTATGACCTCGCTTGAATTTGTCGGTCTTTCAAAGGACTGCCTTGAAAAATCGCCATTCGAGCTGTCGGGCGGGCAGAAGCGCCGCGCCGCGATAGCGGGGGTTATGGCGATGTCGCCCAAGGTGCTCGTTTTGGACGAGCCCGCCGCGGGTCTTGACCCGCGTGGCAGAGACGAAATCCTCTCGCGTATCCGCGACTATCATAAAGAGACGGGCAGCACCGTTTTGCTCGTGTCCCACTCAATGGAGGACATAGCTGAAAACGCAAACAGCATCATTGTGATGAACCGTGCCGCATGTATGATGCACGCATCTGTTCCCGAGGTGTTTGAACACGCCTCTCAGCTTGAAAAAATAGGGCTTGATATCCCGCAGATAACCCGCGTTTTCATCTCGCTTCATAAGCTCGGCTACCCCGTGTCGCAGAATATCTACACGGTTGACGACGCCGAGCGGGAGATACTGAGCTGCCTGAAAGGCGGTGGTGCGCGTGATTAAGGATATAACGCTCGGTCAGTATTTTCCGGGCGACTCGCCCATTCATAAGATGGACCCGCGCGTCAAGCTGCTTATAACGCTGGAGTTTGTCGTTTTGCTGTTTGTCGTTAATAATTTTTACGGCTTTGCGGTCTGCGCGACGCTTATTGTCGCTGTCACCGCGCTGTCGAAAATTCCGCCGAAAACGGTTTTGAAAAGCATAAAGCCGCTGCTTTTTATAATAATTTTCACCGCCTTTTTCAATTTGTTTTACGGCGGCGGCAGCCCCGTTTTTGAAAGCGTAGGCTGGCTCAGGTGGCTGACTTGGGGCGGAATAAGAAACGCCGCGTTTATGTCGCTCAGGATAATTTTGCTGCTTGTCGGCTCGACGTTTGTTATGTATACGACAAGCCCTGTTATGCTTACAGACGCGATAGAGCGGCTGTTAGGTCCGCTTAAAAAGCTTAAGGTGCCGGTTCACGAGTTTGCGATGATGATGACGATAGCGATGCGGTTTATACCCACCCTCGTAGACGAAACGGATAAGATAACAAACGCGCAGAAGGCGCGCGGAGCGGACTTTGAGACGGGCAATATAATCCGCCGCGCCAAAGCGTTGATACCGATACTTGTCCCGCTCATCGTCTCGGCATTCAGACGCGCCGAGGAGCTGGCGGACGCGATGGAGTGCCGCTGCTACAACGGCGGCGACGGCAGAACGCGGTATAAGATTTACAGCTGCAAATCACGCGACTATGTCGCAATTTGCGTGATGCTGATTGTCACAGCGTCGGTTATCACGCTCAATGTTTTAATTTAGGAGCCGGTGTGTCAAAGTATCTTGTCGAAATGAAATACAACGGTAAAAATTATGTCGGCTGGCAGGTTCAGAAAAACGGACTGAGCGTTCAGCAGTGCGTGCAGGACGCGATAGAGCGGCTGTACGGGGTGCGCGCCGACGTTACCGGCTGCAGCAGGACGGACAGCGGCGTTCACGCAAACGGCTACTGCTTTTGTTTTGAGCTTTCGGATAACGTCGAGCCGCGCCGCGTGCTTGCGGCGCTCGACTATGCGCTGCCGCGGGATATGGGCGTTGTTCGCTGCGATACCGTTTCGGGTGATTTTCACCCGCGCTACAGCGCCGCGGCAAAGGAATATATTTATAAGCTGTACGGCGGCAGACCGCGCGACCCGTTTTTGGAAGGGCTTGCCTATCATCACATTAAAAAGCCGGACGCGCCGCTTATGAACGCCGCCGCGGGTCTGCTTGTCGGTCGGCACGATTTCAGCTCATTTATGGCAAAGGGTTCAAAGATACGCGACACGGTGCGAACCGTTTACTACTGCGACGTTTCGGAAAAAGACGATTATGTTCAGGTTCGCGTCTGCGCAGACGGGTTTTTATATAAAATGGTCAGGATTATCGTCGGCACGCTGCTTGCGGTAAGCGACGGGAAAATTGACAAAAAAGAAATTCCGGATATAATATCAGCAGGGGATAGACGCAGGGCGGGCAAAACCGCGCCGCCCGAGGGGCTGTACCTCAATAAGGTGTTTTACAGCCCGGAGGAGGTGGAAAACCGCAATGGATGAAAATGAGGCTATATACGAGTATACCGAGCTTACGGACAGCGAAAAAGCCGCGCCGGAGGGCAGCGGCAGGCTGAAAACAACGCTGCGGTTTATCCGTTTTCTGATGCTTTTTGCAGCGGTTATAGCCGCGCTTGTCGTTTTGCTTGTAAACAGAGACAAGCTTAATTCCGATAATTTCAAGCGTCTGCTTGCAAAAATAGATATAGGTATGTCATCCGACAGGAGTCTGGAGGGCTCCGTTATAGATTTTGACTATAACTCCTCCGGCTCGGTCGCGGCGTTTAAGGACGGCGTGGCGCGGGTCACGTCGGACACGCTTGTTATAATGGACAATGCCGGCTCGCAGTTTCAGAGCGTCGTGACAGGCTTTAACGAGCCTGCACTGCTCACCACCGACAAGTATGTTATGACCTATGACAGGGGCGGCAAGCGGCTTATAATAACAAATTCGTTTGCGGTGCTGTTCGACCACAGCTTCGAGGACAATATCGTCACCGCCGCGATGAACGACAGCGGCTGCTTTGCGGTTGTCACCGAGAGCGAGGCGTATAAAAATAAACTTATAGTTTTTGACTCTTCTTTTAATGAGATATACCGTATAAACAGTATGAGCAGGTATATACTTGCCGTCGGTCTGTCGGAGGACGGCAAGCACGCCGCCGTATCCTCATATTACGTTGAAAACGATAATATGACCCCGCAGATAAACTACTACAAATTCAACTCCGAAACGGCGCAGTGGACAAGCGAGTATGAACAGAGCGTCGCCGTCGATATAGCGTGCAGAAGCGACGGCACGGTCGCCGCGCTGTTTGAGTGGGGAGTGAGCGTTGTTGACTCAAAGGGAAGGGAAAAGTGCAGATATGAGTTCGGCAGCAGGATACCGCAGGCATACCGGCTCGGTGATGATAAGTATAACGCGGTAGCGTCGGGCGACAGCAAAAACGGAAGCTCGACTGTCACCGTGTTTGACAGCGGCGGCAGAACGCTGTCCGAGACGGATGTCGGAGCCACCGTACTGTCGCTCGATTTGCACGGCGACAGGATGGCGGTTCTGACCGCGGAGAAGGTGCTGATTTACACCGTTTCCGGCAAGCTCATATGCGAAAAGGAAAACGAAAGCGACGGCTCGCAAATAATCTTTTCGGGCAAAAACGCCGTTTTGGTTGTAAGCGGCTCGGATATAGTATATAATTTAATTGATTAAAAAAGGAGAAATGCAATGGGTCTTGTAATCGATATCGTTTTAGTCGCAATACTTGTCATTTCGGCAATTTTTGCTTATAAAAAAGGGCTTATTATCACGCTTTTCAGCCTTATCGGAACGGTAACTGCAATTATGCTTGCGGTGTCGTTCAGCGCGTCGCTTGCGGGCGTTATTGACGAGCGGATAGTAAACCCGCAGGTAAAGTCGTACATACTCGGCGTTGTCGATTCAAGCTCGGTCGGCAGCTCCTATGAAAACGCGCTTGAACAAATCGACGTTGCGGGTGCCGTCTCGTCGATGCCTCCCGCGCTTAAAAGCGCTTTGGAGCTTGCAAATATCGACACGGACGAGATTGTGCGTATGGCAAATTCGATGACGGAAAACACGCAGGCTGCAAAAGATAACCTTATAAGCAGTATAGCCGCTCCCATAAGTGGAACAATAAGTAGGGCTGTTTCGGTCATAATCCTGTTTATCGTGCTCAGTATAGTGCTTTGGGTCATAGTCCGCCTTATCACGGCGGTGTTCAACGCGCTGCCGCTCGGTAAAACGATAAATAAAGTGGGCGGGCTTATATTCGGTTTGCTTCGCGGACTTGTTATTCTGTTTGTGATATCTGCGGTATTCAGCGCGGCGTCCCGCGCGGTGGGGGCGGACAGCGGCAGCGTCTTTTCCCAAAAGACCATCGACTCCACATTTGTGCTTAAAACCGTTTCGGACATAAACCCGATAAACTCTGTCCTTAAAATAAACTGAACGGAGAACTGTATGAATATACCAAACGCTCTTACAATACTTCGGCTGTTTCTCGTCCCCGTGTTTATTATAACCTATATGCTCGGTGACAGCGCGAGCTGCCGCATCGCCGCCGCGCTTATTTTCCTTGTCGCGTCGCTTACCGATGTGCTTGACGGGTATATCGCCCGCAAATACAGTATGGTAACGGATTTCGGCAAGCTTGCGGACCCCGTTGCAGACAAGCTTATGCAGCTGTCTGCCGTCGGCTGTCTTGCGCTCAAACACAGGATAGCGATATGGATTTTTATTCTTTTCGTGTTCAAAGAAGTTATAATGATACTCGGAGGCATAAATCTTTTGAAAGAAAAGTTTGTCGTCCAGTCCAAATGGTCGGGTAAAATCGCAACGGTTATACTCTTTTTATGCGTTATGATTATTCTTGCGACAAACGAGGCTGCGTTTCCCGAGCAGTATGCCACTATACTTATGTGCTGCAGCATTGTAGCTACAATAATAGCGTTTTTCAACTATGCTCAGATGTATATCAGAATAAAGGAAAATATGGCAAAGTCGCAGACTAATAAGGAGAACAAATGATGCTTTGTACAAAGTGCAACAAAAGAATGGCGGTTGTTTTCGTTTCAAAATATGAAGACAATAAAAGTGTAAACGAGGGCTACTGCTTAAAATGTGCAAAGGAGCTGGGAATAAACCAGGTCGACCAGATTATAAAGAATATGGGGATTTCCGAGGAAGATATAGACAATATGACCGACGAGTTTGACTCGATGATGGAGCAGATGGGCGCGTCGCCCGACAGTATCGACTCGCAGACAGCCCCGTCCTTCCCGCCGTTTTTCGGTAATTTTATGAGCGGACCGAGACCGTCAAATTCCGCCGGAAACGCCGGGCAGGCGGCGGAGCGCACCGACAAAAAGGACGATAAAAAGCAAAAACGCTCCGATAAAAAGCGCAAGTACCTCGATCAGTACGGCGTGAACCTGACCAGAAGCGCGGCTGAGGGTAAGCTCGACCCCGTTATCGGCAGGGAAACGGAGCTTACCCGCCTTGTCAGGATACTCAACAGGCGCACCAAAAACAACCCTGTGCTGATAGGCGAGCCGGGCGTCGGCAAAACCGCCATCGCCGAGGCTCTCGCTCAGAAAATCGCGGATGAAAACGTGCCGGCAAAGCTGCTTGACAAGGAGGTCTACCTGCTCGACCTTACCGCGCTTGTCGCGGGTACGCAGTTTCGCGGTCAGTTTGAAGCGCGCATAAAAGGTCTTATTTCCGAGGTCGTCGCCCTGGGTAATATCATTCTTGTTATAGACGAGGTGCATAACCTTGTCGGCACGGGCGACAGCGAGGGTACGATGAACGCCGCGAATATCTTAAAGCCCGCGCTCTCGCGCGGCGAGATACAGGTGATAGGCGCGACCACCCTTTCCGAGTACAGAAAATATATTGAAAAGGACGCGGCGCTGGAGCGCAGATTCCAGCCCATTATGGTGGACGAGCCGAATATCGCCGACACGATTGAGATACTCAAGGGCGTGCGTCCCAAGTACGAGCAGTACCATAACGTCAAAATTTCCGATGCTCTGCTCACGCAGGCGGCGATAATGTCCGAGCGGTATATAACCGACAGATTTCTGCCCGATAAGGCGATAGACCTTATAGACGAAGCGTGCAGCGGCGCGGCGCTGGAGAACGTCGCGCAGAACGCGATTGCAAGAAACACCCGCGCGATTGAGCGTATCCGCGCGCAGATAGACGAGCTAACCGCGGGCGAGCAGAACGACGCGACCTTTGAAAAGATAGCGGAGCTTCGCGCGAAGGAATGCGTCGCGGAGGAGGAGCTGAAAAAGTACAGCGGCAAAACCGCCGTGACCGAGCTTGAGTTCGGGCATATCGCCTATGTGCTGGAGCTGTGGACGGGAATTCCCGCGTCCAAGATACAGGAGCAGGAGTATGAAAAGCTGACAAAGCTTGCCGACAACCTGAAAAAGCGGATTGTCGGTCAGGACAAGGCGATAGACGCGGTCGCCGCGGCGATAAAGCGCCGCCGTGTCGGCATCGGCTTTAACAGAAGCCCTGTTTCCTTTATATTCACAGGTCCCACCGGCGTCGGAAAGACCGAACTTGTCCGCCGCCTTGCGATGGAGCTTTTTGACAGCGTCGAGACGCTCATTCGCATAGATATGAGCGAGTATATGGAAAAGCACAGCGTCTCCAAGCTGATAGGCGCGCCTCCCGGCTACGTCGGGTATGACGACGCGGGTCAGCTCACCGAAAAGATACGCAGAAAGCCGTACAGCGTCATCCTGTTCGATGAAATAGAAAAGGCGCACCCCGACGTTATGAATATTATGCTCCAGATTTTGGACGACGGCAAGCTGACAGACGCGCAGGGCAGGACGGTCAATTTTGAAAATACCGTTATAATAATGACGACCAACGCGACCGCCGGCGCGATGAATACGACGGGGTTTAACCGTACCGAGGAGCAGCTCGAGAGCGAAAAGGCGATAAAGGCGCTGCTCACTTTCCTGCGCCCCGAATTTATCAACCGCGTCGATGAGGTGATAACCTTTGCCCCTCTCGGCGGCGACAATGTAAAGCACATCACCGAGATAATGCTCGGCGACCTTAAAGACAACCTGAAGGTGCGCGATATAACGCTTGACTATGACCAAAAGACGGTGGACTACCTGTCCGAAAAAGGCTTTGATAAAAAGTTTGGCGCACGCTCGCTCAAACGCTTTATACAGAAAGAGGTTGAGGATAAAATCGCACAGCTTCTCGTTGAAAATTATAAGACCGATATAAAGCATATCGGCTGCACCGTAACCGAGCAGGGCGTGACCCTCTCGCTTTAGAACCATGCCTGTGCTGAAAGGACAAAAAAAGACGCTGTCGCGGGCGCAGATGATAAGCGTCGGGTTTTTCACGATTATTCTGTTGGGTACGCTGCTGCTCATGCTCCCCGTATCGACAAGACCGGGGCAGAGTACGAGCCTTGTGAACGCCTTTTTCACCGCGACCAGCGCCACATGCGTCACCGGTCTTGTTACATACGACACGTTTTTGCATTGGAGCATTTTCGGTCAGCTTGTAATTTTGCTGATGATACAGATAGGCGGGCTTGGCTTTATCACCTTCGGCGTTTACGGTATGATTATCCTGCGTAAGCGCATCGGTCTTAAAAGCAGGGAGCTTATTCGTGACAGCCTGAACTCCATGCAGCTCGGCGGCGGCGTGATGCTGGTGAAAAATGTCGTCGCCGGCGCGCTTATGTTCGAGCTTGCGGGAACGGCGCTGCTTTCCGTCCGCTTCATTCCGCGCTACGGCGTGTTAAAGGGTCTTTATTTTTCGCTTTTCCATGCCGTCTCCGCGTTTTGCAACGCGGGGTTTGACCTGATGGGATGCGAGGGCGAGTTTTCCTCCTTTACCGCGTACAGCGGCGATATCCTTGTCAACGTCGTATTGATGCTGCTTATCATAATCGGCGGCGTCGGCTTTATCGTCTGGGACGATATCCGGAAAAATAAGCTCCATTTTCGCCGCTATATGCTGCACACCAAGATAGTGCTTTCCGTCACCGCCGTCCTGCTTGTCGGCGGCACGGTGTTCTTTATGTTTTCCGAGCGAAACGGCGTTTTAGCCTCCCTCCCGCTTGGTGAGAAGGTGACAGCCGCCGCGTTTTCCGCGGTAACCCCGCGCACCGCCGGCTTCAATTCGGTCGATACCGCCGCGCTCTCCCCGGCGGGTAAGGCGGCGACTATGCTGCTCATGTTTGTCGGCGGCAGTCCCGGCTCCACCGCGGGCGGCGTCAAAACGACCGCGCTTGCTGCGGTTCTGTTCTTTATAATTTCCTATTTGAAGCGGGAAAACGGCTGTAACGTCTTTCGGCGGCGCATCGGCTATGGGCTTGTAAATAAAGCGAGTACCGTTATATTCATAAACCTGTCGCTCGCGCTGCTCGGCACGTTTGTGATGACGCTTTCTCAGGGCGTCCCGCTCACCGATGCGGCGTTTGAGGCGTTCTCCGCGATAGGCACCGTCGGTATGACGACCGGCGTTACCCGTAACCTTAACGTTCTGTCAAAGCTCGTCGTTGCGTTTTTGATGTTCTGCGGCAGGGTGGGCAGCCTCTCCTTTGCCGTCTCGTTTCTCGATAAACGCAAAAGACCCGACGTGAGCTATCCGTCGGAAGATATTATAATAGGATAGGAGCTTGTATGAAATCTGTACTTCTGATAGGTATGGGCAGATTCGGACACCACCTCTGCCGCTACCTGCTCGACCAGAAAAACGAGGTGATGGCGGTCGATAAATCCGAGACCGCGCTGGAGGACGTCGCGCCGCTTGTGACAAGCGCGCTTGTCGCCGACTGTACCAAGGAGAGCGTGCTGAAAAGCATCGGCATTTCCGATTTTGACGTCTGCTTTGTCTGTATAGGCGACGATTTTCAGAGCAACCTTGAAATAACCAGTATGCTCAAAGACCTCGGCGCGCGCTTTGTCGTCAGCCTGTCAAACAGCGTGACGCATACAAAGTTTTTGCTTCGCAACGGCGCGGACGACGTTGTCCACCCCGACAAGGACATTGCCGAGCGGACGGCGGTTAAATACAGCAGCGACAATGTGTTCGACTATATCGAGCTTCGCGGCGATTATTCCATTTTCGAGGTCTCGCCGCTGAAACAGTGGATAGGAAAGAGCCTGCGCGCCGCCGATATCCGCGCGCGGCATAACATCTCCATTATCGCCATAAAAAGCGGCGATGAGTTTGTGATAAACCCTCCAGCCGACCGTGTTATAAACGCCGGCGACCACCTTATGGTCATCTCCCATAAAAAGGATATGGGCAGGATAATGAACGAGTTCAAATAATAATCTCGAAATTAGCACTCTTACTATAAGAGTGCTAATTTTTACAATTTGGTAATAAAATATCTGTGAATTATTAAAAAATGCTGCGTATAATATAATTGTCAAAAGGAAAATGCGCAGTTTCCAATCGGTAAAATCAGGAGGTAATTAAAATGTTTGAACTCACACCTTTCACATCTTTTGGCGGACTTGATCCGTTTAGAGTTTTCGATGATTTTGACAGGAGCTTTTTCCCGTCTGCCAAGGGCAGCTTCAAGACGGACGTGATAAGCCGTGAAAACGAGTACGTTCTCGAAGCGGAGCTTCCCGGCTTCAAAAAAGAGGAGATAAAAATAAGCACGTCCGACGGATATCTCACCATCACGGCGGAGCATAAGGACGAGAAGGACGAGAAAAACGAAAAGGGCGAGTATGTAAGGCGGGAACGCTCATACGGCTCCTTTTCAAGAAGCTTCGGTATCTCCGGCATAGATGAGCAGGGGATAAAGGCAAACTTTGAAAACGGCGTGCTGAAGCTGACGCTGCCGCGTCTCCAGCCGCAAAAGCCTGCTGTAAAGCAGATAGATATTATGTAAAAAAAGCGGGAGACCTGTTCTCCCGCTTTTTTCATCTGACCGCGGCCTGTGCCGCGGTTTTTTATTCTGCTCTTTCCGCTTAATAGCTGGTCATAATAATATTTTTAACAAAAAAATCACTGTATTTTTGTTAAAAATGACGTATAGAATCTGAATGGAACCTATTGACAAATGGCAAAATGAGATATAAAATTAAGGTGTGTAAAGCCCGAGAATACACCAATATTTAACAGAAGGAGCTGAATAAAATGGGCAAAAATTCAAAGCGCATTATATCGATAGTGATTTCGGCTTTGATGTTGATTTCACTTATGTCGGTGTTCTGCGTGCCGACTTTCGCAGAGCCTATTGATTTTGCCACCAGCGGCTATGAGGGCAAAATCGACGGCGTTACAAGAATTACGCAGGACGCAATATTGCTTATGACAGCTGCGGATGCAGAGGGAAAATCCAACGGTGATACCGTTACCGCTACATGGGATGGTGTTGAGTATAATTTCATCTATGGCGATACTGCTGCAACCACCGACACACATGCAAATGCCTGTACGGTGCCTTCCCTCAACGTGATGTGGAATAATTTCTGCAAAGCAAAAAATGGCGGCAAAGCCAAGACGATGCAGATAATTGTTCCGAAGTGGGACGGCACGCCAATCAATGAGCTTCTCTGCGATTACGAGTTTTTTGCGCCAAACTATGACACCTGCCCGTATATCGCCGATGGTTACGGCTATCAGTCCGAGTCCTATGGTGAAAACTGGGTTATTAACCCCGAATACGAGGAAAAACAAGTTAAAGTCGGTAAGATTACTCTTAAAAACCATAGCTCATGGGCAAATGCCATGATGAAGAAAGCCGATGCACAAGACCGTATGCTTGGTTTCTACGGCTTTACAATGACAGGTCCCTTTGAGAACGCAAGGAAAACCGCAGCATTAGGTTGTGGCTATGATAACTTCGTATTTAAAAATATCCTTGTAGATAAATCAAGCGATTCCAGCAACTATATATTCAAGTTTGCAACTGATACAACTAACTGCTTGAAAGAAGATGAAGGTCGCGAGTCCGCCCTGATTTCAAATGTCTATTTAAAGACGGCTAATTCCAATTTAATATATATTTATTCCGGTCAGGCTCTTACCAAAACAACTCTTGACGGTTTGTATATTCCGGAAGAAGCCGGCAGTATAATGGTTGCCAATGGCGGCTCCAGTGTTGCCAACAGTAATAGTAACTTTACATTTACGATAAAAAATTCAAACATACGCGGGATGAACGCGACGACGAGATATAAGGGATTTATTCGGTTTGTTAACACAAAAGTGACTAATACAGCTGGCAGAAAGCTTGAGATAACAGACAATATATTTTATGATACTTTCGGATACAGCAGCGGCACCAACAACACCAGATCCATACTTAATTTTGAAGATGTTTCCAACTTCGGTGAAATTAACTTTGCGAAAAACTATGTAAGCGCAAAGGAAGGCGACAGTTTTGCCAATTTCGCTTATGCAGCTAAATATAGTGCTACGTGCACTACAAACATCAACATCACCGAGAACGTCTTTAACGGATTTCATGGTCTCAGTCTTGCCCTTGGCGCAAGCGAAAAGGCTCCGGATGGCGATTACACAGCCGATAAAAACTTTTTAGTAGAAACGGCTGTTTCAACAACTTCCGGCAAAACGACCGGTGCCGCTCAAAAAGCAATAAACGATAAAGAAAATGTTACCGTTAAAGCAAACAACTACTATGCGGCTTATGACTTTACAGAGCACGAGTTTTCCGATTACAGCAGCGATCTTAAAGAAATAAAGGTCGGTGAAACTACTTCCGAGGCAGATGAAGGCGATGGCAAGTACAAGGTAACCTTGCAGCCGGGCGCAGATGAGCAGATTACGGCTGCGGCGTATGACACCCGCGAGGGTCACGTCACGGTTGAAGTCAAGCAGGGCGAAAGTGTGAAAGACACGGTTGACGCCGATGCCTGCAAAGCTCCTGTCGAGTATACAATCACTCTTACCGATACCTGCAATAGTTCTGCCAAGGAATACACTCTCACGGTAACAAGAGAGCATAACTGGGCTGAGAGAGTAACGCAAGATCCAACCTGCCAGACCCCGGGTACAAAAGAGCATTACTGCACGGTCTGCCAGACTGTAAAAGCGCCTGACGACGACACGACGGTTGAAGCAGATCCCGAAAACGGTCATAAGTTTACAAAAACAGACGACAGAACTCATGTAAAAACCATGGGCGACTGCACGAACCCGACGGTTTATTACAAGACCTGCGAATACTGCGGCATAAGCGCCGAAGGGCATGATGAAAACGCCACGTTTGAGGGCGAGGTCGTTTCGGATGCGCACCGGTGGAAAGACGAGCATATTTCGGACAACGTCCACGTCACACAGGCTGCTACCTGCGACAAAGACGGCGAAGGATATGTTGAATGCGAGCTTAACCCCGAACACCACAAGACGATTACTATCGAAAAACTCAATCCTGACGGTCAACATACATGGAAAGGCTGGGAGGACGACGCTGAAAAGCCCGGTTACGAGAAAGACGAATGCACCGTCTGCTCCGCAACCCGTGAGCGAGAAAAGCCCAAGATTGACAGCGCGTCTCTCACCCTTTACGACAATATCGACGTAAACTTCAAGGTAAAGAAAAGCGCGCTTGACGGCTACACCTCCGACGAGTACTCCTCGCCCTATATCGAGGTCGAGCTTAACGGTGAAACGACTAAGATAGAAACGCCTACGGAGGGCGAAATCAAGCCGGTTGACAGCGATACAACCCCCGCGTATGTATTCACCTTTACCGACATAGCCCCGCAGATGATGGGTGACACGCTCACCGCAAAGCTCTATGCGACAAAAGACGGTGAGCCCGTCCTGCTTGACAGTTTTGATTACAGCGTTAAGCAGTATTGCACGAGCATGCTTGATAAAACCGAAGCAAGCAAAGAGGAATACACGGAATTTCGTGCCATGCTTGTCGATATGCTCAACTACGGCGCTGCCGCGCAGACCTATACAAACCACAATGCAGACAGCCTTGTAAACGCCGACCTCGGCGACGCGGCTGACGAGGGTACGAAGGAAGACCCCGTACCGGCAAACGTGTTCGAAATTTCCGACGGAGACAATGAGAGCAATATTATCCGTTGGCTCGGCGCGGGTCTCAGCATCAGCGACACCATCGCGCTGCGCTTCCGCGTTGACCTCAAAGACGGTGAGACTACGGAAGGGCTTTCGGTTGACGTAGGCGGTATAAATACCGATAATATCAAAACCGCGTTTGTACCCGACAACGAGTCTAAAAACGAGTATTATCTCTATATCAGAGGTATTGAGACCACTGAGATGAATACGGCGCTTACAATAGTTGTTAAGAAAGCCGGTTCAAACGTCAGCGGAACGCTCACTTACAGCATCGCAAACTACGCATACGAGATGCAGAACAGCGCCGATGAAAATCTCAAGGCATTCAATAACGCCATGTTGAAACTCGGCAAGTCCGCAAAAGCGTATTTTGAAACCATTCAGTAAGGAGGAATTACCGTGAAACAACAGTTTACAATGCCCGAAGCGGAGATAATAAAATTCTCGAAGCAGGATATAGTAACGGCAAGCGCGATGAACCCCTACGATCCCTATGTCAACAACCAGCTTGACGCCCCGACCACAAGCGGCGATGGCTGGCAGGATCCGTGGAACTGATAAATCCCGGAATAAATTTACAAACTCCTTTGTATACGTTGGGTCATATTTGCGCCTGAAAATCTTTTCGGGCGCATGAGGGTAACACCTCGCAAATCCCCGTGGCTTTATGCCGCGGGGATTTGTTTTATCTTAAAAAATTTCCTCGCACCACTTGAAAAATCCGGAATTATGTGATAAAATCATTGCATATAAGCAAAGACGGTGACGGAGAGAGTAAGCCCGCGCGAAATTCAAAGCGAGCAGGGGAGAGTGAAAGCCCTGTAAGATTAACGCCTGTCTGAAAATCACTCCCAAGTCGCAGGACTGAATTTTTTCAGTAGGTTCTGCCGGTTATTCCCCGTTACAGGAATGGCGCATGTCGGTGCGCGGTAATAGGTGGTTTGAAAGCGTTTGCTCTCGTCCTGTTATGGACGGGGCTTTTTTTATAAAGGAGAATGTTATGTATAAACAGGTATCGACGGATTTGAACTTTGTCGCCCGTGAAAAGGAAACGGAAAAATTCTGGCGCGACAACAATATTTTTGAAAAGAGCATTGACAGCCGCAAAAAAGGCGAGCCGTACATCTTTTACGACGGTCCGCCCACGGCAAACGGCAAGCCCCACATCGGTCACGTTCTCACCCGCGTCATTAAGGATATGATTCCGCGCTATCAGACGATGAAAGGGAAAATGGTTCCCCGCAAGGCGGGCTGGGACACCCACGGGCTTCCGGTTGAGCTTGAGGTCGAAAAAATGCTCGGGCTGGACGGCAAGGAGCAGATAGAAAAATACGGGCTTGAGCCGTTTATCGACCACTGCAAGGAAAGCGTGTGGAAGTACAAGGGTATGTGGGAGGATTTTTCCCGTACCGTCGGCTTTTGGGCGGATATGGAAAACCCATACGTCACCTATCACAACTCGTTTATCGAGTCGGAGTGGTGGGCGCTCAAAAAGATATACAATAAAAAGCTGCTTTATAAGGGCTTTAAGATTGTGCCGTACTGCCCGCGCTGCGGCACGCCGCTCTCCTCCCACGAGGTGGCGCAGGGATATAAGAGCGTAAAGGAACGCTCCGCCGTCGTCCGCTTTAAGGCGGTCGGGGAGGACGCCTATTTTCTCGCCTGGACGACAACGCCATGGACGCTGCCCAGCAACGTCGCGCTCTGCGTCAATCCGCAGGTGGAATATTGCAAGGTAAAAGCCGCCGACGGGTATACCTACTATATGGCAAGCGCCCTGCTTGACAGCGTGCTCGGCAATCTTTCGGAAACCGAGCCGTACACCGTTTTGGAACGCTTTAAGGGCGTCGACCTTGAAAACAGGGAATATGAGCCGCTGTTTGATTTTGTCGCGTCCATTTGCCAAAAGCAGGGCAAAAAAGGTCACTATATCACCTGCGACAGCTACGTCACGACCGGCGACGGCACGGGAATTGTCCATATCGCGCCCGCTTTCGGCGAGGACGATGCGAGCGTCGGCAGAAAGTACGACCTGCCGTTTGTTCAGCTTGTGGACGGCAAGGGCAACCTTACCGACGACACGCCCTACGCGGGTATGTTTGTCAAAGACGCCGACCCTGTCATATTAAAGGATCTTGAAAGCAAGGA
>CANQVN010000015.1 GCA_947627315.1 uncultured Clostridia bacterium | reverse complement strand
AAAAAGCTTCCGGACAGGGTCGCGGCGTCCGCCGCCGTTTACAGAGCTGTGATAAACGTTGCGAAAAAGCTTGAATATTACAGGCGCGTCGCGTTTAACCGCGGCTTTATTTCAAAGCTTATGTCGGCGTTTGACGAGTTTGACAGCTGCCGGATGAGCCTTGAAAAAATCATTGCCAAAACGGGCGGGAAGCTTCCCGCCAATACCGAGAAAAAATACAGAGATTTATTTACGATATACGGCGAGTATAAGCGGCTGTGGAACGAGGAATACCGCGCCCCGGGCGACGAGCTGACGCAGGCGGCACACGCGCTTGAAAAAAACGCGATATTTGAAGGCTGTGTTTTTATGTTCGACGGCTTTTACGGCTTTACCGAGCAGCAGAGGCTGCTGATAAGCCGTATTATCGAGCAGAGCGCGGGCTGCTTTTTCGCGTTTACGACCGACCTTGAAAGCGAGCTTTTCACAACGGTCACGGGCGAGGTCGGACTGATAGAAAAAATGTGCGGCGATTTGGGAGAGCGCATAAGCTTTGTTCCCGTCCGAAACGAAAAAGCGCGCATTCAGAGTCCCGCGCTGCGCGACGTTGAAAGAGAGCTTTTTTCACTCGACGCCAAGGCTTGCGGACAAAGCGACGGGGTGACGGTATATTCCGCCCTGAATATAAACGACGAGCTTAGCTACATAGCCTGCAAAATAAAAAACGACGTTCTTTGCGGCAGATACCGCTACCGCGATATCGCGATACTCACGCAAAACGGCGACGGTATAAGCACTGTCGTATCTACGGTTTTTAAAAAGCACGGCGTGCCTGTTTTCACCGACGACAGAAAAAGCCTGCTTTCAAGCCCGCTTATGGCGTTTGTCTTAGCCGCTCTGGACACGGTGAGAAACGGGTATAACGCCGAGAGCGTGTTTTCACTGCTGAAAACGGGGCTGTCGGGAATTTCGCAGGACGACGTCAGCCTTATTGAAAAGTATGTTAAAATGTGGTCGATACGCGGCGGTATGTGGACGCGCGAGCGTTGGACTCAAAACCCGTTTGGGTTAAACGTCCGGGAAAAGGATACGGAAAAGGCGGCGGAGCGGCTGGAGCATATAAACGTGCTTCGCGACAGGTTTATGCGCCCGCTTTCGGCATTTTCAAAAAAAATGAAAAAGGCGTCAAACTGCCGAGATATGCTTGCTGCCGTCTGTGAGCTTTTGGAGGACTTTTCGGTATACGCGATTTTGAACGAGCGCGCCGACCTGTTTGAAAAAATGAACGACGGGCATCTTGCAGACGAGTACAGGCGGGTTTACGGGCTGTTTACCGATATGCTGGACGGTATCGACAGCGTTATGGGCGACGCGCGGATAGGGCTGAATGAGCTTTGCGGGCTTATGCGGGCATGTGCCGGAAACGTTGTCGTCACCGACCGCCCCGCCCGCGCGGACGAGGTCATTTTCTCGTCGCTTGGCAGGGTGCGCGCCGAAAATATAAAGTGCGTTTACATCGCCCGTATGAACGGCGAGTATATCCCCGCGCCGCTTGCCGACAACGGGCTTATAACCGACGCGGACAAGCGGCTTTTCAACAAGTGCGGCATTTTGACGTCGATGGACTTTGTCCGCTCCGCCGCAAGAGAGAAGTTTGATTTTTACAGCGCGGTCACCTGCGCGTCGGACGAGCTTGTTTTAAGCTATTCCCGTAATGAGATAACGGGGGATGGTATGAATAAGTCGGAGTACCTGAAGCAGATTGAGAAAATATGCGGCGCGGATGAAATTACAAGCGATATGCTGCCGCCCGAGTTTTATATGGTGAGCATAAGCTCCGCCGCGGCTCTTGCCTCGACCGGAAGGTATGAGGGGCTGAGCGACGCCGTTTTTGAGCTTGGCGGCGTTTTGCCGCCGCCCGAAAACAGAATGGAAAAGCTGAGCGACGCCGTTGTTTCCGGTATGTTTTCAAAAAATCTGCGGCTCAGCTTTTCGAGTATGGAGGAATATGTAAGCTGCCCGTTTAGGTATTTTGTAAGCCACATTCTCCGCGCCGACGAAAACCGCCCCGCGCAGCTCGACCCCGCGAACGTCGGCACCTTTTTGCACGCGGGACTTGAACGGCTGCTGTCCGGCGGGTGCGATTACGACGAGGACGGGCTTTTCGACGCGGTCGAGCGGATATCGCTTGATTATTACGACAGCGTTCTTGCCGACTGCAAGGGCAGCTCGGCGCGGCAGGACCGTATGTTTGAACGCGCGAAGGGCGCGTTTCACTCCGCCGCCAAAAGCGTGATGCGGGAAATACGCGAGTCCGGCTTTGTCCCTTACGGCTTTGAGATAAATCTGGCTGACGCCGTGCCGCAGATACCGCTTGAAAACGGGCGTACCCTCACCCTTACCGGAAGCATCGACCGCGTTGACGTAATGGAAAAGGACGGCGTGAAATACGCCAAAGTGATAGACTACAAGAGCGGCGAAAAGAAATTTTCACGCGACGATATATATAACGGAATGTCGCTCCAGCTCCCGATATATTCCTATGCGCTCGAAAGCCTGCTGCCGGACGTGCGGGTGTCCGCCATGTACTATCTCAAGGTGGGCGCGCCCAAGCCTTCGCTTTCCGCGAAGGGGTGCGACGACAGCGAGTACGCGGAGCTTGTAAACGCCTGCTTTGTACGCGACGGTATGTTCTGCCGCGATGACGGGGTGGAAGATGGCTTTGGTCTTAACGTGAAAAAAAGCGGCTTTTTCAGCCGCGCCAAAATCAGAGAGGCTGTCGATTATTCGATAGAAAAGGTGCGGGAGGTCGGAAACCGCATCACAGCGGGAAATATAGAGATAAGCCCGCTTACGTCTAAAAACGGATCTGTATGCGCGACCTGCAAATTTTCCGGGATATGCCATATAGACGCGCTTGACGACAGGGCAAGAGAGTTTCAAACGCCGCCCGACGACTTTTTAAGGGAGGATAAGTGATGGAGTTTACGCAAAAACAGCAAAAGGCGATATCTCTGAGAGGGGACAGCCTTCTTGTGAGCGCGGCGGCGGGCTCCGGCAAAACGACGGTGCTTACCGAGCGGGTGGTGCGGCGGCTTTGCGACCAAAACGACCCCTGCACGGCGGACAGGCTGATGATACTCACCTTCGGCAACGCGGCGGCGGCGCATATGCGCGCCAAAATAACGGAGGCGATGCTGGAGCGTGTCGCAAAAGAGCCGGAAAACCGCTATATCCGCGACCAGCTTTCGCTTTTGCCCGCGGCGACAATCGGCACCGTCCACTCCGCCTGCTTTGACATTATCAGGTCAAACTTCGAGCAGCTTGGAATCGACCCGCAGTTTTCAGTGGCGGAGGAAGCGCAGCTTGAGATTATCCGAAACGACGTGACAGACGACTTTGTGGAGCAGCTTTATAATCGGGCGAAAACCGAGCGGGATATAAACGAGCTTATAGATTATTACGTCACCGGCAGGGACGACAAGGGGCTTGTCGCGGCGCTCACGCGCGGCTGTGCGTTTTTGGAAAACGAGCCGTTTTGCGAGCAGTATATCTCCCGCTTTACCGAGTATGATGAAAACGAGTATACAAGCGGCGTTTTCGGCGCGCTTATAAAGGACGGGCTTTGCGAGATAAGCGAGGGCTACGCGCACCTTGCAAAGGTCGCGTCAAGCCACGGCTTTCAAAAGCTTTGCGACTATTTTAATCACTGCGCCGATTCGATAGGCGGCATTTACAGCGACGATTGGGACGCCGCCCGCGCCGCCGCGTTGAATATGAGCTTCGGCACGCGCCCGAGCGTCAAGAAAAACGACCCCGAGCTTAACGCTCTTTTTGGCGAAAAGCACACGTTTTATAAAAAAAGATTTGAAATTCTGCGCGGGGAAATCTTTATCTGTGATAAAAAGACGCTGGATGCGGACAGGCGCGCCGAGCTTAAAATAATCCGGCTCACGTTGGAGCTGTGCCTTCAGCTGAACGAGAGGCTTGCGGACTATCGCCGCGAGCACGCGCTTGTAAGCTTTGCCGACGCGGAGCGGTACGCCCTGCGCCTGCTTGTAAGACCGACGGAGGACGGCTTTGAAAAAACCGAGCTTGCGCTGCGCATCGGCGAGCGGTACGAGGAGATAATAGTCGACGAGTATCAGGACAGCAGCAAGATACAAAACTGTATTTTTGAAGCCCTTTCAAAGCAGGGCAAAAACATATTTATGGTGGGCGATATTAAGCAGAGCATCTATCGCTTTCGCAACGCCTGCCCCGCGCTTTTTCTGAAAAGACAGCAAAACGCGATAAAGCCGCAGGGGGATACGCTCACCGCCCCCGCCGCCCTGGATTTGAGCAGCAATTTTCGCTCCCATCGCAAGATAATAGATTTTGTAAACCGCGTGTTCGAGCCGATTATGACAAAGGACACGGGCGGGGTGGACTATGCGGACGGACACCGGCTTGAAAGTATAGACCGGGTCGGCGAGCCGGACGCCGTTGTCTCGCTTACCGTCGTAGAGCCTGCGGAGGGCGACAGCTCCTATGTCGAGGCGGAGGCGCGATTTGTCGCAAAAAAGATAAAGGAGATTATAGGCAAGCTTGAAATTTACGACAGCGCCGCCGCGGGCGGCGTGCGCACTGTCCGCGCGGACGATATCGCGGTTGTTATGCACTCGCCCGGAACAATCGGCGCGATATTTGAAAAGGCGCTCACCGACGAGGGCGTCGGCTGTCTGAACAGCAACACCGGGCAGCGGTTTATCGACTCGGTCGAGGTTTTGGACGTAATAGCGTATTTACAGGCGGTGAACAACCCCTACGACGACATTCCGCTTATCGCGCTTATGTATTCCGACTATTTCGGGTTCACGGCAAACGAGCTTGCGAAAATGCGTCGGGACGCGCCCGATATGCCGTTTTTCGACGCGGTCTGTAAGTGTGAGGATAAAAAGGCGCGCGACTTTGTTCAAACGCTGGAGTATATGCGCTCTCTTTCGACTGTGGCGGGGGTGTATGAGATAATCAATACCATTTACGAGCAAAGCGGCGTGCTGCTGCGCTGCGGCGGCACGGAAAAGGGCAGGCTCGCCCGCGAAAATCTCATGCTGCTGCTCGATTTTGCGGCGGGCTTTGAGAGTGAGCGTTATCTCGGTCTGTACGCGTTTGTAAAATATATCGAGCGCGTCGCCCAAAGCGACCGCGAGATGCCGTCCGCGCGGCTTGTGGGAAAGGGCGGCAGCGTCAGCCTTATGTCGATACACCGCTCCAAGGGGCTGGAGTTTCCCGTCCTGTTTCTTGTCGGCTGTTCGGACAGGCGCAGAAGCTTTTCCGCGGGAGACGTTATTTTCGACAGCGATATGGGAGTGGGCGGGTATATCCGCGACAGAAAAAACCACCGCGAATTCAAGTCGCCCGCGTGCCTGCTGCTTGAAAAACGCGCCCGGGACGAGGAGATGTACGAGTATATGAGAACGCTGTACGTCGCGCTCACCCGTGCAAAAAGTCACCTGTTTATAACAGCCGCCGCGACAGGCGACGCGCTTGCCGCGGCGGGGCTTTCCGACATAGTGGAGGGCAGACCCTCGCGGATAGATATAATTCAGTATCAAAACTACTGGAGCTGGATGATGTACGGAATATCCTCACTTCCCTGCGCCGGCATCTTCCGCGGCGCGCCGCCCTCCGATACGCCGTTTTCGATAGAGCTGTGGCAGGACGGGGGAAAAGAGGAGCGCGAGCCGGAAAAACAGGCAAACGAGCTTATAAAGATAGATAAATCCACGCTTAAAGCGGCGCTTTCGAGAAAATACGCCTATGAGCAAAGCACGCAGGTACCCGTCAAGCTCTCCGTTTCCGAAATAAAGAGAAAAAGCACGGAAAATACGCCGCAGAAAACGCCGCCCCGCCCGCGGTTTATGAAAGGCGGCGTGAGCGGCGCGGACAGAGGCGACGCGACGCACCGCTTTTTACAGTTCTGCGACTTTTTTGCCATCACCGATACGGAGTCGTTTAACGCCGAGCTTTCGCGGCTTAAGGCGCGGGAGTTTCTGTCAGAGCGGGAATGCTCGCTTGTCGACGGCGAAAGGATACTTGCCTTTTTGCAAAGCGATATAATGAAAGAGCTGTGCAGGGCGGGCGTCTGCCGCAAGGAACAGCGTTTTCTGTTCACGCTGCCCGCAAGGGAGGCGGCGGGAATCGACAGCGACGAGCCGGTCATAGTTCAGGGCGTTATCGACTGCTGGTTTGAGTGCGGAAATACCGCCGTCATTGTCGATTACAAGACGGATATCGTAAAAGACGAAAGCGAGCTTTCCGCCCGCTACGGCGTCCAGCTCGAGCTGTACGGAAACGCTGTTGAAAGGCTGACGGGACTTGCCGTAAAGCACAGATACATATACAGCTTTCACCTTGAACGGTTTATAGAAATATAGAAATAATATAAAAGGGCATAGCATATATTTTCCCAAAGGAGAAATTACAGCTATGCCCTATTTGACACCGGATAAAGTAAAATACAGCCCGCAGGGCGTCCGCACCCGCGATTTGGAGCGGCTGCGCCGCGAATACGGCGGCAACGGACTCACACGCAAGCCGCGGCGCACCTTTTTACAGCAGTATCTGTCCGCCTTCGGCGACCCTATAATAAAAATCCTGCTTGCCGCGCTTGCGCTCAACGTTGTGATAGCAATCAAAAGCGCCAACGTCTACGAGCCGATAGGCATCGCGGTCGCGCTGTTTTTGGCGACCTTTGTGTCGACGCTGTCCGAATATGGCAGCGAGAGCGCGTTTTTGAAGCTGGAACAGCAGGCGGCTGTCAGCGAGTGCAGGGTGATGCGGGACAGGCGGCTTGTCACTCTGCCCATAAGCGAGCTTGTGGTGGGGGACACGGTGTATCTGGGCGCGGGGGAGCGCGTCCCCGCGGACGGCGTTATAGTAAAGGGCGGCGTGTTTGTCGATTTCTCCGCGCTCAACGGTGAGAGCGAGGAGGTGTCGCGGCAGGCGGGAAAGCCCGCTTCAAGCTGGGAGCTTTCGGAAAAAAGCCTGCTTTTCAGGGGCTGCGTCATAACAAGCGGCGAGTGTGTGATGGCGATCGGCAGGACGGGGGATAACACCTTTTACGGCTCGGTCGCCTCCGAAATACAAAACGAGGGCGTAAAAAGCCCGCTCACCGGAAAGCTTTCCGCGCTTGCGGGAGTTTTGAGCAAAATAGGGGCGGTCGCCGCTCTGCTTGTATTCGGCGCGGATTTGTTCAACTCGATTTTGCTTGACAACGGCTTTGATATGAACGCCGTGCGGGCGGAGCTTTCGGCGGCGCCGGTTTTGATACGCGACCTGCTCCACGCGGTGACGCTTGCGGTCACCGTGATGGTGGTTGCGGTGCCGGAGGGTCTGCCGATGATGATAACGGTGGTGCTGTCCTCCAATATGCGCAGACTGAAGCGGGACAACGTGCTTGTTCGCCGCCTTGTCGGCATCGAGACGGGCGGGAGCCTCAACATCCTTTTCTGCGACAAGACGGGCACTCTCACCCGCGGCAAGCTGGAGGTCACCGGGTTTTACGATGAAAGCGGCAGGCTTTCAAAGCAGCCGCCGCCCGATAAGCGGCGGGATATCGTCTGCTGCTGCCAGCTCGGAAACGACAGCGCGATGATAGGCGGCAGAGCGGTGGGCGGCAACGCGACCGACCGCGCGCTTTTGAGCTTCGTCTATGACGGCGCGGCGGACAGCCTTGTGGTAGCGCAGAAAATCCCGTTTGACAGCGTGAAAAAGTTCTCGGCGGTTCGTTACAAAGATACGTGGTACTTAAAGGGCGCGCCGGAGGTGATTTTCCGCCGGTGTAAGAGCATCAGCGCCGCGCTTAAAAACAGACTTGAGGAGCTTACCCGCGCCGGCGTGAGGGTGATAGCTCTCGCGAAAGGGGAGAGCGCCGAGAGCTGTCAAATAATCGGGCTTGTCGCAATCCGCGACAAGGTCAGGCGGGACGCGCGCTACTCGGTGAAAACCGTGCAGAACGCCGGCATTTCGGTCTGTATGGTGACAGGCGACAACGGCGACACCGCCCTTGCCGTCGCCGAAAGCTGCGGCATAATCACGCCCGACGCCGTAACGCTCACAAGCGCGCAGATGGCTCAAATGTCCGATAGCGAGCTTGCAAAAATCCTGCCGAGGCTGAAGCTTGTCTCGCGCGCGCTGCCCGCCGACAAGAGCAGGCTTGCGCGCGTGTCTCAGAGCATAGGGCTTGTATGCGGTATGACGGGCGACGGGATAAACGACGCGCCCGCCTTAAAGCAGGCGGACGTCGGCTTTTCAATGGGCAGCGGCACCGAGGTTGCAAAGCAGGCGAGCGATATCGTTATACTGGACGACAACTTCACCTCGATAGCAAAGGCGATACTGTACGGCAGGACGATATTCAAAAGCATACGCAAGTTCATCGTTTTTCAGCTCACAATGAACCTGTGCGCCGTCGGCGTGTCGGTGATAGGTCCGTTTATCGGGGTGGATACGCCCGTCACCGTTATGCAGATGCTGTGGATAAACATTATTATGGATACGCTTGCGGGGCTTGCCTACGCGGGCGAGCCGCCGCTTGCAAGGTATATGGATGAGCGTCCCGTTTCAAGGGACGCGCGGGTGCTCACCGGCAATATGGCGTCGCAGATTTTTACAATGGGCGGGTATGGCGTCGCCCTTTGCACCCTGTTTTTGTCAAACGGGTATTTCAGGCGCGTTTACGGGTACTACGACAATATGACGGGGTTTATGACCGCCTTTTTCGCCCTGTTTGTATTCTGCGGGATATTCGCCGCCTTTTCCGCGCGAAGCGACAGGGTCTTGCCGCTTGCCGACCTTGCCAAAAACAGGGCGTTTTTAACGGTGTTTATGATTATAACGGCGGTACAGCTGTGGCTTATCTATTTCGGCGGTCAGATGTTTCGCACCTCCGGCATACCGGCGTGGCTGCTGCCGCGGATAATACTTCTGGCGGCGGGCGTTATACCGAGCGATATGATAAGAAAGCTTATTATCAAAAGAAAATAAAAAAAGGGCGGTATAGCCCTTTTTTATTTGAATCGGACGGGGGCTTCGATATTGTCAAGCGTGTCGAATACAAAGCCCCGCGCTTTGAGCGTCTCGATTATTTCGGGCAGCGCCTCCGCCGTCGTTTTCTTGGTACTGTTGTCGTGCATCAAAACGACGGCGCGCTTTTTGCCCTTGCATTGGCTCAAAACCGCGTTTATAATAACGCTTTTTTTCTGATGCTCCGCCTCCGCGTCAAGACTGCTCACATTCCAGTCAAAGTAGTTTATCCCCCGCTCTTTTGCCTGTCTTGTAAGCTTGTTCATTATCCCGCGGCAGTATCGCTCGCTTACCGTGTTATTTGACCCGCCGGGAAAGCGCAGCAGCGTTAAATGCCTGCCGGTGAGCGTGTAAAAAAACTCGTCGTTTTTTTCATACTGCTCCCAGAATTTTTCGGTCGACGAGTAAATCTCGCTGTACTTGTGCGAGTAGGTGTGGTTTCCCACCGCGTGTCCCTCGTCGGCAAGCCTGCGATAGAGCGCCGCCGCTTTTCCGCCCTGCTTTCCGATGATAAAAAATGTCGCCTTGACGTTGTATTTTGCAAGCGTGTCCAGTATCTTTTCGGTATTGTCGGACGGTCCGTCGTCAAAGGTGAGGTAGACTCTCGGAGCGTCTTTTTCCTCCGCCTTGGTTTTTTCAAGCTCGGCGTAGCTTTGCAAAAGCTTGTCGTGGCTTTCTTTCAGCTCGTCAAGCTCCCGCTCCAGCAGGCTTGCGCGGGCGTTTTCAAGCGTCAGCGCGTTTTGCAGCCGCGTAAGCCTTGCCCGCATAAAAACAAAAAGCGCCGCGCAGGCTATAAGCAGCGCCGCGATAACCGCCGCTGCCGCCGTCCCGAACGATGCCTTTACTCTTACGACTTTCATTTTCATACCCCCGAATAATTATATTCGGGTTTACGCGGAAAATGAGACGTAACGAGTAAATCGGTAAGCCGAGTTCTGTCGCGGACGGTCATCTGTCTGGAGAATATGTTGCCATACCTCTCAAGCCACCCGTCGGAGCTCAATCGGACGAACAGCCCATCGCCCCTGTCGGTGTTGCATCGGATAGGGTTTACAGGGCTTATGTGTCGCCACAAAAGCCGGTGAGCTCTTACCTCGCCTTTCCACCCTTACCCGCTTATGGCGGGCGGTATATTTCTGTTGCACTTTCCCTGAGGTCGCCCTCGGTGGACGTTATCCATTATCCTGTTCTGTGATGCTCGGACTTTCCTCCGCGCACGCCGTGCGCGGCGACCGCCTGATTTACTCGTTACCCGATTATTTTACCATCGCTTACAGAAAAAAGCAAATCTTTTTTATTACTCTTGATAAATTGACGGTAATAATATATAATAATTTAATGGTTAATTATATTTACGGAGGCGGTATGATGTCCGAAAGCTTTGCGGACTTTTTAAGGGATATCGGCGGTAAAAAAGTCGCCGTTATAGGAATAGGCATTTCAAACGCTCCGGTGATTGAGCTGCTGCTGGAATCGGGCGCGAAGGTCATAGCGTACGATAAAAAAAGCGAGGACGAGCTGGGCGATATCGCGCGGGGGCTTCGCGCGGCGGGGGTCGCGCTTGTCTGCGGGCGGGACTATCTTGAAAGGCTTGAGGGCGACGTTATCTTCCGCACGCCCGGTCTGCGGTACGACCATCCCGCGCTTGAGCTTGCGCGGGCGCGCGGCGCGCTTGTCACAAGCGAGATGGAGCTGTTTTTTGAGTTTTGCCCCTGTAAAATAATAGCCGTCACAGGCTCCGACGGCAAGACGACGACGACAAGTCTCATTTACGAATTTCTGCGTCACGCCGGAAAAACGGCGCACCTTGGCGGCAACATCGGAAAACCGCTGCTGCCGCAGATTGAAAACATATCTGAAAACGACGTTGTTGTGGCGGAGCTGTCAAGCTTTCAGCTTCACACTATGACAAAAAGCCCCGACGTTGCGGTGGTTACGAACGTCTCGCCGAATCATCTTGACTATCATATCGATATGGCGGAATATATAGACGCGAAAAGGAACATTTTCCGTCACCAGTCAAAAAACGGCGTGCTGATTGTAAACGCCTGCAACAGCGTAACGAACGGGTTTGCGGCGTCCGCCCGCGGGCGGGTTTTGAAATTCGCCTTTGGCAAAAAGCCGGAGGGGGACGGAGCGTATTACCTTGACGGCGCGGTATACGTCCGCATCGGCGGCGTCGAGCAAAAGCTTATGGACAGAAGCGATATTTTGCTTCGCGGCGACCACAACGTTGAAAATATGATGGCGGCGCTGCTCGCCGTTTGGGGGATTGCGTCAAAGGATGATATTCTGTCCGTGGCGCGCGGCTTTGCCGGCGTGCGGCACAGAATAGAGCTTGTGCGTCAAAAGGACGGTATCTGCTTTTACAACGACTCGATAGGCTCTTCCCCCACGCGCACTATCGCCACCATGCGCTCCTTTGATAAAAAAGTGATACTGATAGCGGGCGGGCATGACAAGCATATTCCCTTTACAGAGCTTGTAAAGGAATTGCCTTTACGCGCCAAGGCGGTGTTTCTCACCGGCGACACCGCAAAAGCTATAGGCGACGAGATTTTCGCGGCAAAATGGTACGACCCCGATACGCTTCACGTTGAGATAATCGACGATTTTGAAAATGCCGTAAAAGCGGCGGCGGCATATGCCAAAAGGGGAGATATCGTGCTGCTGTCTCCCGCCTGCGCCAGCTTTGACAAATTCAAAAACTTTGAGGAGCGGGGCGACTTTTTCACAAAAATAGTAAACGAGCTTTAAGAAAGGAAAAGAGCATTGACGGAACTGAAAAACTATCTGTTTGAGCTTTGTTCGGAGTCCGCTCCGAGCGGCAGGGAAGAGCTGCTTTGCTCGCTGGAGCGGCTTGTCCGCCCGTATGCGGACGAATGCTACCGCGACGGCGCGGGAAATCTCATCGCGGTCAAAAAATGCGGCGTACCCGGCGCGGGCAGGCTGCTGCTCGACGCTCACGCCGACGAGGTGGGGCTTGTCGTCACCGACGTAGACGAGCGCGGATTTATCCACTTTGCAAACCACGCGGGGATAGACGATAAAATACTTCCCGCATCCACCGTGACCGTTTTGTCCTCCCACACGCTTATCGGCGTGGTGTCGTCGATACCGCCCCATCTCGATAAAGGCGGCAAGGAAAAAAAGGTTATAAAGGCAAAAGACCTTGTCATTGACGTAGGGCTTGACGCGGACTCCGCGCGCAAGGCTGTAAAGGTGGGAGACTTTATAGCCCTGCGCTCGTCCTGTACTGAGCTTAGAAACGGGCTGGTGCTTGGAAAAAGCTTTGACAACCGTGCAGGCTGTGCGGTGCTTGTAAAGGTTTTGAGCTTGCTGGGCTCGATACGCCCGCGGCGCGATTTGTATTTCTGTTTTTCCGCGTCGGAGGAGTTTAACGGAGCCGGAGCGAGCAGCGCGGCGTTTCTGACGGAGCCGGACGAGGCATTGGTGCTTGACACCACCTTTGCGGTATCGCCCTACACCCCCGCCTCCCGCGGCAAAAAGCTGGGCGGCGGCTGTGCGATAGGCATAAGCCCGATACTGAACACGCATATGACAGAGTCGCTCATAGGCGCGGCGCGCTCACGCGGTCTGCCCTATCAGACCGAGGTCATAGCGGGCAGGACCGGAACAAACGCGGACAATATCGCCCGCTCCCGCGCGGGCGTGCCGACGGCGCTGATATCACTGCCGCTGCGGTATATGCACTCGGCGGGCGAGATAGTGTCGCTTTCCGATTTGGAGACGGCAGTCCTGCTTGTTATGGGATTTATCGAATACAGAGCGGGAGGCAAGAGATAATGAATAAGCTGCTCAGTTATTATACCTCTCTTTTCGGCACGTCGGGCAGCGAGGGGGATATCCGGCGCGCGATAATCAACGAGATAACCCCTCACGCCAAGGCGCGGGTGGACGCGCTTGGCAACATAATCGCATTTAAAAAGGGCGCGGCGGAGCCGCCCGCCGTCGTTATGATTTCGGCGCATATGGACGAGGTCGGGCTGATAGTGACGGATATAGCCGACGACGGCACGCTGCGTTTTGACACCGTCGGCGGAATAGACCCGCGCGTGCTGTGCGGAAAGCACGTCGCCGTAGGTCGCGGCAAAATCCCGGGGGTTATCGGTCAGGTCGCCCCGCACCTTGAAAAAAAGGCGGACAGGGACAAGGTAAGGGCGGTCGACGAGCTGTATATAGACGTCGGCGCCAAGGACAGGGAGGACGCGCAAAGTTGCGTCAGCGCGGGAGACGTTGTCGGCTTTCGCTCCGACTACGCGGAGTTTGGAAACGGGCTTGTTCGCGCCAAGGCGCTGGACGACCGCGTCGGCTGTGAGATACTGACCGAGCTTATAAAGACCGACCTTCCGTTTGATACCTGGTTTGTCTTTTCGGTAATGGAGGAGATAGGCTGTGTCGGCGCGGGTACGGCGGCGTTTCAGATAAAGCCGGACTATTCCATAGTGGTGGAGGGGACTACCGCGGCGGATATCACGGATGATGAGAGTAAAAGCCCCGTCTGCCGTGTGGGAGAAGGTCCTGCGGTGTCGTTTATGGACGGCGGCACGGTTTACGATAAAGATTTTATGAGGCTTGTACTTGACGCCGCCGGAGAGCAGGCTGTTCCGCACCAGTTAAAGCAGGCTGTGTCGGGCGGCAACGACTCGGCGAGCATCCAGCGCACCGCCTCCGGCGCGCGCGCGATAGCTATCAGCGTGCCTGTGCGCTACCTTCACACGCCGACGGGGGTCGCCTCGCTCAGCGATATAGAAAACACCCGCCGCCTTGTTTTGGCGGTGCTTCAAAAACTTTCCGAGATATAGGAGGAAACAGATGTTAGAGCAGATAAAAAGGCTTGTTGAGATAAACGGCGTGTCGGGCGGCGAGAAAAAAGTGGCGGAGTATATCGAGGGCGTTATAACTCCGCTTGCCGACAAGGTTTATACCGATGTTATGGGCAGCCTTGTCGCCGTAAAGCGGGGCGGGGGCAAGCGGGTGATGCTGATGGCGCACACCGACGAGATTGGGCTTGTATGCACCTATGTCGATGAAAAGGGATTTGTCCGCGTCGCGGCGGTCGGCGGCATAAAGCCGCAGGACTTTGCAAATTGCCACATCACCTTTGAAAACGGCGTGCGCGGCGTGTTTGTCTGCCCCGATAAGGACTCCAAGACAGACGACTGCTACGTAGACGTCGGTCAGAGCGACCGCGAGGGTACGCTCGGTAAAATAGATATCGGAATGACGGCGCGGTTTGACGCGGACAGCTTTGAAAACGAAAACGTGATAGTTTCAAAGGCGCTGGACGACAGGCTGGGCTGTTATATACTGATGGAAGTTATGAAAAACCTGCCTGAAACCGACTGCGAAGTGTATTTCGTGTTCACCTGCCAGGAGGAGGTCGGTCTTCGCGGCGCAAGAGTGGCGGGCTTTGACATAAGCCCCGATATCGCGATAGCGGTTGACGTGACTGCCGCCGCAGACACGCCCGATTGTAAAACCCACGGCTGTAAAATGGGCGGCGGCGCCGCCATCAAGGTGCGCGACTCGTCCGCCGTATGCGCGAAGTCTGTGGTGGACGGGCTTGTAAACGCCGCCGAAAACGCCGGCATACCCTACCAGCGCGACGTGCTTACCGCAGGCGGGACGGACATCGGCGCCGTGCAGACGGGCGGCAGGGGCGTACTCTGCGGCGGCGTGAGCGTCGCTGTGAGAAACGTACACACCTGCGCCGAGACGGCGTATAAAAACGACGTCCGCGCGGCAATCGAGCTTATCTGCGCGTATCTGGAGCAATGTGCGGAATAATGCTGTATTCTACGGAAAGGAGAGGCTGGCTTGATACTGAAAAGTCTGGAGCTTCAGGGCTTCAAGTCGTTTCCCGATAAAATCAAAATAGAGTTCGGAAGCGGGATTACGGCGATAGTCGGTCCAAACGGGTCGGGCAAGAGCAACGTGTCCGACGCGATACGCTGGGTGCTGGGCGAGCAGTCGAACAAGACGCTGCGAAGCTCCAAAATGGAGGACGTGATTTTCACCGGCACCGCCGCGCGCCGTCCGCAGGGCTTTGCGGAGGTGAGCCTTACCGTTGACAATTCCGACAAGTCGCTGCCGATAGAGTACGGCGAGGTGACGATAACCCGCCGTTACTACCGCAGCGGCGAGAGCGAGTATTTTATCAATAAAGCCCCCACCCGCCTGCGCGATATAAACGAGCTGTTTATGGACACCGGCGTCGGCAGGGACGGCTATTCGATAATAGGGCAGGGCAGGATTGCGGAGATACTCTCCCATAAAAGCGAGGACAGGCGGCAGATAATAGAGGAGGTCGCGGGTATATCCAAATACCGCTACCGCAAAAACGAGGCGCAGAAAAAGCTGGACGCGACGGAGGAAAACCTCACGCGGCTGTCCGACATCGTGGGCGAGCTGGAGGGCAGGCTGAAAACCCTTGAAGCTCAGAGCGTCAAGGCGAAAAAGTACCTTGCCATGTACGACGAGCGTCGGCAGCTGGAGCTTTCGCTCTGGATAGACGAGCTTTCGCAGATGCACGCGGCGTCCGACAGGCTTTCGCAAAAGCTGAACGTCGCCCGCAGGCAGGAGGAGGACTTATCTGTCGAGATAGACAATCTTGAGAGCGAGATAAACGATATTTTCGAGGGCAACAGGCAGATAAACGTCGAGATTGAAAGACTGCGCGCCTCAATGAGCGATTTTGAGGAAAAGCGCGGCGCCATCGCCTCCCGCATAGCGGTTTTGGACGCGGGAATAGAATTTGAAAAAGGCAATATCGAAAAGATAAAAGCCGAGCTTTCCGAGTCGGCAAAGCAGCAGGACGCGCTGCGCGCCGATATCGCGGCGCGGCAGGGGGAGATAGAGAGCAAGACTGAAAGACTTCATAAGATAGAAAGCGATATAGCCGAGCTTGAAAAAGAGCTTGACAGAATGAACGCGAGCAGCAACGATATCCGTCAAAAAGCGGAGAGCCTTACGGCGCGAAAAAGCGCGCTGTACGGGCAAAAAAACGAGACGGAGCTCGGCATAATTTCCGCAAAAACCGAAAAAACCGCGCGCGCCGAGCGGGCGGGCGCGATAGAAAAGGAGCTTGAGGAGCGTAGAAAACAGCTTCAAAAGCTTACAAACGAGCGGGACGGCATTTCCCGCAGGCGGGACGAGATAGAGCGGGAAAAAACCGCGCTTGAAAACACCGCTTCGGGCTTTCGGAAAATGCTTGATATAAAACAGCGCCGCTTTGACGAAAAAAAGGCGGAGCTTGAAAAATGCGCCGAAAGCGCGACGCGGGCGGAACAAAACTTAAAAATACTGTCCGATATGGAAAAGCACCTCGAGGGCTTTGCCGGCAGCGTCAAAACGGTGCTGGAGCACAGCCGCAGCGGCAGACTGCGCGGCTTATACAAAACGGTTTCTCAGCTTATCCGTGCGGACGACGGCTACATAGTCGCGATAGAGACGGCGCTGGGCGGCGCGATACAGAACATAGTTACCGACAGCGCGGATACCGCGAAAAACGCCATGATGCTGCTCAAAAACAGCAACGCGGGCAGGGCGACCTTCCTGCCGATAAGCGAGCTTTCCCCGCGCCCCCTGCAAAAAAGCGAGGTGAGCGGCGCCGGCGTTTTGGGGATAGCAAACGAGCTTGTAAAGGTCACCGACCCCGCCTGCGTCAAGGCGATTGACTTTCTGCTCGGCAGGACTGTAGTCTGCAATACGATAGACGACGCGGTGAGGGTCTCCCGTAAGACAAAGGGCAAGTATAAGGCGGTGACGCTCGACGGTCAGGTGGTAAACGCCGGCGGCTCGATGACGGGCGGCTCCGCCGCGAAAAGCTCCGGCTTTCTCACGCGCTCACGCAGGATAGAGCAGCTTTCCTCGCAGATTGAGCTTGAAAAAAAGCGGCTTTCGACCTTAAAATCGGAGGTTTCCGCGCTCGAGCGGGAGAAAAACGAGCTTGCCGCGCGGCTGGAGGGTACGCGCGCCGAGACGGAAACGCTGGAAAACGAGCTTTCCCGCCTTGCCGACCTTGCGGAGGGCAAGCGGGTCGTGGCGCAGTCATATGCCGAGCTTATAACGGACGGACAGAGCGAGCTTGAAAAGCTGACGGAGCTCACAGACCAAAACGACAGCCGTATTCTGGAGCTTTCCCGGCAATCGGAGGAGATTGAAAATCAAATCGCGGATATTGACAAAACGCTGTCGGAGCTTGTCGGCAGGACCGATTCGGACGATAAAAAAGCGGAGCGTATTCGCGCGCAAATCACCGAAAACGGGCTTTTGAAAATGGGTGTGTTCAAGGAAATAGAGACCGAAAAGCAGATTATCGCCCAGCTTGAATACAGGATAAGCCTCGGCGCGGACGAAAAGCTTGCGCGAGAGCGGCTTATATCGGACGCTGTCGCCGCGATAGAAAAAAGCCGTGACGAAAAGGCGGAGCTTAATAAAAGCCTTGATTTGCTTGAAGGCGAAAGGCAGGACGGCAGGCTTAAAACGGAACAGCTTATCGAAAAGCGAAACGCCGCCGAGGGACGGCAGACCGAGTTTCGCCGTCAGCAGCGTGAAAAGCTGGAGACGCGCGAAAACCTCGCGCGAGAGACCGAGCGGCTTGAAAACAGGCTTTCGGGGCTTGCCGAGCAAAACGAGCGGATAGTGGAAAGGCTCGGCGAATACGAGCTTACCGTAAGCGAGGCGGAAAAGCAGGCGCGTCCGCTTGACGACGTACCCGCCGCCCGCCGCCGCACAGCGGAGCTTAAAAGCTCGATGCGCGCTCTCGGCAACGTCAATATCGAGGCTATCGAGGAATACGACGCCGAAAAGGCGCGTTACGATTTTCTTACCGGGCAGATAACCGACCTTACGCAAAGCCGCCGCGAGCTTGAAAAGATAATCCGTGAGCTTATGGCGCGTATGACCGATATGTTTTCGGACAGCTTTGCACGGCTCAATGCGGAGTTTGGCAAGACCTTTGCCGAGCTTTTCGGCGGCGGCAGGGCGGAGCTTATTCTGCTTGAACCGGATAAAGTGCTTGAAAGCGGCATTGACATCAGGGTCGCGCCTCCCGGCAAGATAATAAAGAATATCGTTTCCCTGTCGGGCGGCGAGCAGGCGTTCACGGCTATCGCGCTCTACTTTGCGATACTGCGCATCCGCCCCACTCCGTTTTGTATGATGGACGAGATTGAGGCGGCGCTGGACGACGTCAACGTCGGCAAATTTGCCGTGAAGCTTCGCGACTTCTGCGACAAAACCCAGTTTATAGTTATAACCCACCGCCGCGGAACGATGGAGGAGGCGGACGTGCTGTACGGCGTCACCATGCAGGAAAAGGGCATATCCAAAATACTGACGATAGACGTAAATGAAATGGAAAGGCAGTTAAAGCTTTAATGGGATTTTTTGACAAAATAAAAAAGGGTCTTGAAAAGACAAAAACCGCGCTGGGCGGCGGGCTTTCGGGCGTGCTGTCCGCCTTCGGCGTGATAAGCGACGAGCTGTACGACGAGCTTGAGGAGGTGATGATAACCTCCGATATCGGCGTTGACACCTCGCTTAAAATAACGGAAAAGCTCCGCGCCGCCGTCAAGGAAAAGAAAATCCGCGACGCGCAGGGAGTAAAGGATGAGCTGAAGCTCATAATGGAGCGGATGCTGACAGACGCGGGCGGCGGAATGAAGCTTTCGACAAAGCCGAGCATTATTTTGCTTATCGGCGTGAACGGCGTCGGCAAAACGACGACGGCGGGCAAGCTTGCAGGCATTTATGCCGCGCGCGGGAAAAAGGTCATTCTCGGCGCGGCGGACACATTTCGCGCCGCGGCGGGCGAGCAGCTTGAGCTTTGGGCAAAAAGAACAGGCGCCGACATAATTCGCTCCGAAGCGGGGGCGGACCCGGCTTCCGTCGTGTACGACACGATAAGCGCCGCGCGCGCAAGAGGGGCGGATATCATAATCTGCGACACGGCGGGCAGGCTTCATAACAAGGTAAATCTTATGAACGAGCTTGCGAAAATTTACAAGGTGATATCCTCTCAGATGGACGGGTGCGATATCGAGTCGCTGCTGGTGCTGGACGCCACGACAGGGCAGAACGCGCTGAATCAGGCGCGGGAGTTCAAAAAGGCGGCGGGACTTACCGGCGTTGTGCTGACAAAGCTGGACGGCACCGCCAAGGGCGGTATGGCGCTTGCCCTTACAAATGAATACGGGCTTCCGATAAAGTACGTCGGCGTCGGCGAGCAGGCGGACGATTTGCAGGAGTTTGACGCGCACGATTTTGTCAGCGCGCTGTTTGATTGAGGGAAAAATGAGAGTAGACGGACGTAAAAACGGCGAAATCCGCGCCGTAAAGATAATAAAGGACTACACGATGCACGCCGAGGGCAGCGTGCTTTACTGTCAGGGAAACACAAAGGTCATCTGCACCGCGAGCGTTGAGGAACGGGTGCCGCCGCATGTGATGGGTACGGGCGGCGGCTGGGTCACGGCGGAATATTCGATGCTGCCGCGGGCGACGGCGACGCGAAACGCAAGGGACGTGTCAAAGCTCAAGCTGTCGCCGCGAAGCACCGAGATACAGCGGCTTGTAGCCCGCTCGCTTCGCGGCGCGGTCGATCTTAAAAAGCTGGGCGAACGCACGGTCATTGTCGACTGCGACGTAATTCAGGCGGACGGCGGCACACGCTGCGCTTCGATAACAGGCGGCTTTGTCGCGCTCGCGCTTGCGCTGAAAAGGCTTCAGGAGCGCGGCATAATCAAGGAAAATCCGATTAAAAACCAAGTCGCCGCGCTGTCCTGCGGCGTCGTCGGCGACGGGCTTATGTGTGATTTATGCTACGAGGAGGACAGCCGCGCCGAGACGGATATGAACGTTGTTATGACCTCCTCTCGCGGCTTTGTCGAAATACAGGGTACAGCCGAGGGTCGGCAGATGACCCGCCGCGAGGTGGGGCTGCTCATAGATATGGCGGAGCGGGGTATGCAGCGGCTTTTTGCCGCCCAGTCGCTCGCGCTTGCCGACAACCCGTCGCGCACCTTTCTGCTTGCCAGCAACAACGCGCATAAGGCGGAGGAATTTCGGCGGATATTCGAGGATATGGGGCTTTGCCTTATCACTCCGGGCGAGCTGGGCGTTCGCTTTGAGCCGGAGGAGACGGGCGACAGCTTTGAGCAAAACGCGCTTATCAAGGCGCGCGCGTTTTACGAGCTTTTGGGACTGCCCACCGTTGCGGACGACAGCGGGCTGTGCGTTGACGCTTTAGACGGCGCGCCCGGCGTTTTTTCCGCCCGCTACGGCGGAAAGGAGAGCGACGGCGACAGGGTCGCTCTGCTTCTTGAAAATATGAAGGACAAGCAGGACAGACGCGCGCATTTTGTCTGCAGCATCGCCTGCGTTACCGATAAAGGCGAGTTTACCGTGGAGGGCAGGGCAGACGGCAGCATTTCAAAAGCCCCGGCGGGCGCCGGCGGGTTTGGCTACGACCCCGTGTTTGTACCAAACGGGCAGACGCTCACATTCGCGCAGATGCGAAAGGAGAGCAAGGATAAAATCTCGCACAGGGCAAACGCGCTCAAACTTTTTTCTGAAAAACTGAAGGAGAACATATGAACCTGACAGGCAAACAGCGCGCGCGTCTCCGCGCGCTCGCATCAAAAGAGGATACGAT
>CANQVN010000014.1 GCA_947627315.1 uncultured Clostridia bacterium | reverse complement strand
CCCCGAAGTATTTGCCCAGGCTCCGGGCGACAAGAAAGCAAATACGCTCGGTATCGGCGTCGCCTACCCCCAGCTCCTTCAGCATTTTTTCGGCAAAGGCGGGACCTATCTCCTCCTGCATCCTGCCGGTACAGCGCCCGTATTTTTCGGTGGCGGGACGGATGCCGATGTCGTGTACCAGCGCCGCCGCCTCGGTTATAAACAGGGTGTGCGCGTCCAGACCCTCGCACAGCCCGATAAGCCGGGCGTATGCGTGTACTTTAGTAAAGTGCTGGATGCGGTGGGCGCTCCCGCCGTCAAAATCTATCATTTTAAGCGTAAGCGATGTAAGGACGTCCATATTTTCCCCCAATCAGGTAAAAAGCCGGCTTGCCGCCGGCTTTTCTGAGCTTTACGAATTGGCTTTTTCAAAGTCCTCAATAAACTTTATCAGTTTGTCTACGCCCGCCTCCGGCATCGCGTTGTAAATAGATGCGCGCATACCGCCGACCGAGCGGTGACCCTTGAGGTTCTGCAAGCCCGCCGCCGCGCTTTCCTTGACAAACTTCGCGTTTATCTCGTCGCTTTCGGCGCGGAAGGTGACGTTCATAATCGAGCGGCTCTCGGGCGAGACGGGGTTATTGAACATACGGCTGCTGTCAAGACAGGCGTAAAGCTTTGCCGCCTTGCGCTCGTTTATCTTTTTCATCTCCTCCAGCCCGCCGAGGTCCTTTATCCACTCCAGCACCAGCTTGCAGATGTAAATGGGGTAGCAGGGCGGAGTGTTATACATCGAGCCCGCCTCCGCCATCGTCTTGTAGCTGCATACCGTCGGCACGGTCGCGGGCAGCTCGTCGCGCAGCATATCCTCTCTCACGATGACGATTGTCAGCCCCGCGGGGGCGACGTTTTTCTGCGCGCCGGCGTATATAAGCGCAAATTTCGACACGTCGACAGGCTCGGACAGGATGCAGGAGCTCATATCCGCAACCAGCGGCACGCCCTTCGTGTCGGGGATATAGTCCCACTTTGTTCCGAAAATCGTGTTGTTGAAGCAGATGTGAAAATAGTCCGCGTCCGGTCTTATGTCAAGCTCGCTCTGGCGCGGGATTCTGGTAAAGTTTATGTCCTTGGTGGTGGCGGCAAGGTGAGCGTCGCCGTACTTTTGACCCTCCTTGTACGCCTTGCCGGAAAACTGACCGGTGACGGCATAGTCCGCCCTGCCCGTTTTCATCAGGTTCATCGGCACGCTTGCAAACTGGAGCGACGCGCCGCCCTGCAAAAACAGAACCTTGTAGTTATCCGGTATTCCCATAACCTCGCGCATCAGCTTTTCCGCATCGACTATGATATCGTCGAAAAACTTGGAACGATGGCTCATCTCCATAACGGACATACCGCTGCCGCCGTAGTTCAAAAGCTCGTCTCTGGCGCGCTCAAGAACCGGCAGGGGAAGCATGGAAGGTCCTGCCGAGAAATTATATATTCTGTCGTACATCTTTTTTCTCCCTTCATACACAATTATAATCAGTATATACCATTTTTTCAAAACTTTCAACAGGTTATGAAAATTTTACGTTGAGCGGTAAAAGCGCCCGCTCCATAATCCCGTTAAAGCAGGCGAGCGCGACGCCGTAGTTTACAATCGGCACGCCGGCGCTTACGGCTTTTTCAATCCGGCTTTTCATCTCCGCCCCGTTCAGCATACAGCCGCCGCAGTGGACAATAAGCGAATATTTTGACAAATCGCGCGGAAACTCGCCGCCCGAGGTGAAGTGAAACTCGGGGCTTTTGCCGCAAAACTCGCGGATTTTTTTCGGCAGCTGCACCGTTCCGATGTCGTTGCACTGCCTGTGGTGAGTACACCCCTCCGCTATCAGAACGTGCGAGCCGTCCTCAAGCGCTTCAAGCGCCTTTGCCCCCTCGACAAGCGCGGAAAGCTCGCCTTTATATCTTGCAAACAGAATCGAAAATGAGGTAAGCGGGATATCCCGCGGCGTGTCGGACGCGACCTTTGCAAAAGCCTGCGAGTCGGTCACCACTATCCGCGGCTTTTTTGAAAGGGCGGCAAGCGTCGCTTTAAGCTCGCCCGGCTGGCAGGCGGCAAAGGCGCAGCCCGCGTCCAAAATCTCCCGCATCGTCTGCTGCTGCGGCAAAATCAGCCTGCCGCGCGGCGCCGACTCGTCTATCGGCATAACAAGCACCGCGATGTCGCCGGGCGACAAAAGGTCGGCTATTATCCGCCTGTCGCTTTGGCGCCTGCCCGCTATCGCGCCCAGCCGCTCTTTAAGCTCGTTTACGTTTTCCCCCGTTTTCGCGCTGACGTAAAGCCCGTCGTCAAAGGGGCGCTTTGTAACGGTATCGCACTTGTTATAGGCTATGATATAGGGCAGCTTTTTCTCGTTGAAAAGCCCGATAAGCTCCAGCTCCTTTTGCCCAAGCCCCTCCCGCGCGTCGGTCACCAGCACGGCGATATCCGTTTTTGCCAGAATATCCCACGTCCTTTGGACGCGCTTGTCGCCCAAAGCTCCGCTGTCGTCCAGCCCCGGCGTGTCGATAATGACGACGGGACCGAGCGGCAAAAGCTCCATCGCCTTTTTGACAGGGTCGGTGGTAGTACCCTTGATTTCGGACACGACGGAGAGGCTCTGCCCCGTCACGGCGTTTACAAGGCTGGATTTGCCCGCGTTTCTCAGTCCGAAAAAGCCGATGTGTACCCGCTCGGCGGACACGGTATCGTTAAGGCTCATATCGTTCTCCTTAAAATCTGAAGTCGCGGCGGTTGGAGCGGCGGATCTGCCCGATATTGTCCCGCGCAATCTCCCGCACCTTGTCTTTGGGTATTCTCTCAAGCTCTTTTTCTATCATCCTGTAGCCTGTTTCCTTTGTCTCGGGTGAGGCGTAGTCCTCAAGGTACTCGGCAAGGGTCATCAGTGCGTTGGGATGGCAGCAGTTTAATATCTGCCCGCTCTTGCATAGGCTCATAAACCTGTCGCCGGTGCGCCCCTCGCGGTAGCAGGCGGTGCAGAAGGACGGGATATGCCCGTTTTCCATAAGCCAGCGCACCACCTCGTCCAGCGTCCGCTGGTCGGACACGTCAAACTGCTCGGTGTCGTGCGGGCGCTCCTTTTGGGTGTACCCGCCCACCGACGTGCGCGAGCCGCCGCTCACCTGCGATATGCCCAGCCGCAAAAGCTTTGAGCGCACCTGCTCGTTTTCGCGGGTGGAGATTATCATGCCGGTATACGGCACGGCAAGGCGGATGCAGGCGGTCAGCTTTTCAAAGGTCTTGTCGTCAATCCCGCCGTCAAACTCGTCCGGGTCGATATCGTCCGCCCGCTTTACCCGCGGCACGCTTATGGTGTGCGGACCTACGCCGTGTACCGCCTCCAGATGCTCCGCGTGCATGATAAGCCCGGCAAACTCGTATTTATACAGCTCCAGTCCGAAAAGGACGCCCAGCCCCACGTCGTCGATGCCGCCTTCCATCGCGCGGTCCATCGCCTCGGTGTGATAGTCGTAATCGTGCTTGGGACCTGTCGGGTGAAGCTTTAAGTAGCTTTCCTTGTGATAGGTCTCCTGAAACAGGATATATGTGCCGATGCCCGCCTCCTTGAGCTTGCGGTAGTTTTCGACGGTGGTCGCCGCGATGTTGACGTTGACGCGGCGGATGTCGCCGTTTTTATGGTGAACGCCGTAAATTGTCTTTATACACTCTAAAATGTACTCGATCGGGTTGTTTTTGGGGTCTTCGCCCGCCTCGATGGCAAGCCGCTTGTGTCCCATATCCTGTAGGGCGATAACCTCGGCGCGCACCTCCTCCTGCGTCAGCTTTTTGCGGGGGATGTGCTTGTTTTTCATATGATACGGGCAGTAGACGCAGCCGTTTACGCAGTAGTTTGAAAGATACAGCGGCGCGAAAATAACTATCCTGTTGCCGTAAAAGGCAAGCTTTATTTCCTCGGCAATTTCATACATTTTTTCAATCTTGTCCGGCAGCTCGCAGGCAAGCAAAACGGACGCCTCCCTGTGCGTAAGCCCCGCGCAGGTGCAGCCGGTCGCCGTCTTTTTGGGGCGCGCCTTTTCAAGAATCTCATCGATAAGAGCGGCGTTGTTTTTGTTGCGCTCGGCGTATTCGAGAGTCTCCAGTATCTCCGCGTCGTTTATAAACTCGTCCGCTTTCATTGATTTGGGGTCGTACTTTGCCATTTTCACACACTTTCCTTTCTTATGTCCCCTCTGTCGGACACTATCTCATAGCCGACAGAGCGCACGCGGGCGTCAAGACAGCCGACGCACTGCGCCGACTCCTCCCCCGTGCAGATTTTATTGTCGTAAAGCTCGTATTTTTTCCGCACGTCCACCGGCGACAGGTTGGGCATAACGACGTTTGCCCCCGCCTCCAGCCCCAGCTCCCTGCCGCGCGGGTGGATTGTGCCGAGCGCCGTCGTCGCGGGCAGCAGCACCGGCGGGTGGATTATCCGTATCACCGACAGTAAAAAGCAGCAAAGCTCCGCCTCCCCTGCGGGAAAGCCCGCAAAGGGGGTGTCGCGGTGCGGGATAAACGGTCCTATCCCGCACATATCGGGTCTGAAGCTTTCGATAAATTTCAAATCCCGGGCTAAAAACGCGCTTGTCTGATAGGGCGAGCCTACCATAAACCCGCAGCCGACCTGATAGCCGAGCTCTCTCAGGCTTTGCAGGCACTCCATCCGGTTTTCGTATGACATGTCGGGCGGGTGCAGCATTTTGTAATGCGCCGGCTCCGCCGTCTCGTGGCGCAAAAGATACCTGTCCGCGCCCGCCTCTTTAAGCTTTTTGTAGCTTTCATATCCGCGCTCGCCGAGCGACAGCGTCACCGCGCAGTCGGGGTGCGCCGCCTTGATTTTTTGTATCAGCCAGCCCGTCCGCTCGTCGGTGAAATATCCGTCCTCCCCGCCCTGCAAAACAAAGGTGCGAAAGCCGAGCCGATAGCCCTCCTCGGCGCAGTCCAGAATCTGCTGCGGCGTAAGCCTGTACCTCTCGCAGTTTTTGTTTGACCGGCGAATGCCGCAGTAAAGGCAGTCGTTTTTGCAAAAGCTGGAGATTTCAATCAGCCCGCGGATGAACACCGCTTTGCCGTAAATTTGCGTGCGAAGGCGCACCGCCTCGTTTTGCAGAAGCTCTCTTATTTCGTCCCGCCCGTCGATGAGCGCGGCGTACTGCTCCGTTTCAAGCGCGCGGGTCGCTATCAGCTTTTCCGCAAGGCTTTTCGGGTTCATCTCAAACCCCGGAAAACGCCGTTTTCGCGCTGACGCCGGGGATGCTGCCGATTTTGCCCGCCAGCGCGGAAATGGTGTCCCGCGGCGCGTCCACCGCGATGCTGATGATGTTTATCCCCCGCGCGCGGTAGGGCAGCCCCATCCTGCCTATTATCACCTCTCCGTATTCGTGCAAAAGCAGGTTCAGCCGCTCGACCGAGTCCTCTTTTTCGACAATCATACTGATGACGGCAACCGTTGTTTCCATAAGCTTTCTCCTTAAATAAAATCAACCCGTGCCAAAGGCACGGGTTTTATGCTGTTCCGTGCCTTTGGGTCAGAAGCTCTTTGCCTCAGGCTCACACTACATTATATACCCTTTTTTCGCAAAAATAAAGTGGTTTTGCAAAATTTTTCAGCTCTGCTTGACAGCATATGCGCGCGGGTGTATAATACTAACGTATAATTATAAGCAGTTATGCACATTTTTTACAAAGGAGGATATTATGACTGCACCGATAGTAGCTGTCATTGCGGTCGTATCCGCCCTTGTTACGGGATTTATTGCTTTTATAGGTGGATTCTATTACAGAAAAACGCAGTCGGAAAAGCAGATAGGCTCTGCAAACGCCGAGGCGACAAGGATTATCAATGAGGCGATAAAAACAGCCGACACGAAGAAAAAAGAAGCGATTTTAGAGGCAAAGGAGCAGCTGCATCGGGAGAGAACCGAGCAGGAGCGCGAGCTGAAGGATCGCCGTGTCGAGGTGACAAGGCTGGAAAAGCGACTACAGCAGAGAGAGGAGTCTCTTGACAGAAAGTACGACAATCTTGACAAGAAAGAAGAACTGTTAAACGAAAAGCTGAAACGCGCCGACGAGGCGATAGAGCAGGCGGAGGAGTCAAAGCGCGCGCAGGTCGCGGTGCTGGAGCGGATTTCCGGCTACACTGCCGAGGCGGCAAAGGCGGAGCTTTTGGATACGCTTGACAAGCAGCTTACCCACGAGTACGCCGTTAAAATCAACGATTACGAGACGCGCTACGCCGAAAATGCGGATGAAAAGGCGCGCAACCTTCTGTCCCTTGCGATACAGAAGTGCGCGGCGGACCACGTTGTGGAGTCGACGGTGTCTGTCGTCGCCCTGCCCAACGACGAGATGAAAGGGCGCATTATCGGGCGGGAGGGTCGCAACATCCGCTCGCTGGAGACGATAACGGGGGTCGATCTCATTATCGACGACACGCCCGAGGCGATAACGGTCTCCTGCTTCGACCCCATTCGCCGTGAGGTCGCGCGGCTCACGCTTGAAAAGCTGATAGCGGACGGGCGCATCCACCCCGCGCGCATCGAAGAGACGGTCGAAAAGATGAAGCGCGACCTTGACGTTACCATCAAAAAAGAGGGCGAGCGCGCCGTGTTTGAAACGGGCGTTCACGGTCTCCATCCCGAGATTATAAAGCTGCTCGGGCGGCTGAAATACAGAACAAGCTACGGGCAGAACGTGCTCAACCACTCGATTGAGGCGGCGCAGCTCTCCGCGATTATCGCCGCCGAGATGGGCGAGGACGTCGCGCTTGCCAAGCGCGCGGGGCTTTTGCACGACATCGGCAAGAGCGTCGATTTTGAGATAGAAGGCTCGCACATCCAGATAGGCGTCGATATTGCCAAGAAATATAAGGAGTCGGCGGGCGTTATCCACGCGATAGAGGCGCACCACGGCGACGTTGAGACAAAGACGAACATCGCGGCGATTGTCCAGGCGGCGGACGCCATTTCGGCGGCGCGTCCCGGCGCGCGGCGGGAAAACCTCGAAAATTACATAAAGCGGCTTGAAAAGCTGGAGGAGATCGCAAACTCCTTTGACGGGGTGGAAAAGACCTTCGCCATTCAGGCGGGGCGCGAGGTGCGCATTATGGTAAACCCCGAGCAGGTGTCGGACGATAAGCTTGTGCTTTTGTCCCACGATATCTGTAAAAAAATTGAAAACGAGCTTGAATATCCCGGACAGATAAAGGTTCATCTGATAAGGGAAAACAGAGCGATAGATTACGCGAAATAAGGAGCTACCCCGCGCGGCAGGAGCCGCGCGGGGTATGTGTTTAATATGTTCAGACCGATGCGGAGAAAGAATAAGGAAATAAGCGAAAGCCAGCTGGAAAGCCTGCTCCATAACGAAAGAAGGGGCGTTCTGGCGGTAAACGGGGAGGGCGGCTATCCATACGCCCTGCCGGTAAACTATCTTTACGACGGGCAAAATGGCAAAATATATTTTCACGGCTCGCGTGTCGGGCATAAGGCGGAGGCGATAGCGGCGTGCGACAAGGTGTGCTTCACCGTTTTCGGAAACGAGACGGTAAGGGACGAGCCCTGGGCGCCCTTTTTGCAAAGCGCGGTCATATTCGGCAGATGCCGCATAGTCGGCGACCGCGCGGCGGCAGCGGCGCTCATAAAGCAATTTGCGATGAAGTATTACCCCGACGAAAACCTGGCGGATGAGGAAATTGCGCGCTCGGGCGGCGCCGTGCAGATGTACGAAATAGAAATCGAACACATCACCGGCAAGCAGATACAGGAAAAGTAACAGATAAAAGCACAGCCCGTGAAACTCTTGAACGAAGTGAGTATTTCACGGGTTTTCACGTTACAATCCCTCCGTCAAAACCTGCGGTTTTGCCACCTCCCTTTACACAAGGGAGGCTTATATTGTGCCTTTCGCTTTGACCTCCTTTTAAAGGCCCCCTTGTGCAAAGGGGGCTGGCATCGCGAAGCGATGACTGGGGGATTGTCCGTGAAACGCTTGAACGAAGTGAGCGTTTCACGGAGAGGAGGTGCAGCGAAACCTGTGAGCTTTCGAGCCTGCCGAGAAAGCGAGCAAAGCGGAGCTTGCACCGACGAGGCGGAAAAGGAGCGGCAGTCCGAAAAGCGACGCCGCGACTAACACCCCACGGAACATATGTTCCGTGGGGACCCCGCTGCATAAAAAAAGTCGCGGCAAGCCAAAAGGACTTGGTTTCCCGCGCCGCAGGCGCAAAAACCGCGAAAAGTTGGTAGCGACAGCAAGCCGCAGCGAGGGCGTTTACAACCGAGCAGGCGAGCCGAGCGTGACTTTTCGCGGAAAAGGAGGAGCAAGGAAGCGGGCGGATGACGCTTTTTTGCTATTGCATAAAAAAGCGTCGGAGCAAAGCGGACTTTGCACCGACGTGGTAGAGGCAGAGGGACTTGCCGTCCGACGCTGCGCGTCGTACTACCCCGCTCGTCGACCCAACGCTGCGCGTTCGGTACCCTCCTCGCGCAGTCGCTAAAAAACCGTTCCCCGAACGGTTTTTTCACGCTCCTGCCCTCTCGGGTTCAAGTCCCTTTTTTGATTTTACGCCAAATAAAACAGCACCCTATGGGTGCTGTTTTACAACACCCGCGAAATACTCGAACGAAGTGAGTATTTCGCGGAAAAGGAGCGGCAGTCCAAAAAGCGACGCCGTGATTTACAAAAGTAAATCGCGGCAAGCCAAAAGGACTTGCCGCGACGTGGTAGAGGCAGAGGGACTTGAACCCGCGACCTCACGCATGTGAAGCGTGCGCTCTAACCGGCTGAGCTATGCCTCCCTATTCTGCTGTCCTGTCACGCGTGGTCGGGATGACAGGACTTGAACCTGCGACCTCCCGGTCCCAAACCGGGCGCTCTACCAAACTGAGCTACATCCCGAGGCTCTGACCTATCTATATTACCACCGCCGACGCCGATTGTCAACTTAAAAATCGCGGCGCACGCAAAAAAATCGTTTCACGCGCGCCGGAATTTACTTGTTATCGGCTTCCGTCTCGGGTTTTCGGGGTTTTCCGAGGACTTTAACAGCTGTGACAGCTTTTCGGAAATTTCGGAGGCGTACTGTAAAAGAACTATCAGCATCGCCCCTATTACAGCCCCGACAAAAGCGATTTCAATTTCAGGATCGTTACCGTCTGTAATACCCACTTGAAGCGGCAGCGTATATCCAATGCCAAACAGCAGCATAAAAAGCACTATTGCCCAGACTACGAAAAGAACGACCTTATTCATTTTCATATTTTCTCCCCTTATTTATAAAATATTTCCAACTACTTTTATATTATAATATTTTTTATGTCTATTGTCAATAACTTACGGCTGAAATATACCGCCCGCGCAAATAAAGCGCGGGCGGCTTTTTTATCTTTCGGCTCAGTCGTTATTATCGGCTTCCGTCTCGGGTTTTTCGGTGTTTTCCGATGAGTCTGACAGCTTTTTGTAAATGGCTCGTACATAGCATAAAACAGCTATCATTACAGTCCCGATTACAGCTCCGACAACCGCAAGTTCGAGACCTACGCAATACGCCGTATCCTCCCATCCAAAAATCCAAAAAAAGCTGTAAAACGCTAAACAAAATACAAAGAAAAAAACTATCGCGTAACTTATATATACAATTTTTTTCATGTTTGTGTTTTCCATCCTCCTCAAATGGATTATTTATAAATATTTTTTGCTCTTACATCCATCGAGTGAGTTTCCGTTACAAAAGCAAAACTAGGCGATATGGAAAAGGAAGCCGAACTACCGGTGATAGATACACCTATAGATGCAGATCCAATAATTTCAAATTTTCCGTGATAAAATTGTGCATATACAATATAATTATCATAGGTATATTTATTATTCAAGCGAGCATAATATGTGAAATACCCTTTGAGATTTTTTGCGGGTTCTCCGTTTGTTTGATATGTTATTTTATACGGCCAAATAATTTCCACCTTTCTTCCCTGTCCCATAGATAAATTGCTTACAGTAAAGTGATTGTAAGTACCGTCTTGTAAAGTTTCTACTTTTTCACCATCCAAATTATATTTAAAAGTCATCTTTACTCTCGGATCTTCATGTACCATCATATCTGTAGCCGGGGCAACTGCAAAATAATCTCTAATCTTATTAAAAGGCTCTTTCTCCCAAGAAAATCTGTACTGTACAAGGTAGGAGTCGTTGCCCATCCAGACAAGACCCATATTTTGCTTCAAATAACAAGAGCTGTCGGCGTTCCAAATCGACGCGCCGCAGTGACCGTCAAGACCGTAATAAATCCGGTCGTTTCTGGTCTCGCCGTCCATATCCTCCCATCCGTATATCGGCTGCAGCTCGAAAACGCCGTTAGAGGAAAGATTGCTAAGCTCGGTATCGCTGTGTTCCTCCTCCCCGCAATCCGCCCGGTTTACCTCATATTCAAACTGCTGGCGGGAAATCTCCTCGGAGACCAGTTTTTCATCCTCCGAGCCTTCCTGACATCTTATGTATGAAGCGTTGTTTGAAACTGCAAGAGCATTTTCATCCATTTCAGCCAAATCTTCCTCGGTATACCACTCGGATATTTCCTCCTCTGTCCATCCGGCGTTAAGCAGCATACTTATGGTCGCTTCCCGCTTGGTTATCGTCGGCTGCTCCTGTACAATTTCCTCTCTGAATTCCTCGACGCTGTCATCCGATTGATCAGTATCATCCGCAAAAACAAAGCACTGCATACTAATCAACAAAGACAAAACAGTAATTAATGTTAAAGCTTTTTTCATGATAATACTTCTCCCATCTCTATAATTTGTGTTTTTTGATCCCGTATAACGGTGATCGACAGCTCCTGCGCTGCGGCTGCTTTGCGTAAGGCTTCGTTAAAATCTGCGGTATTGCGAATGCTTTGTCCGTTTATATCCGTTATTATATCTCCGACTTTAAGCTTGTTTTCGGCAATGCTGTTTTCTCCGATGTTTTGAATTGCAAGACCGCCCGCTCCGGGCAGACCGTATTTTTGATAAATGTCTTTTTCAAAAGTAAGCTTCAAGTCCGGCATGCTCTTACCCTGATTCAGCATATCAATAATCTCCGTAAGCTGATTTGACGGTATTGCAAAGCCAAGCCCCTCTGCGCCGAATTCGGTTGACTTAAATGTTATCATACCCACAACGCGGTTTTTGCCGTCGAGCAGAGGACTGCCGCTGCATCCGGGAGACAATTCTATGTTTGTCTGAAGCAGCCGCTGTATGTCGAAGCCGACAACATCGGTGTTGGTAATCATGCCCTCCGAATATGTACCTCTTAAATATGCCGAAATAGGAGTAGACAAGTTAAATACTTTATCGCCCGTCTCGGCTTTTTTATCGGATAACGTCAAAGCCGGAATTTCGGCGTCCACACTCAAAAGGGCTACGTCGCTTTGCTCGTCATAAGCCGCAACGTCTGCGTGAATCACCTTGTCGTCATAGGTAATAACATTTATCTGTTCGTTCTCACCTCCAACATTATGATAATTTGTCAATATAACGCCCGGTCTGATGCAAAAGCCGCTGCCAATCGCAACATCGGAGGTTAATATTTTTTTATCCGTGTCAATTCCCTTTACCACCGTCACAACCGAACGGTTTACAGAGTCTATGTCCGAACAAACGGCATTATGCCTGTTCATACCAATAATTAAAACGATGACGGAAATTAAAACGCAAATAACGCTTAATATCAGGACAACCCAAATTGATTTATCTTTTTTTAACGTCATAATTTATACCCACCCAAAAAAATAAACAAGCCGCAAATTGCGGAAAAGGAATATAATGTCTTATTACATATATTTTACACATTTTAAAATCATTTGTCAATAATAATTATCAATATAACCAAAAAGTATTAAAAATATTGAGAACATGAAGTCGTGTCAGGCTTTACCGTCCAGCATTTTTTTAAGATACTGCCCCGTGTAGGAGCCTTTGACGCGAGACACCTGCTCGGGCGTACCTGAGGCTATCACCCTGCCGCCGCCGTCGCCCCCCTCGGGACCGAGGTCGATTATATAGTCCGCCGTTTTGATAACGTCGAGATTGTGTTCTATAACTATAACGGTGTTGCCCGCGTCGACAAGCTTTTGCAAAACGTCGATGAGCTTATGCACATCCGCCGCGTGAAGCCCTGTCGTCGGCTCGTCCAAAATATAGACGGTGCGCCCGGTCGGGCGTCTGGAAAGCTCGGTCGCAAGCTTGACCCGTTGCGCCTCGCCGCCCGACAGCGTGGTGGACGACTGACCTATCTTGATATAGGACAGTCCGACGTCATAGAGCGTTTTGAGCTTGCGGTAAATCTTGGGGTGATTTTCAAAAAAGTTCATACCCTCCTCCACCGTCATTTCAAGCACGTCCGCTATCGACTTGTCCTTGTACTTGACCTCCAGCGTGTCGCGGTTGTACCGCCTGCCCTTGCAGACGTCGCACGCGATATACACGTCGGGCAGAAAGTGCATCTCAATCTTTACAATCCCGTCGCCCTGGCACGCCTCGCACCTGCCGCCGCGCACGTTGAAGGAAAACCTGCCCGCGCCGTAGCCGCGCGCCTTCGCGCCGTTTGTGGAGGCGAAAAGCTCGCGGATGTCGGAAAAGACGGAGGTGTAGGTCGCGGGGTTGGAGCGGGGCGTGCGCCCTATCGGCGACTGGTCGATGTCGATTACCTTGTCGAGATATTCCAGCCCCTCCACCCCGTCGCACTCGCCCGGGACGGTGCGGGCGCGGTTGAGCTCCCGCGCCAGCGTCTGATACAAAATGGAGTTTACAAGCGACGACTTGCCGCTGCCCGACACGCCCGTAACGCAGGTCATAACGCCGAGCGGGAAGGACACGTCGATATTTTTAAGGTTGTTCTGCCGCGCGCCGCGCACCGTGACAAACCGGTCGCTTTCGCGGCGTGATTTCGGCACCTCTATTTTCTTTTTGCCCGAGAGGTACTGCCCGGTAAGCGAGCTTTCGCACGCCATAATGTCCGCCGCCGTACCCTGCGCCACCACCCTGCCGCCGTGGATGCCGGCGCCCGGTCCTATGTCCACGATATGGTCGGCGGCGAGCATCGTCTCCTCGTCGTGCTCGACGACAATCAGCGTGTTGCCGAGGTCGCGCAGCGACTTCAAGGTCGCTATCAGCCTGTCGTTGTCGCGCTGGTGCAGACCTATCGACGGCTCGTCCAGTATATACACGACTCCCATCAGCCCCGAGCCTATCTGGGTGGCAAGCCGTATCCGCTGGCTCTCGCCGCCCGACAGCGTACCCGCGCTGCGGGACAGCGTGAGATAGTCCAGCCCGACGTTTTTGAGAAAGCTGAGCCGACTGCGGATTTCCTTTACCACTCTGTCCGCTATCGCCGCGTCTTTTTTACCGAGCGCGAGATTTTCAAAAAATTCGAGCGATTTTACAACCGGCAGGTCTGTAACCTCGCTTATGTTCTTGCCGCCGACGGTCACCGCGAGCACGTCCGGTCTCAAGCGCCTGCCGCCGCAGGCAGGGCAGTCGTTTTCCCGCATCAGCGCCTCGATTTCACGGCGCATAAACTCGCTTGTCGTCTCGCGGAAGCGCCGCTCAAGGTTGGGGATTACCCCCTCGTACACGCTGTCGTAATTGACGCTGCCGAACGAGGCGCGCCGCTGCATTTTAAGCTTCTCCCCCCGGCTGCCGTATAAAATAATATCCATTATATCGTCCGGCAGGTCTTTGACCGGCGTGTCAAGCGAAAAACCGTATCGCTTTGAAAGCGCGGAAAAGTACATTTTGGCAACGCTGTCTCCGTACGGCGTGTACCACCCCGCCGCCTTTATCGCGCCCTCGTTTATGCTTTTGCTCCTGTCGGGGATTATAAGGTCGATATCCAGCTTAAGCTGGTAGCCCAGCCCGTCGCACTCGGGGCAGGCGCCGAACGGCGCGTTGAATGAGAACATACGCGGGTTAAGCTCCTCAATCGAAAAGCCGTGGTCGGGACAGCTGTAGTTTTGCGAAAAGAGCGTCTCGCCGCCATCTGTCACCTGCGCTATCACAAGCCCGCCGGCGTTGTGGAGCGCCGTTTCGACAGAGTCTGTCAGCCTGCGGCGGACTCCGTCTTTTATTATAAGCCTGTCCACCACAATCTCGATGTTGTGCTTTTTGTTCTTTTCAAGCGGGATTTTCTCGCCAAGGTCGTACATAATCCCGTCCACGCGCACGCGGACAAAGCCGGATTTGGACGCGTCCTCAAACAGCTTTGCATATTCGCCCTTGCGGTTTCGCACGACGGGGGCTAAAATGTTGAGCCGCGTCCCCTCGGGATGCTCCAAAATGCGGTCTACAATCTGGTCGACCGTCTGCTGGGATATCTCCCTGCCGCAGACGGGGCAGTGGGGCTTTCCCACCCGCGCGAAAAGCAGGCGCAGATAGTCGTAAATCTCCGTCACCGTGCCGACCGTCGAGCGCGGGTTTTTGGAGGTGGTTTTCTGGTCGATGGAGATGGCGGGGGACAGCCCGTCTATCTCGTCCACGTCCGGCTTTTCCATCTGCCCCAAAAACATACGCGCGTAGGAGGACAGGCTCTCGACGTATCTGCGCTGACCCTCGGCGTAAAGCGTGTCAAAGGCAAGCGACGACTTGCCGCTGCCCGAAAGCCCGGTAAACACCACCAGCTTGTCGCGCGGGATTTTAAGGTCTATGTTTTTCAGGTTGTTTGTCCGCGCGCCTTTGACCTTGATGAAATTATCCACTACTTTTCTCCCTTCAGCTTTGCAAGCTTGTCCCGCAGCACCGCCGCGTATTCAAACTCAAGCAGCCGCGCCGCTTCCCGCATCTGCTTTGTATATTCCGAAATGAGCCGCTCCCGCTCCTTTTTGGTAAGCTTTCTCCCGTCCTCTTTTTCCAAGCCGTCCGTCTTTGATATCTCCAAAACGGCGCGGACCTCCTTTTTGACCGAGTGGGGGGTTATGCCGTGCCGGCTGTTGTACTCCTGCTGGATTTTCCGCCGCCGCTCCGTCTCGCTTATCGCCCGCTCCATCGACGGGGTGACGCTGTCGGCGTACATTATGACCTGCCCGTGTTCGTTTCGGGCGGCGCGCCCTACCGTCTGCACGAGCGACGTTTCGGAGCGCAGAAAGCCCTCCTTGTCCGCGTCCAGTATCGCGACGAGCGACACCTCGGGGATGTCCAGCCCCTCCCGCAGAAGGTTGATGCCGACAAGCACGTCAAACTCGCCCAGCCGCAAATCCCGCACAAGCTCCATCCGCTCTATCGTCTCAACGTCGTGGTGCATATACCGCACCTTGACGCCCATTCCTTCAAGGTACGCCGTCAAATCCTCCGCCATCCGCTTGGTAAGCGTTGTCACAAGCACCCGCTCGTCTTTCTGCTCTCTCAGGCGGATTTCGGACAGCAGGTCGTCCATCTGCCCGTCGACGGGGCGAACCGATATCGGCGGGTCGAGCAGCCCTGTCGGGCGCAGTATCTGCTCGGCGACGTTGCCGCTGCGGGACAGCTCGTACTGCGCGGGGGTGGCGCTGACGTACAGCACCTTGTCCAGCTTTGAACAGAACTCGTCGAAATTGAGCGGTCTGTTGTCAAACGCGCTGGGCAGGCGGAAGCCGTAACGCACAAGGCTCTCCTTTCGGGAGCGGTCGCCGCCGTACATACCCCGCACCTGCGGAATCGTCACGTGGCTCTCGTCGATTATCAGCAAAAAATCCTTCGGGAAAAAATCAAACAGCGTGTAGGGCGTGCTGCCCGGCGCTCTGCCGCTGAATATGCGCGAGTAGTTTTCAATACCCGAGCAAAAGCCAAGCTCCAGCAGCATTTCAACGTCGTACATGGTGCGCTGCTCTATCCGCTGCGCCTCGATAAGCATATTGTTGTCGTTAAAGTATTTAATCCGCTCGGCAAGCTCTCTTTTTATCTCGTCCACCGCCTTTTGCACCCGCTCGGCGGAGGTGACGTAGTGGGAGGCGGGGTAAATCGCGACGTGCGACAGCACCGCCGCAAGCTCGCCCGTTATGTGGTTTATCTCGGAAATACGCTCAATCTCGTCGCCGAAAAACTCGACGCGGATGATATTCCCGTCGGACGCGGCGGGGAAAATCTCCAGCACGTCGCCGCGGACGCGGAACTTGTTTCGCGAAAAGTCGATGTCGTTTCGCTCGTAGCGGATGTTCACCAGCTCCTCTATAACCTCGTCCCTGTCCTTGTTCATACCGGGGCGGAGGGAGATTACCATGCTCTTGTACTCCTCCGGGTCGCCGAGGCTGTAGATGCAGGAGACGGACGAGACGATTATCGTGTCCTGCCGCTCCAGCAGCGAAAAGGTCGCGCTGTGGCGCATTTTGTCAATCTCGTCGTTTATCGAGCTGTCCTTTTCGATATAGGTGTCGCTCGCGGCGATATAAGCCTCGGGTTGGTAGTAGTCGTAATAACTGACAAAATACTCCACCGCGTTTTCGGGGAAAAACTCGCGAAGCTCGGAGCAGAGCTGCGCCGCCAGCGTCTTGTTGTGCGCAAGCACAAGCGTCGGTCTGTTCACCCGCTCGATAACGTTTGCCATGGTAAAGGTTTTGCCGGAGCCTGTAACGCCGAGCAGCGTCTGTTCCTTTATCCCGCTTTTTATGCCGTTTACAATCGAATCTATCGCCTCCGGCTGGTCGCCTGTCGGTGAAAACGGCGCGTGCAGCTTAAAGTCCGCCATCGCTTTTTCTCCTTTCTTTTCGCTGACATTATATTATACCACTTATAAATAGAAAAATAAAGACTAAAAATCCGCCGCTTTTCATTGACTGTGTAGGTTTGTCAATGATCTATTGTAAACTTACACGTTGACAAACGGCGCGCTCAGGTGATACAATGATTTTCGAGTATTACGCGAAAGGGGGCGGAAAAATGACCCAGCTTGTCTGTGAAAACCTGTCGCTCGGCTATAACGGACGGAAAATCGTCGAGGGGCTGAGCTTTGAGGTAAACGCGGGGGACTACCTTTGCATTGTCGGCGAAAACGGCTCCGGCAAAAGCACGCTTGTCAAAACGCTGCTCGGGCTTATGCCGCCCCTTTCGGGCGTCATCCGTATGTCGGGGCTGACGCGGCGGGAGATAGGGTATCTGCCGCAGCAGACCGATTACCAGCGCGACTTTCCCGCCACCGCGCGGGAGATTGTGTTGTCCGGCTTTCAGGGGGCAAACGGGGCGCACCCCTTTTACAGCGCGGCGCAGAAAAAGGCGGCGAGCGGCAATATGGAAAAAACGGGCGTTTTGCCGCTGGCGCGCCGGTGCTACCGCGAGCTTTCGGGCGGACAGCAGCAGCGGGTCTTGCTTGCCCGCGCGCTCTGTGCGGCAAGCCGGATGCTGCTTTTGGACGAGCCTGTCGCGGGGCTTGATATCAAAGCGGCGGACAGGATGTATGAAGCGGTGGAAAAGCTGAATGCGGAGGGCGTCACCGTCATTATGATATCCCACGACACGTCGGCGGTATACCGCGCGGGAAGCGTGCTTCACATAGGCAAGACGCTGTTTTTCGGCAGCCGTGAAAAATATCTTGAAAGCGAAGCCTTCAGGGGACTCGGAGGGCGCGGGAAATGAGCGGGCTTGCGTCGTATTTTTCATATCCGTTTGTCAAAAACGCGCTGATTGTCGGCGCGCTTATCGCGCTGTGCTCCTCCCTTTTGGGGGTGACGCTGGTGCTTCGCCGCTTTTCGTTTATAGGCGACGGACTGTCGCATGTCGCCTTCGGGGCGATGGCGGTCGCCGCGGCGCTCGGCATATCGAACGATATGCCGCTCACCCTTGTCATAACGGTGATAAGCGCGGTGCTTATGCTGCGCGCGGGCGGCGGCGCCGGAATAAAGGGGGACGCCGCACTTGCGATGGTGTCGGTCGGCGCGCTGGCTGTCGGCTACCTGCTTATGAACGTGTTTTCAAAGTCGTCCAACCTGTCGGGCGACGTGTGCTCCGCGCTTTTCGGCTCCACCTCCATTCTGACGCTGACAAAATTGGAGGTGTGGCTGAGCGTTTTGCTGTCGGTTTTCACAATCGCGGCGTTTTTGCTTTTGTATAACAAGCTGTTTTCCGTCACCTTTGACGAGAGCTTTGCAAAGGCGGTCGGCGTGAAAACGGGGCTTTACAACCTCATTCTGGCGCTGCTGACCGCGGTGACGGTAGTGCTGTCGATGAAGCTTGTCGGCTCGCTTTTGATATCCGCGCTGATAATCTTTCCCGCGCTGTCCGCCATGCGTGTGTTCAAAAGCTTTCTTTCCGTCACCGTCTGCGCGGCGGCGGTGGGGGTGCTGTGTACCGTCTGCGGGATAGTCGCCTCGATTGTCCTCGCAACGCCCGTCGGCGCGACGGTCGTCGCCGTCGACATTATTGTTTTCGGCGTGTTTTACGCCGTCGGAAAGCTAAGGTAAAAAAAGAAAAAACGCACCCCTTTTGAGGGTTCAACATAGGGATTTACAAAAGACAAGTAAATTCAAACTGATGACCTTCTAGCGGGATAAACCAATAAGGCTACACAACAGACTACGATGTCTGCTGTGTAGCCTTATTTCATTTATACCTCTTCGCTACTGTACATCAGCGTCGTATCATAAATCTGACGCTAGGCTGGGACGCATAGGAGTTACATTTCTAAATCTGCTGATCCAGTTGCAATTTACGGAGAAGTGTGGTATACTGATTTTCGATATTAAATATCGTTTTTCGTTATCTAGGAGGCACTCAATATGATTAAGATAAAGTTGTCGGAACAGTTAGGCAAAAAACGTATGTCTAGGCGTGAGCTGGCATTGTTGATTGGTGCCCGTCCAAATACAATAGGCGATATGTATAATGATGATGTTAAACGATTGGACATTGCAACGCTGAATAAGATTTGCATGGCGCTTAATTGCGATATATCTGATCTTTTGGAATTCATCAGAGATGAAGAGGTGAAATAGTCATGAGAAATGCGATAAGTTTATTTTGTTCGTCAGGAATCGGTGATTTAGGGTTGCGAGCAAATGGAGTTAGAACAATAATAGCAAACGAATTACTACCCGAACGCGCAAGATTGTTCCAAGCAAATTATCCAGATTGCAAGGTGTTTCCGGGAAACATTTGGGAATTAAAAGATGATATCGTAAGTTATTATCAAGCAAATTATACTGAACCTCCTTTCTTGATTTTGGCTACTCCGCCTTGTCAAGGAATGTCTTCAAATGGTATGGGAAAAATGCTTAACGATTATCGAAAAGGGCTCCGTCCTAAATTTGATGAACGAAATCGTTTGATTCTTCCTACATTAGACATTGTTGCCGAATTGCGACCTGAATGGGTAATTTTTGAAAACGTCCCTAATATGCAAAATACATTGATTTACAATAAAGATGGAAACCTTGTGAACATTATAGATTATATTTTTTCTCGCCTGGGAGATGATTATATTGGCAAGGCAGAAGTTGTTGATGTAGCTGATTATGGTGTTCCACAGAATCGCAAAAGGTTAATTACAATCTTGTCTCGCACAGAAAAAGGGAAAGCTTATTTTTCCGTCCACCATTCGTTCATCCCAAATCCGACACACGGCAAAGTAGCGACCTTATTTGTGCAACCATGGGTTACAGTTCGTGATGCCATTTCCTCCGTTCCACCTATTGACGGGAAAAAAGGCCAAAATGCACTTCCAGGTTTTAATCCTCTTCACAAAGTCCCTCCCCTTGATGAAAAAAAATATATTTGGGTATCGAATACACCAGAGGGAGAAACTGCATTTAATAACCAATGTATCAATCCAAATTGTGGTTACCAGGGGAACCAAAGACATGGCGCTAAAAGAGTCAGCGGAATCAACCAAGCTTGCAATGATACCCCATTATACTGCGAAAAATGTGGTACTCTTCTTCCGAGGCCATATGTCAAAAATAAAGATGGCACCTTGAGGTTGATGAAAGGTTTTGTTAGTGCTTATAAGCGTATGCGATGGGATGAACCTGCAAGCACTCTTACTCAGAACTTTCAGTTTGCATGTTCGGACAATAAGTTGCATCCTTCCCAGAACAGGGTTCTATCAATTTATGAGGCGCTTATCTTGCAGTCAATTACAAATTATCCATACTCATTTATTGTGGATGGGAAAATGGCTAGCGATGAACTAATTCGAGATACAATTGGAGAAAGCGTTCCACCGCTGATGATAGATAAAGTTATCCAGAAAATCCTATCAATATCATAACGAATGCCACCTGTTGAATTTTACTTACAACAGGTGGCATCTATTTATTTTACTCTATACCCAATCCACTTTGAGTGTGAGAACGCCTCTATGTACTCTGGTCGATCAATAACCGCAATCCAACCATCACACATTTTCTTGATACCAGTTTTGGCCATAATCGAAACGCTGGTAGTACGGCCACCGCCGTCAGTGGGATGCACGATGCGTCCCCAGTCATCTATCGCCAAATCGTTTCTATAAAAACAGGCAACGATAGTAGGCACTTCATCAAGAAAATCCCAGAAAATACCCAGAAGGTTGTTCGTTTCTCTGTGATGGGCTTTCCAGTCAAAGGAGTTTACTAAGGTTATGCGTTGTTCTCCAATCAACGGCTTTGGTACCCTTGATGCAGGAGGTGTACTTCCACAAGTGGCTTTTACCTCTAAACCTCCATACAGATAAGGACTAAACAAGGCCTTATCCCTTGGATACTTCTTGCCGTTTGCAACCGTGTACAATGTTGAAAAATAATCTTTTTGCTCCTGTGTATAAGTGAGCAACAAATCAGGATAGCCATCCTGATGTAAATTTGAATGAAGTGAATCGTGCGAAAACCTCTGGATGCTTTTACCGAAATATTCCCCAACGATACCGCTCAAGTTGCGCATACCCATTGCCTCAAAGATGTTGATATCAAATTGTCTGGTTTGTTCATCTAGGGTACGCAGTGCGTGATTACAGAAATTAATTGCAGCAACTACATCGTCATTGCTGAGAATGACAGTACCTCTCAACGATACAGCGTGATTTGGGTTTGTAACATAAGAATATGGCATATCAACACTCCTGTTCTGTATAATTTCTTTCGACTTCTCGGTTGGCGCAGATACAATTTTGACAATATTCCAGCTAAGTCCGCTGTCGCTAAATATAAGTTTATAACATGTTTGACAGATATCGCAATTTAGAGATACCCAGCAGTCTCGATGACCTTCGGTGTAATCCTGTTCCTCAACGATGATTCCTTTCCCACACGGGCAAACATATTGGGAACGAATGATGGAACCATATCTTCTCTCAGACAACAATTTTAACTTCATTTTTATCTCCATAAGAGAGATATCCTGCCGCATAAAGCGGCAGGTCAAAGCCTCTCTGTATTGTATTATTGAAAATTAATACTCTATCAATCGATTTTGAATTTCTATCACATTTAGAGATTCAAAATCGTAATTATAAATGGAGGCAATTATAATTTGATTATCGCAAAAATCTCTTTTCAGTATGTTCATCATCAGTTGTATGTTGGCCTGATCCACTTCCTTGCCACTGGGTGAATCCAAGATAATTGGC
>CANQVN010000013.1 GCA_947627315.1 uncultured Clostridia bacterium | reverse complement strand
GGACACCTCGGACGACAGGTTCATCGCCTCGGCAGACATATTGACATATCCGCGAAGCACTATCTGATAAAACGGCACTGTCTGCTGCGACATTACAAGCTCGCTTGAATAGACAGGAGCTTCGACGATATTGTCCACGCTGCCGAACACAAATGAGTTACCTACCTTGGTGCTGACAAGACCGTCCGTTTTATCGGCGGCGTCCTTAAACAGCGTTTCCATAAGATCGGCAGACTTGTCGCGTGTGGAAAGATTATCGTTGTTATACGCCGCGTACGGGTCTGTTCCCGCGGAGAAGAAGGAGAAGTTCTTAACCCCGAGCTTTACAGCGTTATCCACAAACTTGTCTGCAAACTCAACCATATATTTAGGATGAATGAGATGAGTAAAGCTGCTTCCTATATTTGAACGGTTGAGCGATTTTGAAAACGGATAGACCGTGACAGGCGTACCGGTGAGCGACGCCGCGGTGTGCGTGTACCGCTTGACGCCCTTCGAGCCTGTATAATAAGTCTGAATATCGTTGTCAAAGAACAAGCTTACGTTTTCATCCTCGGCAAAGCTCAAAAGCGACAGCGCGCCTTTCTTGCCGCCGAGCTTTTTCTCGGGATTAAAGGTCATATCAATCGCGGATTCAAGTCCGCCCGCCGACCAGCCGGACATTGTGATGCTCAGCTTGTCGATGCCGGCGCCCTTGATATCGCTTATAATGCCCTTCACCTCTTCAAAGGAGGTAAGCTCCCTGATGCCGGTGTAGGGAATGCCGAGAAAGTGCATCGGTGTTTTGACCGCGCCGAAAAGATTTATATTGAGCGCGTTTACATAGTTTTTCGAGTTGTCGAGCGGCGACAGACCCTTTTCTTCGATAAGGTAGCGTCTGTAACGCTTTGCCATAGCGACATAGCCCGTACTCTCTCTGTCAAGCGGGTAAATGCGCAGCGACAGGTTTCCGCAGGTGCTGTCACTGTAATACATACCCGCGCCGGTCGTACCCGTCGCGTTGCGGCGAACCTGAGTATCTCTCACTATCATATGCGTGCCGAGGTTGTTATACGAGTTGAACATACGGCTGACGTTGCCTCTGAAAGCGGCAGTACCCGCGCCCTCGGTGATTACGGCGACAAAATCCGCGCCGTTTTTATGCATACCGTACACCGGCATACTGATAGTTTCGTTAAGGTCGATATAAGACGCGTTGTCCGCCGATGCGGTACGGTCGCGGTTGTAGATATACCCCGTATACTGAGAGAGGTTTTTGCAAATCCTGTTGTACTCCATAAGCGAACCGCTGCCGTCGGGGATAAGGGCGTAGCCTGTATCATTAAGACCGCCGCATCCGAAAAACGGAAGGAGCGTTATCTGCGTTATTCTCGCATCGGAATTTTCCTCGATATCCTCGACGATGACCTGAACGTCGAGATAGTCCTCTTTAAGCTCGTAGGACACAGGGATTGAAAAGTTCCTTGTGGCGCCGCTGAAGACATATGTGAATATCTGTCTGTTCCCGTCGTGCTCGGACACGATATGCGCCTCGGTGGACGGAATTGTAAGCGTGTCATAACTCGCGTTGAGGTACGTCACGATAAGCTGAGACTGGAGCTGAAGCTTGTTGCCCGCCTGAGCGACAATATCCTTTTCCCAGTCGAGCGGGTTGGAATACCAGATATCGCCCGTCTTTTTGTTCAAAACGGCGAAAAACCCGTTTATATCATTGATATAAAACGCAAGGTTGTCATTTTCCGAGGCAAGCGTAAATGAGGCAAGGTCGGCAGGATTGCCCGTCGTGCCGTCACCCGTCATATGCGCCTCGTCGACAACTATGTCTTCGCCGGAGGCGGTAGGCGTTTCCTCTTCCACACCGGCCGGACCGTCGCCGGCGTCGGCGTCGTCCTCGGCGTCGTCCGCTTCGGTATCGCCCGTAGCGGTATCGTCCGTCGTGTCGTCTGTAATCTCGGCGCTTTCAAAATCGTCCGCGTCATCGTCGGGCGCCGCGAATGCGACAGCTGAGAGCATTGAAAGCAGCATACATAATGCCAGCAGCAACGACAAAATTCTTTTTGTTTTCATCTAATCAATACTCTCCTTTCTATCTCATCATCAGCTCTGTCACTATCGTCGCAAAGAAGATGTAGAGCTGCTGCATCAAAACGACAAACAGGAATATGATGAAAAATACTATTGCCATACCCACAATCGTAACCAAAGCGTTGAAAATCGTCTTTGGAAGTGTGTAGTTATGAATTGTTTTGAGACTGAACAGTACCAGACACACAAACCAGATGTTGAGAACGACGACTATCATATCTACAAAGACATATTCGTCTGCCGTGAGTACGTTGGACATTATCGTCTCAAAAATCCGCGAGATTATAAGCGGGGTCAGGCAGTAACAGACCGATATGTAAATATCTATCATCCGTCCCTCGCCGTCGAGCAGGGTGCAAAGCCCCCAGTTGGTGACAACAAAGAGAAGTACCATAAACAGCGAGCGGGCAAGAACCATAATAACATTAAAGTCCTGTACGCGCGACGTGTTCTGTATAAATCCCTTTGCGACATCCAGTATTATCTCCGAAACGGTGAACAACGCCAGCAGTATCGTTGCGGAGAAAATAGACCCGTTTTTCTTTTCTTTAAGCGACTCTACCGTGTCGATAGGATGGTTGAGAAGCTTTAAGGGGTTTATCGTGCCTTTGAAGGAAAACGATTTATCCATTACGCGTTACCCCCTTCTTTTTTTGATTTAACCGCCTGCTTTATCTTCTCTCCGAAAAAGCGCCATACGATTATGAGTGCTATAAGTATAACTATGATTATCATAAACAATGTAAAGCGGTCTTTAATGTACTGCTTCCTATACAGCTCGTATGCACGCGAGTAGTTTTCCCTGTCGTTTGCAAGCTTGAACTCGTTCATCGCCTCGGAATACATCGCGTTCATATAATAGACCTTGCCGATACCGACATGAGCTATATCGGAGTTTGAATTGTAACGCAGAACGTCGCGCCACATCGGCTCCGCCTGGCTGTAAAGACCCTTGTTGTAGTAAACGACAGCCTCATGCAGCGTTCTGCCGTAGTCGGACAGGTCGTAAACCACAATTCCGCAGAGCGTGCGGTCTGTCACAAGCGTCTTTGTTCCGAGCTTTGCCATAGCGGACGCGCTCGAGAGCGTTCCGACCTGCTGACCCGCGCCGCCGTACTCAAATATCAGGTTGCCCTCGGCGTCGTACTCGAATATCTTTGAAAGTGCGGTGTCCAAAACGGAGAAAAATCCGTCGTCGTCAACCACAATGTCAACAAAGTTGTTATCAAATTCCGGTATTATTTCAAGGTCGCCGTAGTTGCTTGAAAGACTTGACGACACCTTTTTGGTACTCTTGGTCGTGGGGCTTAAAGTGTTGGCGCCTGTGAAATTGAGCTTTGAAACCTCGTCTGTAGAGTCCTCGGTCGCTATAACGTTGGTAAAGATAAAGCCGCCGTCGTCTATATCAAGATTTTCAAACTCGGTGGGAACGTAGGTCGAAAACACGCTGTCAACACCCGCGCCGCCAAACGAGCGGTAGATGCGCCGCCAGTAGATTTCGATATAGTCCGCAACGGAGAGCTGAACTCGGGGAGCGCCGAAGAAACGGACAAACTCACCGTCAACGTCAAACTCCAGTATGCCGTCAAGACAGCCCTTGGAGATGACGTAAGCCGCGCCGTTGATACCGATTACTATTTTATACGGCTGGTAGGTATAAGAGTCGTCAAACACATCTTCGCCGGGCTGCTCATACTTCATTACGATTTTACCGTCTTTTGTCAGCTTGAGAACAGCCGCGTTATCGGTGTCGCAGATGTATATGTAGCCGTCCTTATCGACTGTGATACCGCTGGGGTTATTAAGCGTGTATTTAGATCCGTCGATATCGGTAAGGCTGACAAACTCTTTTATAAGCTTAAAGTTTTTGTCGAAAATACACAGCCTGCCTCTGCCGTTTTCACCGCCGAGGTCGAGCATATACACCTCGTCCTTATCGCTGACGTATATGTCGTTGGGATTGTGTATCGAGGCTATGCCGAGATCCTGGGCAAGATATACCTTTTCGGGAACATATCCCGAGGGACTGCCCACCGTCTCACCGTAGAAATTATAGTTATATGTGTTATAGGGCACATATGCCAGAGCGGGAGCCGCCATGGTAACAACCATAACTACAAGGACGACAAGCAGTATAAGAGATTTTAATTTTCTTTTCATACGCAAATCCTCCTTAACCCTTTATACCGGCGTGAGCCATCGTCTTGACGGTACTGCTCTGCGCTATTATAAAGAATATTATAGGCGGTATCAGCATTATAACCGATGCGGCGTACGCTTCGCCTGCACGCGCGACAGAACCTGTTGCCGTTATCTGGCTGAGGGCGGTAGGCAGTGTCTTTAACGTCTCGGTATATATATAGGAAGAAGATGTCGCGTTCCAGTTTCGTTGGAATGCAAAGATTGCAAGCGTAAGCCATGCGGGCTTGACCGCCGGCATCGCAATCCGCCACAGTATCTTCCACTCCCCTGCGCCGTCTATCCGCGCCGCCTCTATCATCGCATCCGGTATCTCCTGCATATTTTGCTTCAGCAGGAAGGTACCCATGGCAACCGCTATCTCAGGCAGCCAGTAAGCGAAGTAGGTATCAATTATGTGCAGGGTGGACATAACAAGATAAACAGGGATTTCCAGAACGCCGCCGGCAAACAGCAGCGACCATACAACGACGTTGAATATAGCCTTTTTGCCGGGGAATTTGTTTTTGGAAAGCGCATAGGCGCACATGGCAGCCGCGATTATATGGAGAACCGTGCCGACGACCGTGTTGAGTATCGTGTTGAAAACGTATCTGGAAAACGGAACCCAGGTCGACGACGTAAGGTCAAACAGCTGCGTGAAGTTGCCAAGCGTGGGCTGCCTTGCAAAAAAGCGAGGCGGGAAAATAAACAGCTCGTTGTAAGGCTTGAACGCCTGAATAACGGTGTAGATAAGCGGCAGCGCCATAAACGCGCCGTACAGCAACAGCATGACGTATGTCGTTATATCGCCTGCGATTGCGACTTTGTTTCGTCTCAGTTTTGACATTTACTGCATCTCCTTTCCATTAGTCATGCGAGAAGCGCTTGAGCAGCTTGTTGACAACGCCCTTAATCGCAAGCATTATCGCAAACAGCACAACCGACAGCGCCGAAGCGTAGCCAAGCTCAAACCGCGTGTGACCGAAGTCGGAAATGTGTAGAACAATCGTGTGCGCGGCATAGTCGACAGACGGGAAACCGACAAGAGCCGATGAAATCGCGCCGACGGAAAACGCCGAGGATATCTGCATAACCGCGCCGAACATGAGCGAGCCGCCCATCTGCGGGAGTATGATATAGATAAGCTCCTGAAATCTGTTTTTGATACCGTCGATAGCGCCCGCCTCGGCAAGCGACGGGTCGAGGTTTTGCAGACCCGCGACAAATGCGAGAAAGCCTGTGCCAAGGCTGCACCACAGCTGAACAAAGATGACTATATTCAGCATATAATCGGTGTTTGTCAGCCACTGAATAGGCTCGTTTATAAGACCGAACTGCATCATTGCCGAATTGAGCAGACCGTACATATCGCCGCTGAATATGTATTGGAATATAAAGTAGATATTCGCAAGGGTCGGCGCGTAGAAAATAACCGTGAAGGTCGCGCGCGCGATAGGCGGCAGGTCATTTATAAACCACGCAAACACAAAGCAGAGAAAATAGGATACGGGACCTGTGATAACCGCAAACTGGAATGTGTTTTTCAGCGCAATGAGGAAGACCTCGTCCTCAAGAAACATTCTGAGATAGTTGTCAAAGCCGATAAACTCCGGCGCGTTTAGTATGTCATACCGCGTGAACGAAAGCACGACGGACGACAGAACGGGGAGCAGCGTGAAAAGGAAGAAAAAGACAAGAAACGGGAGAATAAGCAGATAGTTTATCTTGTTGTCCTTCATGCGTTTCCATGTCAGATGCGCCTTTTCGCCGAAGGTAAGACGGGATTTTTTCAGCATCTCAACTTCTTTACTGGAAACCTGTGCCATTATTCTTTTGCCTCCTCCGGTACCGAAAGATTATACTCCATACGCTTACGCCAGATTTCGTCGTTTATCTGGTCGTTGTAGTAGAACAGCATTTCTCTCGGATTTGTATATTTATTGGTTACGTTTCTGAAAGCGTTGATAATGGAACGACTTACATAGTAACCGCCGACAAGCTCGGGATACTCTCTTATCCACTCGCGCTGGTCCTTAATAGCGGCTGCCTCTTCCGCTGTCCAGTTGAGCAGCTCGAACGCCTCAAGGTTGGCGGTGGTGTATCTTGCGACAGGACCTATCGCCATCTCGATACGGTTGCCGTAGTCAGCCATTGTCTCGGCGGAAGTCCACCATTTGAGAAACTCCCATGAATCGTCGTATTTCTGCTGCGAAAGCTTTTGGTCTTTGATGTTGTTTTTAACTATGCAGCAGGCGGAAAGACCGACAGAGCTTTCGGTTCTGTTTACCTTGCCAGTCGAATCGACCATGCCGGGCAGCGGAGCGACGCCCCAAAGACCGCTCAGCTCAGGCGCGGACTCGGCAAGGTAGGTGATGTTGGAATAGGACTCAAAGACAAGCGGCATCTCGCCGTTTCTGAAACGGGTGTACCAGCTGTATGAAAGCGGGAAGTCATATAATGTATAGTACTGCGTCCACTTGGTAAACGCATCGACCGCATATTCCTCGGTAAACTTGGTCTGCGATCCGTCCTCATAGTAGATATCGCCGCCGTTTTGCATAATAAACGTAAAGAACAGGTTTGTCGAAATGGTGGACTCGATACCAACGCTCATATTGTTTTCTTGTATAACGGGAAGTATCGCGTCAAACTCATCCCACGTGCCGGGGACTTTGATTTTAAGCTCGTCGAAAACGTCTTTACGGTAGAACAGCATCGTGAAGTTCTGCGTCTCGGGGAGCGCGAACGCCTTATGCACCTCGTTGCCCTGATCGTCTGTCGTATCAAGCGTATAGGGTACTGTCGCGTACTTTGTAAACCGCTTTGTAATCTCGTCGTAATCGTCAAATTCCTTTAAGTTTACAAGCGCGTTACGGAAGCCGAGGTTCATCGGCTCGGAGCGGGAAACATGCAGCGCAACGTCAGGACCGCGTCCGGCGACTATCGCCTTTGACAAAACGGCAAGCGGAACAAGCGAGACGTTGACCTTGATGCCGGTGTCGGGCGTGAAATAGTTATCGGTAAGAGTTTTAAGCGTGATAGCCTGGTCACGACCGGTGCCGACCCAGGCGGTTATGGCTCTCTCTTTCGCATCGGAGGTGCCGCCTATCGCCGTATAGTCGTCGATAAAGGAGGAGACAAACGCGCGAACCTCATGCGCGATTTTCTCAAAACCGTTTGCCTTATAGGACGCGGTTTTGACCCCTGGACCGGTGAATATAATTTTATCAAGCTGAAGCGGGATGGTGCGAAGGTCAATCATCCAGGAACCAAGCGAGCTTATATTATCTTTAAAGGTAGAAAGTCGTGAAGGTATTGTATACGGCTTTACAAGGAAGCTGTCTATCTGAACGGCAAGAGTGTTGAGTATCTCGCTGTCGCCGCCCTTGTTAGTCGAAACGGCATCAGCCTCTTCCTTTATCTTTTTAAGCAAATCGCTTATCTGAACAAGCATCGCGCGAAGGTTCGGCACGCTTGAAAACAGCTCGTAGTCACGGTAGCTGTCGGGCGAGGTGCCGGTTACCATAATTATTTTACGGTAGATATAGTTAAGCTTATAAACCGCCTGCTCAACCTCGCGGCTGACCTGCGCCATATCGCCGATTATAGCCTCAAGCGATATGGTGTGCTTGCCGGCGTCAAGATAAATCTTATACGGCTCGAACTCGCCGTTTTCATTGGTGCGTCCCGATTTTACATACTGGAAGCCGGAGCCGTAGGTAAACGCGAGAACCTGCGCCTCGTCAAACGGCACGACGTCGTCGACATACAGTCTTCTGTAAACGGTAGCGCCGCGCTGGAACGACTGTCTGAACCTGAATGACAGCTCGTAATAGCCCGCCTGCTCGACGTCTATCTCATAGTTTACCCTGTTAAGGCTTGACGCCCAGTTGGTGCCGCCGAAGGTATTGAGCGCCGTCTTGCTTATGCTGTAAGGGGTTACCTTAGGATCGGTTCTGTCGTAGGCAGCCTGCATTATCGAGTCTGTCTTGTCGACATAGTCCTCAGCCTCAAGCTCGAAAAACGTTTCGGCGTCCGCGGCGCCTGCGGCATCGTTTTTCTCTATGTACTCGTCGTAGGAGATATAGCTGCCGTCGTTATGAAGCCTTATCTGCGCCATCGCAAACGTACCCGAGACGGAGTTAAACGATATCTTATGCGTACCCGCGGTAAGATAGTACATAAGCGGAGTGTTATAGTTGCCGTTCGGCTCGTAAAAGTCGACCGTCAGCCACTTGGGCGACAGAACCTGCGCGGGCAGAAGCTGATTTCCGACGCTGTCCGTCTGCGGCTCATCCACCTCGTCCGCCCAGTTGCGCTTGAGCGTCAGGCTCTCGGACGTGGAAAACGGAGCCGCATCGTCGATATAAATGGCAAACTCAAGGTCTCTGGTTATCCTGTCCGCCATCGGATAGTATGTAAGCTCAATGGCGTACATACCCGTTTCGGGTATGTTCACGGTGTAGTCAAACCTGCCGTTTTTATCAAGCTTTACAACGCCGTTTTTACCCTCGTAAGTATCGAGCTTCTGAACAGACGCCGTCGTCGCAGTGTAGCTGCGCGGGTCAATCTTGACCTCGGGAAGCTTTTTATCATATTCGGCGTGTTCTTCATAATAGCCGTCGTACAGACCTGTACGCTCAAAGCCCTCGATTTTGATTTCTCTCAGCTCATCATCACTAAGCTGCGGTTCGCTGTCGTCGCCGCCGACGACGACGGTATCCGACGGCTCATCGGCAGTCTCTCCGGCATCCGATTGCTCGGATTCCTCCGGCTCCGCCGAGTCGGGAACATCTCCCGTCTGCTCGGCGGCAGCCCCATCCTCAGGCTCTGCAAAAGCAAAGACGCTGAAGGAGGACAGAAAGACAGCAACAGCCAACAGCACAAACAGAGTTCGTGTCAGTAAATTGAGCTTTCTGCTGTTATACATTTGGTTACCTCCGCTATAAAATATCATGCAGTGATTAAAATACACTACCATAAGCCTAACCATTATATCAGATTTATAAAAGCTTTGCAATAAATTATATTTTAAAACAAACAATTATGAGGATTTTATTGACAAACTGTGATTATTCGGCTCAAAAACCGTCCTAATTTTAATTTTGAAGCAAAAAAATTTGTGCAACATTCACTAAATTTCCTGTTTAACAAAAATCTGAATGGATTTTAGTAGATGTTGCACAAATTGTAAACAATACTTAATTGTACTTCTTGAGTAAATTATTTTTAATTTCCCAAAGTTTAGGGCTGAGGTCAACATAGTATTTATGCGGGTTTTCAAATCTTTTGACCTCGTCCCACAGGGTGTCAGTCTGCGCCAGACAATATTCGCGTATGTCAACCGTACGGGGGGACTTATACACAAGCTCGCCGTTTTTGAAAATCGGCTTTAACAGGTTTATCGACGTGAAATTTTCAAAAGTCTTGCTTTTCCAGGTGTGAACGGGGTCAAACAGAGTGTACCGTTTGCTGTCGTCCACCTCCTCGTCGTGCAGCGTGACAAAGTCCGCCATCGCCTTGCCCGTCTCGTTTGAATAGAAGCGGTAGACCTTTTTAAAATGCGGCACGGTGATTTTTTCGACGTTTTCCGAGATTTTTATTTTAGGCAGGATATTGCCCTTTTCGTCCTCCACGGCTACAAGCTTATACACGCCGCCGAAAACAGGCTCGCTCTTTGAGGTTATCAGCCGCTCGCCCACGCCGAACATATCTATCTGTGCGCCCTGGATTATCGTGTCCCTGATTATGTACTCGTCAAGCGAGTTTGACACCATAATCTTGCAGTCCGGAAAGCCGTTTTTATCAAGTATCTCACGCAGCTTTTTGGAAAGATAGGTTATGTCGCCCGAGTCAATCCTCACCGCGCGCGGACGGAAGCCGCGCGGAACAACTACCTCTTTGAACACCTTTATCGCGTTGACAATGCCCGATTTAAGCACGTTATAGGTGTCGATAAGCAGCGTACAGTTGTCGGGGTAGATTTCGGCATATGCCCGAAACGCCTCATACTCCGAGCTGAAATTCTGCACCCAGCTGTGCGCCATCGTACCGTTTGACGGGATGCCGTAAAGCATATCGCACAGCGTGTTGGACGTGCCGACACATCCCGCGATATACGCCGCCCGGGCGCCCAGCACCGCGCCGCTGTAGCCTTGCACGCGGCATGAGCCGAACTCGCTGACCGCCCTGCCCTGCGCCGCGCGGACGATGCGGGACGCCTTGGTGGCGATAAGCGACTGATGGTTTATAGTCAGAAGCACCATCGTCTCGACAAGCTGCGCCTGTATCGACGGACCGCGTACCGTCAGTATCGGCTCGCCGGGGAAAATGGGCGTGCCCTCAGGCACGGCGTACACGTCGCAGCAGAACTTGAAGTTTTCCAGATAATCCAAAAATCCCTCGCTGAATATGCCCTTTGACCTTAGAAAATCAATCTCCTCTTTGTCAAAGCTCAGCTCGCGCATATATTCTATAACCTGCTCCAGTCCCGCGGCTATCGCAAACCCGCCGTCGTCCGGAATGCGCCTGAAAAACATATCGAAATAGGCTATTTCATCCCGTTTGCCCGTTTCAAAATAGCCGTTGCTCATGGTAAACTCGTAAAAATCGGTCACCATACTGAATTTTATGTTTTTGTCGTCTGTCATTTTGTTTCCCTCACTTTGATATAGAGTATATATCACGCATATTAAAATTTCAAGTCTTCAAACTCGCTTTTCGTATAGCGCTCGTTGAGTATCCGCAGCAAAAAGCGGTTGGAAAGCCCGTGCTGCACGCCGAGCTTTTCGAGCAGCGCGTTTTTACGCGCCGCCGCCCCGGGGCATCCGCACAACCCGCGCTCATAGAGATCCGCCGCCGTTATCTCCTCTCTTTTGCTCCCGCCTGTGCAAAAGCGTTCAAGGCAGTCTCTGAGCTCGCTGTCCGGCACACCCTCCACGCCGAGATACCCCTCGGCGGACGGTGCGCTTTTACGGCGTTCCACGCCCGCAATTTGCGGCACGAACACATTTATAACGTCCCGTCCCTCCAAAAGCTCTGTCAGAAAGACACGGATTTTATAGCCCGCCCTGTCGCTGTCCGTCACGATGATGACGCCGTTTTGAGAAAGCGACTTTATCGTCTGCCGCAGCGCCTTGTCTTTATATATCCCAAATCCGCCGACGGCGATTATTTTGCCGTCGATTATATTTTCAAGCCTCAGCTTGTCGTATTTGCCCTCGACGATGACAAGTCTGTCCGTTTTAAGCTTATCCATTTTGTCTTTCACACACAAGCCGCGCCACAAACTTCGTTATAAGTTCCCTGCCGCTGAACGACGTGCTTTTAAGATCCCTGTCAAGCTCAAGGCAAAGCGAGGCGGCGCGGTGGAGAAAGCCGCGGCTCATACCCGCCGCGTTTCTCATCGCCTTTGACGCGGCAAACGGGCGCATTTTGAAATCAGCGATAAGGTCCTTTTGAGTTCTGCCGCTGTCTAACGCGAGCCGCGCGTGGAGCAGGTCCGAAAACGCCCAGTAGAACACGTTTGCAATCATAATATCGTCGATATTTTGCAGATAGAGCTCCTCCAGCAGCCGCATAACCGCGCCGTAATCGCGCTTTACAAACGCATCGGAAAGCTCGTATCTGTTCGCGCCTATGCTGCGGGTGACAAGCGCGTCGATATCCGCGCGCGTGACCGTGTCGTTTTTGCAGTAGCCGCACAGCTTTTCTATCTCACCGCCAAGCGACAGCATATCCGGCTCGGCTATCTCGATAAGATAATGCACGTCCGCCCTCGAGATGCTCTTGCCCTCGCTTGCAAAGTGGCGCGTACACCAGTCGGCAAGCGCCTGCTCGGACGGACGCTTCACCTCCGCCGCGACGCCGCCGGCAGATGAAACGAGCTTTATCAGCTGCGCCGTGCCGCCCGCCTCCTTTCGCGCGCTGTCAAAAAACACGACGGTGCAGTAATCGGGCAGCGTTTTCAAAACGCTTTCAAGCTGTCCGGCAAAGTTCTTTTTGAGAAGCGACGGCTCAAGATCCAAAACCCCGACAAACCGGCGCTCGCCCATAACGGGGTAGCTGTTTACAACGTTGTTGAAATCGGTAATATCGAGCTTTGCTCCGTCAAGCTCGGCAAGGTTAAATTCCAGCGGCTCTGACGCTCCCAGCTTTTTAAGGCTTGCGTAATAATGACGCTTGAGGTATTCCTCCGCGCCATAGATATAGTAAAGCCCGCGCGGGCTTTTTTTCTTTATGTCGTCTGTGAGAATTTTCACGCTCATAATTTGTTAAGCAGCCTGTATCCTTTTTTATTCAGTATAAAGCTTACCGTCGAAAGCTCGTCGGTACGCAGTATCTTCGAATGTTTTTCAAGCCGGTAAAGTGCGCGGCTGTCCGGCAGCCCGTATTTATTATCCTTGCCGACGCTTATGACGGCATAGTCGGCGGAATACAAATCAAGTATATACCCGAGCGACGAGCTGCCGGAGCCGTGGTGAGGCACAAGCAGAATATCACAGTCAAGCTTATCTCCGTAGTCGAGATAGACGTACTCCTGATGCACGTTCATATCTCCCGTGCAGGCGATTGAGCTTCCGTGAAAATCCAGCTTATACAGCGCGCTTGTGTTATCGACAAGCTTTGACTTGTACGCAAGCTTAACGAAAGCGGAGAGCTTTGCGCCGCCCAAAACGTCAAATTCGGCGTCGTCATCAAGCGCCGTCACATTCGTGCCGCCGGCGCGCGCCGCCAAAAGCGCGGCGGCGACAGGCTCGCCATCCGAAAACTCGGGATAGACAATCCTTTCAATTTCGTAATTGTTTACAAGATAGTTAAGGTAGCTTATATGGTCAAAATCGGTATGAGTAAGCGCCAAAAGCTCTATGCGGCGGGTGTTGCTGTTTTTCAGCGCACGCATAAGCTCGTTTCTGTCGCTGCCGCCGCAGTCTACTATAACGGCGTGCTCGTCCTTTGTGAAAACGGTGCAGCTGCCCTGCCCCACATCCGCAAAATCGGCGCGCAGACTGTCTCTGTTTACAATAACATTGACTCCGAACAGCAAAACGCACACCGCCGCAAAGGAGAGAATGTAGGGATAAACTCTGCGGTCTTTGAAGCGCAGACGATACAAAACCACGCCCGCCACCAGCACCGCGAACGTAAAAAAGATGGGATAAAACAGAAAATAGCCGTCGTTTACCGTGGTATACGGCAAGCTGTAAAGAAAATTCACGACCCGCTCGACATAGCCGTATACCCATGAAATAACCGCATCGACGGCGGCTGCCGCCGCCGGCAACGGCGACACTATCAAAAGCGCAAAGCCGAGATAGAACATAACCTGAACGGGAACTATCAGCAAAATATTTGACACAACGCCCAGCAGATTTACCCGCCCGAACATAATAACGAAAACGGGAAGGCAGGCGATATTTGCCGAAAGCGACATGGAGGCAATTGAAACGGCGGAATACAGAAAGAACCGAAAAGCGCCGTTTTTGACTCGAAGCTTTACAAGCCCTCTTATCACGGGCGACAGCAGCACGATGCCAAGGCATGCGGACGCTGACAGCAGAAACGACTCGCAGCGAATGTTATACGGGGAGAAAACAAGTATCAAAAACGCCGCAAGCGAAAGAGAGGTGAGCGTGTCCGACTCCCTGTTAAACAGCCTTCCCGAATACATCAGTATCACCATTATCCCCGCGCGGATGCAGGAGACGGAAAAGCCGCTGATAAACGTGAACAGAAATGCGGAAACAACGGCGGTGATACAGCGCGGCTTATAGCCAACGTGAAGCATAAGCAGGATAAAATCGGTGAACATTATCGCGAAAAGCAGATGCATACCGCTGACCGCCATTATATGGGACATACCTATTCCCGCTATTTTGTTTTTGAAAACGCCCGACATCTGCCCGGTATCTCCGAACAGCATACCCTTCAAAAATGCAAGCACGGCGGGATTTTTGCATAAAAGGCGGCTTTTCACGGCGTTTCTCACGCGATAGCAAAAATACCGAAAGCTGCGCCCGTTTTTGTCAAGCGTAATTTGCGCCGAAGTTGAATATGCCTTGAAATGCACCGCCTTTTTATCAAACCGGTCGTTATCCTCCGCGCTGAAAAACGCCAGCGTCGCCGTAAACTCGGAAGACGGGACAAGAGCCGGCATATCGCTGAAATAGACGCGGACGTTAAAGCGGGTGGGACTTGTCACGCCGTTTTGCGTGACCGACGTGCAGCGCACATCGACGCAGTCTGTGCCGGCAGACGACTTTGCAGGCTCGCCTATCACCGTACACTCCGCTGTCACCGTCTTTTCGGCAAAGCCGAGCGCCGGCTCGTACATCGCGCCGTAATAAAGTGAAAAGGAAAGCGACATCACAGCGCACATAAGCAGCGCGGACAGCGCGACCGGCTTTCTGCGAAAGCCGAGCGGCAGGACAAACAGCGCGGCGGAGACAAACATAAGGCAGAGCGAAAACGCGCCCCTGCTGTTTGTAAACGAACAGCAAAACGCCGCCGCTGACGCAGCGGAGCATACGCAAAACAGCGGGCGCTCCGAAACAAGTCGCCTCATCCCATCACCCCATATAACAAGTATAATCCCAAATCAATGCAATGTAAATAAAAAAATAGAATTACGTCCCGGAAAACAAATGCGTTTCCCGAGACGCGCAGAAAATAATATCAATCGCTGAGCTTTTGCAAAACTCCCGCCTTTTTAAGCACCGGTATCAACAGCGCGCAGATGACAGCGCCCGCCGCCGTCGATATCAAAAACGGGACGATATAGGCGTAAAAGGCAACCTGCCCGCCCTTGCCCATAAACAGGATTGCAATGGGATAGGCGCAAAGTCCGCCCAGAACCGACGTGCCGAACACCTCGCCTGCAAGAGTGAGCGGAGTGTTTTTGGTAAATTTATACACAAGCCCGCAGAGCAGCGCGCCCAGCATACTGCCGGGGAAAGCGAGCAGTGAGCCCAGCCCCAAAAGGTTGCGGATAAGGCTTGCGGCAAACGCCACGGACACCCCGTACCACGGACCGAGAAGCACGGCGCACATAATGTTTACTATATGCTGAACCGGCGCGCACTGACTTCCGAACACCCGAAACTGGAGCATACTGCCCACCACCGCTACGGCGCACATAATACCCGCGATACACAGTTTTTTTACCTGTTTGTTTTTCATTTTTGACTCCTTTGAAATTAAGTGAAAGCGTTTATACAGCAACGCTCTCCCGTGAGATTTGCGGTCGAGACTTAATGGTCTCCTCTCACGCCGGAACACGGCTTCCCTCGCTGCTGATACAAGGCGCAAGGCGCTCCCCTTCGCCCGCCGGCATACGCCGGATATACCGCTTCACTCCTTTCAAAGAAATATGTCGTTATTATAACACATACCGACAAATGTTGCAATAGCGTCGGCATATTTTAGGTAAAAAATCACGGCAAGGCTGAGCCTTGCCGTGATATGGAGCAGATGACGGGAATCGAACCCGCATATTCAGCTTGGGAAGCTGACATTCTGCCACTGAATTACATCTGCGACTTTATTATAATAACAAACGTACCGCCGTTTGTCAATCAAAAAGTCAAATTTACTCGCGCGAGCCGTGCCGCCTGCACTGTTCCATATACTCCTTGGGCGGCATTCCCACCCTGCTTTTGAATATCCTCGAAAAACAGTATATATTGGTATACCCCACCGCCGCGCAGACCTGCGACACGTTCATATCCTCCTCCTCGAACATACGCTTTGCCCGACGCATACGGTAGTCTATGATATAATTCTGCGTGCTTTTGTTTTTATATATCTTGAAAAGCCGCGAGAGGTAGCTGCGCTCAATTCCCAGCATATTGGCAATTCCGGCGACGCTTATGCTCTTGTTGTAATTTTGCTTGATATATTCGACAGCGCGGGTCATATATATATTCCCGCTCGGTATCTTCTTTTCGGAAAAGCACTCCCAAAGGCTGTTTACAAAATCGTAAAACGCCAGCATAACGCCGTAATCCGACCGATAGTCCTTCGAGCATTCGGATACTATATCAAGCGCGGCGTCCGCCGGTCGGCTGTCGCTGCCGAAATCCAGTATGGCGCCCTGCCCTTTCTTTTCGACGACGGCGACAAGCTCGTGCGCATCCTCCCCCGAAATGCTTATGACAGCCGCCGTCGCCGGCTCGATACTGTCCGCCTTGAAGCGAAGCGCGGCGTCCGTTATCATCACGCCGCTCTCCTTTGTGACGGTATGCCGCCTGTCCGTACCCGTGATACTGCCCTTACCGTCGATAACGACAAAAAAGGACGCGACGCCACGCGGCTGAACGGCGTCGCTCTGTGACGGCGCGTAATCGATATAACTGCACCCCTCAAGTCTTATATCCGGAAATTTGTGTCCGCTAAAATCATAATTAAGTTTTTTATTCAGCTTAGTCATAGGCTGCCCATGCCCCAATGCAAAAAAATCAGCCGCAAAGCGGCGCTTTTTACCTGCGTCGCTTTGACAGCTAATAAATTATACATCATTAAGTCAAAAAAGTCAACATAACAACAAGTTAAAATCTTATCCTTTTACGCAGTCTTTTGCGTCTGCGGCGTCTGTTGTTTGATATCATAATTATTATATAGATGATTATCAAAACGCCGAGCGCGGCGCAGACAATGCGCACCCATATGTTTGAAAAAAACTGCTCGATAAGATGCAGATAGTAAAGCACCGTAGACCGCTTGATATCCACTCCCGCGACAAGCGGGATTTTGGCGTAGGTTACCCCGTCCTTTGAAAAGGTGACGCTGCCAAGCTCGTCCCCAGCAGCAACGGGCGCGAAAATTTTCTCCTGCGTCTCTATCTTTCTTTCAAGGGTGGTCTCGTCAAGATCGACCGGGATGACCGAATAGACGTTTTTCTGCGGAAGCAGAATAAGATGGTCGCCCTTTGCGGACAGCTCGACCTCCACCTCGGTGATTATATCGGAGTCGGAGGCGATTTTGGCGCTTTTATAGTTTTGAAACGCCCAATCATACAGCTTGCGCGAATCTGAAAAGACGGTGTTTGTCCCGCCCGACTCACGCACGACGTGCATCGCGACAAGTATAAAGCCGACGTCGTTTTTCTCCGCCAGCGAAATGAGGTTGTAACCGGCGGGCGTGGTGCTGCCGGTCTTGCCGCCGCGGCAGTAACGGTAGTACTGGTCGCTGTTGCGGCGAATGAGCGAATTGGTGGTGACAAGCGTGCGCGGCTCGTCCGTCTTATTGGTGGCGGATATCTCATGGGAGGCGGTGGTGATGTATTTTTTAACCGTCTCGTTTGAAAACGCCGCGCTCGCGATAAGCGCCATATCGGACGCCGTGGTATAGTGATTTTCGTCGTGAAGCCCGTGAGTATTTACGAAATTGGTGTTTTTCGTGCCGAGCTGCGCCGCCTTATCGTTCATTTTATCGACAAACTCGGAAATATCGCCGCACAGATGGAGCGCGAGCGCGTTTGCCGCCTCGTTTGCGCTGGAGATGGCGATGGCATACATAAGGTCGTCCACCGTCATCATTTCACCGTCTTTAAGGTTTATGTTGGAGCTGCCGACGACAAGGTCGTCGTAACACTCGTCCGTTACAGTGACAATCTCGTTGTAATCGGTCACCATATCCGCCGCGACAAGCATGGTCACAAGCTTGGTAAGAGACGCGGGATATATCACCTCGTCCGAATTTTTCTCGTATGCGACAGCGCCCGTATTGGTGTTTATCATATAGACATTCCGCGCCGTAACGTCCGGCACGGGAGTTTTCTCGGCGGGCGCTGCGGTACAAAAGCAGGACAGAGCAAGCGCGAAAACCGATATGAAAATCAAAACCCGTTGTTTCATCCTAAAACTTACCTTTAACACGTTATGTAATTAGTATAATAAAAAACAGATAAAAAGTAAAGGAAAGATATGAAAATTAAATTGTTAATATTTTTTCACATAAAAACGGCGCGTAATTTCGCGCCGTTTAATTGCGTTTGCTTAAAACTTTATATCCGCCCAGAGCTTTGAATAATAGTCCAGCGTCTCCTGCGGCAGGTTGGTATACACCTGTGATTTTGCCAGAATATCGTCCGTCGGATACTCGATAAGCTCGTTTTTGGTATCCTCGTCGAGGTTGTCATACACCTGCTGCTGCGGCGTGGAATAGCAGGTTTCGGCGCGGTTGAGCTCCGCTATGTCCTGCCTGCAAAGGAAGTTTATATACTTTTCCGCCGCCTCTTTGTTCCGAGAACCCTTGACGACGCACATCGCGTCTACAAACAGGTTTGTACCCTCCTCGGGTATGACGTACGAAAGGTCGGGGTTTTCCTCCATCATAGTGATGGCGTCGCCGCCGTAGGCGGGGGTAATATATGCCGAGGCGCTCTCCATGAGATTGAAAATCTCGTCCGAGACCATCATCTGAAGTCCCTTTTTAAGCTCCAGCAAATCCGCCGCCGCCGCGTCGAGCACCGCGGTGTCCGTCGTGTTGACGTCCTGCCCGTTTTTAATAAGCGAAATCCCGATAGCGTCGCGCGAGTTGTTATACATCAGCGTCTTGCCCGAATAACGCTCGTCCCACAGCGCCGACCAGCTTGTCGGCTTTTCAACGTATTTCGTATTATACAAAAGCCCGATAATACCCCACGTGTAGGGTACGGAATAGGCGTTTTGCGGATCGTATTCAAGACCCTTGAAGTTATCCATTATATACTGGAAATTCGGAATATTGTCAAAATTGAGCGGCTCGACCATATCCTCCGAAATGAGGCGGGAAACCATATAGTCGGACGGGAACACAACGTCATACTTTGCCGACCCGTTTTTGAGGGTGGCGTACATCGACTCGTTGTTGTCATACTCGGAATAGACGACCTTGATGCCCGTCTCCTGCTCGAATTTGTCGTTTACCGACGAGTCTATATATTCGCCCCAGTTATATACGTACACGACCTCGTTCGGCGCGTAGCTCTTGCAGGAGCTGAGCGTCAGCGTGAAAAGCATAACGCAGGCGATAACAAAACCGAATTTTTTCATCTTTCTGCCTCCTTGTTTTTTGTTTTACCCTTGTCAAACAGGTTGACCGCTATCAGCAGCGCCAGCACGCACAGCATCATCAGCGCGCAGAGCGCGTTTATACTGAGCGGTATTTTGCGCTTGGTAATACTGTAAATGACGGTTGACAGGGTGGAAAACGAATTTCCGCGAACGAAAAATGTGACGACAAAATCGTCTATCGACAGTGTCAGCGCCATCAGAAACGCCGACATAATTCCCGGCACAAGCTGGGGAAACACCGCCTTGAAAAAGGCGGAAAGCGGCGGCGCGCCGAGGTCCTGCGCCGCCTCGTACAAATGCGGATCGACGTGGCGCAGGCGGGGCTTTACGGCAAGAATGACATACGGTATGTCAAAGGTGATGTGCGAGAGCAGCACCGTTAAAAACCCGCCGGGAATTTTCACCGCGACAAACAGCAGCAGCAGCGATATACCCGTTATTATATCCGGATTGAGAACGGGTATGTACGTCACGTTCATTATCGCCTTTTGCCTCCACTTTTTATAGTTTTGAAGCCCGATAGCGGCGGCTGTGCCGATGATTGTCGATATGACGGAGGCGAGCAGCGCTATTACAAGCGTGTTGAACAGCGCGCCTATTATCTCGCTGTCGTGAAAAAGCTCACGGTACCAGCGCAGCGAAAAGCCGTCAAACACCACGTTTGAATTGGACGAATTAAAGGAAAAAAAGACAAGCAGCAAAATCGGCGCGTAGAGAAACAGGAAAATGAGCGCCATATACGCGCGGGAGAGGGCTTTTTTCACAGTATCCCCTCCTTCGTCTCGTCGTCAAGAAAGCTGAAAACGACAAGCGTTACTATCATTATCAGCATCATAACAAGGCTGACCGCCGCGCCGACGTTGAAATTATAGTTCTGATTGAACATATCGTTGATAATGTTGCCGACAAGGTAAACCTTGCCGCCGCCCAGCTTTTCGGAAATGACAAAGGTCGAAAGGCAGGGTATGAAAACCATAATGATTCCGCTGTAAACGCCCGGCATCGAGAGCGGCAAAATCACGCGGCGGAACACGTTAAACCCGCTCGCGCCGAGATCCTGCGCCGCCTCAATAACGCTAATATCCAGCTTTTCAAGCGCGGTGAAAAGCGGAAGCACCATAAACGGCAGATAGTTGTAGATTAAGCCGAGTACCACCGCCGCGGGCGTACCCAGAATATGCGACTCGGGCAGGCGGAGGAGCGCAAGCATCTTATTCAGCATACCGTTATCCATAAGAATGTTCTGAAACGCCTGCGTTCTGAGCACAAGGTTTATCCACATCGGCAGCATCAAAAGAACAAGGCTTACGGATTTTGCCCGCTCGCTCAGCCGCGACATAATATACGCCAGAATGTACCCGAACAGAAGGCAGAACAGGGTCGCGACTGCGGCATAAAGGATGCTGCGCACGAAAACATGCGTATACTCGCCTATGCGCGCCACATTTGAAAGGGTGAAAGAGCCGGAGCTGTCTGTAAACGCGAAATACGCGACAAACAGCGACGGTACTATAATAAAGATACCCGCCCATACTATGTACGGTACGGCAATCACCTTGCTTTTCAATTGGCGGTTCCCGCCTCCTTTTTCATAATGTGTATATATTCGGGAATTATGTTCATTCCTATTTCCGAGCCCTCGGGATGCTGCTGTATCGAGTGAATTTTCCAGCTGAACCCGCAGCTCTCCGCTATCATTTCGTAATGCACGCCCTTAAAGGTGACAAGCTTTACAGTCGCCCTTATCGCGCCCTTTTCCGGCTCGCAGACCGCGATGTCCTCCGGTCGCACCACAACGTCAACCGGCACATTTTCGCCAAACCCGCTGTCGACGCACTCAAACGTCGCTCCGTCAAAGCTGACCAGCCTGTCGCGCAGCACAATACCGTCAAGTATGTTGCTCTCCCCGATAAAATCGGCGACAAAGGCGTTTGCCGGCTCGTCGTATATATCCTTGGGTCTGCCTATCTGCTGAATCACCCCGTTTTTCATAACGACCACCGTGTCGCTCATGGTGAGTGCCTCCTCCTGGTCGTGGGTGACGTATACAAAAGTGATGCCCGTCTGCTTCTGTATCCTTTTAAGCTCTATCTGCATATCCTTTCTCAGCTTCAGGTCAAGCGCGCCGAGCGGCTCATCCAGCAGCAAAACGCGCGGGCTGTTGACAAGCGCGCGGGCTATCGCTACGCGCTGCTGCTGCCCGCCCGAAAGCGAGTTTATCGACCGGCTGCGGTATCCTTTAAGGTCAACCACCTCGAGAATTTCCTCAACCTTTTTTTCAATGACGTCCTTGGGCGTTTTTCTGAGCCGAAGCCCGAACGCGATGTTATCATACACGTTGAGATGGGTAAAAAGCGCGTATTTCTGAAACACAGTGTTCACCTGCCGCTTATACGGAGGCAGGTCGTTTATCCGCTCGCCGTCAAAAATAACGTCGCCCTCGTCCGGTGTGACAAAGCCCGCGATGGTTCTGAGCGTCGTCGTCTTTCCGCAGCCGGAAGGACCGAGCAGCGTGACAAACTCCTTGTCCTTGATATCAAGATTGAGATTGTCTATTATCACGTCGCCGTCAAACTCGATATGTATGCCGCGAAGCTGTATTATTTCATTTGGCAACCGCTTTTCCCTCTTTCAAAAAAAATAAAACGATATAATCAAGCCGCGCCCTGCTCAAGCGCGCGTGAAAAACCGCTTGTATCGTTTACTACTATAATTATTTTACAACGTTTTGTCAATAAAAAACTGCGATTTTTTTAGAAAAAACCGCAGTTTTTTGGCATAAGGTAGAGCTTAGTTTATAATTTGCTTGCAAATGCTCGGTATTTCTCTTGATTCCGCCGTTTTGCTCGATTTTCATTTTTGGTCTAAGAAATCCGAAAAATATACTTTTTTGACGGAAAACCGTCTGCCGTTGAGATAGGCAAGCGGGCTGTTTTCGTCTTTGATGCAAAATTCGAGCGAGCGGGCATAGAGCGCCTGATGGGTAAAGGGAAGCGATTTATCAATTCTGCCGTATTTGCCGTCGCCGACGATAGGATGACCGATATGCGCCATATGCGCGCGTATCTGGTGCGTTCTGCCCGTCACAAGGTCAATTTCGACAAGCGACATAC
>CANQVN010000012.1 GCA_947627315.1 uncultured Clostridia bacterium | reverse complement strand
ACAAAGGCTTCACCGAGGTTGAAAGCGCGAATGGTTTTAACCCGAGCGATATCGGCGCGGCATTTGCCGCGGGCGACCCATACCCTGCGCTTAAATGGGAAAAAGAAATTGATAAAAGCAAGCCCATGCTCCCGGGCTTTACCGAAAAGACAGAGCGTTCAAAAAAGCTTGCCGACCTTATCCGCGCGGCGGTAAGCAGTGCTAAAGCAAACGGCAAGGCAGACACAGACACGCTTTTAGGCAGCAAGTCTTTTTTAAGCGGCGCAAGCTCCACCGCGACGGACTGGATGGCGTTTGCCTTAGCCAGGTTTGGATATTTCGGCGTTGAATATCAGCATTTGATTGACGACGGCGACGGATACGCCCGTTATCTTGACGCTATGAAAGCTTATATTGAAAAAACCTATGCCGAGAAAAACGGCGTTCTCCACTCGGCAAAAGCAACCGAGTGGCACAGAGCGGCTTTGACGGTGGCGGCGCTTGGCGGCGACCCCACCCGTTTCGGCAGTCACAGCGGTGCGCCCATCGACCTTATTGCCGATGGGAGCTATAACTGCGTCGTAAACGGAGGACCGGGTAAGCAGGGCTTAAACGGCTGGATTTTCGGACTGATTTCGATGGATATGGAAAATACAGACGTTCCGAAAAACGCGAGGTTTTCCCGCGAAGACTTCATAACCGAAATTCTGAAATCACAGCTGACAGACGGAGTCGGCGGAAACAAGTACGGCGGCTGGGTGTTGGGCGGCGGATTTGGAAACAAATCGGATATCGACATCACAGCCATGGTCATCCAGGCGCTCGCGCCTTATTACAACGACAGCACGGTATACGCCTACACAAATACGGCAAGCGGTAAGCAGCGCCGCACGACGGTGCGGCAATGCGTCGAGGAGGCTTTAGACCTGCTTTCGTCACGCATGGACAGCGACGGCGGCTTTTCCTCCTGGGGCAGTAAAAACGTGGAGGGGATTTCGCAGGTGATAATCGCACTGTGCAGCCTCGGCGTCAACCCCGCGGACGACACGCGCTTTATCACCTCAAGCGGGAAAACCTTGCTTGACGGGCTTTTGCAGTTTCGCACACAGGACGGCGGTTTCTGCCACGTTACAGGCGGAGACCGGAACTCCATGGCAACCGACCAGGCGTGCCTTGCCCTCGTCTCCTATTGGCGGCTGGAAAACGGGATGCGCGCGCTTTACGATATGCGCGGGGATTTCACAGATAAACAGGCAGATGCGATTGACAGAGCAATCTCGGCAATCGACTGCCTGCCCGACCCGTCCGACAACAATTACAAGCTGCAAATCAAGCAGGCGTTGGATGCATTTTCGGGAGTTGACGTCGGCGAGCGCAGATATGTAAACAACTATTTCTCCCTTGCCGCAGCGCTGGATTTGATAGGCGGGAAAGATAAGCTTGAGACAAGCGAGCCATATGCGGTAAGCATCCGAGTGACAAAGTTGCCGGACAAGCTGAAATATTTTGAGGGCGAGGCGTTTGACCCGCGCGGTATGGAAGTCACCGCCGTGTTCAGCGACGGTACGGAGCGCGCCATAAGCGGGTATCGGTTGCTGACGCCGTCTGAGCTGACCTTGACGGACGACACTGTGACCGTTGTCTACGTGATTTTGAAAACCACCGTTTCGATATCGGTGGCGGAAAAGCTGCCGTGGGATGGCTCCGGCACAGAAAACGACCCCTATCTTATCGGCACGGAACAGCAGCTGACAGCGCTTGCCGAGCGGGTAAACAGCGGGAAAAGCTTTGAAAATATGGCGGTGGCGCTTACCGCCAACCTGGATTTGAGCGGCGTATCCTGGACGCCGATAGGTCTGTCGCAAAAGCTGGCTTTTGCGGGCAGGTTTGACGGACGTGGGTTTTGTATTGACAACCTTTATTCACCGCTCGGCGGGCTTTTCGGCTATGCGGCGGACAGCGCGGTGATTTGCAGCGTCGGGATTACCAGCGGGCAAATCGGTGAAAAGACGGAGTCTCGCAGCTTTTTGGGTGGCATTGTCGGCTGGAGCGACGGCGCTGATATCATAAACTGCCAAAACGGCGCGGATATTTACTGCGGCGGCTACAGCGGCGGGATCGTCGGCACGGTGCGCGGCGGCAGCAGCGTCATATCCGGTTGTTTTAACAGCGGAAACGTTATCGGTAACGAAGGCTCCACCCACCTTGGCGGAATCGTGGGTCATTTTGACACAGGACACCCTGTCACGGCGGAAAACTGCTACAACGTCGGCGGTATCACAGGCGAATACAGCGTAGGCGGCATCGTCGGCGCAATGCAGAACGGTCCGCACACCGTAACAAAGTGTTACAACGCCGGAACCGTCAAAGCGATAACTCCCAATCCGAACATGAGCGGCAGAGCGGGCGCGGTTGTCGGCGATTCAACAAAAAAAGAAAATACGGTTGAGGATTGTTACTATCTGTCCGGTTCCTGCGATGAGGGCGGTATTGGCAAAGCCGCCGGAATCGAAGATACAACGGTTTTGCTGGATGATGCGCAAATAAAGGATGGAACGCTGCTTGCCGCCCTTGGCGACGCCTTCAAGACCGACCGATACGAACTGATAAACGGCGGCTGCCCAATCCTGTTCTGGCAGTCCACCGCGGAAGCGGACGCCGTGGATAAAGTTATCGCTTTGATTGACGGCATAGGTAAAGTCACGCCGGAGCGGGAGCAAGCCATCCGGACGGCAAGAGCCGCGTATGACGCGCTGGATGACGACCGGCTCCGGTCGCTTATTTCCAACTATGAAACGCTGACAGAGGCGGAAAAGACATTGCAGGCTTTGATAGAGCCTGCCGAGCCGGCAAGCCCGAGCAGCCCCGATGAGCCGTCGGCAAATCCCGAAACGCCGGAAAGCCCCGACACGCCGGAAAGTCCCGACACACCGGAAAGCCCCGACACACCGGCAAATCTGAGCAGCCCCGACGTGCCGCCGACAAATACCGACGTGCCGTCGGTCGGCGACAAGCCGACAACACCGTCTGCATCAGACAAATCGACCGGGGCAATCGGTCAAGTCAGACCGCTTTTATCAGACGAAAACGAACAGGATGACCCGCCGTCTCTCGGCGTGCCGCCGACAGCGGAGTCGGAGAAATCACATAAGCCGTACGAAAGCCTTGAAAGCGACACGCAGACGGAAAATACGGGCGATTTTCAGATTTACATCATATTGATTATCGCAAGCTGTCTTATAATTGTAATTTTGACAGCGGCGGCGATAATAATGAGAAAAAAGCAAAGGATAAAACCGTGAGCAAAAGAAAAATTCCGGCGTTGATATTAAACATAATACTTCTGTCGGCGCTGCTTATTCAGATATCCGGACCGAGGGCAAGCGCCGCCGGACCGACGCTTACCGTGACTCTGAGCGATAATGCCGTTGTGAGAAACGACCGTATGACCTTTGACGTGCGGGCAAGAAACAGCGCCGGCAAAAAAATCGTCTCCACCGTGACGCTTAACGGAAAGCGAATCGATTACACCTGGGACGACAGCGACAAGACAAGCTATACACTTGTATTTTCCAAGGCGGGAGAAAACACGGTTGAAATCAGCGCGACGGCGGACGGCGGCAAGAAAAAGAGTCTTACCTATCACATTACCTATAAACCGGCAAGAAAGGGCGAAATCATAGGCTATGCCGTCTGGAGCGTGGAGGTTTTCACGCTCGGGTGCGGGTATCTCGCAGAACCGGTTTCCTTTCCCATCCGCGCCGGAGAGTCAGCCGCCGCCGAGCTTATCAGCCTGCTTTATGAAAACGGTCTTATCGGCTATTACAGCGGCTCGACGGACGAGGGCTTTTATCTTGCCTATATCGCGGACGGAACGGCGAGCGATGAAACCTATAACGGCTACAAAAAAAGCGACAGCGTGAAAAACCCGAGAAAACTGGAGCTTTATCCGTCCGTTCCAGAATACTTACTGCCTCATTTGAAATCCGGCATGGATTTTTTTGACGCTGCCGACTATCAAAAAAACTGGGAGGGACATCTCGGCGAATTTGTAATTTCAAACGGCTCGGGCTGGATGTACTGTGTAAACAATAATTTCCCCAACGTCGGCTTTTCCGATATGTACCTTTCGGACGGCGACGTTGTGCGGGTTCAGTTTACATTGGGGTACGGCGCGGACATCGGCGGCGCCGGCGCGCTTGGCGGGCAAAGTCCGGGCGCTGTAAATCAAGCGCAGGCGGGCTACTACCCTGTTGCAAACAAGGACAGTCTCACAAAGCAAATGGCTAAGGCGCGCACCTTGGGGCTTATGACAAAAAACAACGTCAAAGCCGCGTATGACAACGCGCTTTCCGCCGCCGCAAAGCTAAACTGCCCGCAGGCCGACGCGGACAGAGCCGAAAAGGCGCTGAAAGACGCGCTGGACAGCCCGGACGGCATTGATAATATTGAAAATCCGGAAAGCGATATAAGCGCGGACACCGCAAGCCAACCGGCAATTACAGAAATTACAGAAAATCCGGAAGCCGGCGAAAGCTCCGAAAATGAAAATACGGAACACGGTCAAAGCCAATCAAATAAATCAGACACAGCCGCGCCGATAACACAGAATAATCCCGACGCGCCCGAAAATGCCGAGGATGGGATGCAGGCTTCAAAGCAGGAGAATGTGACGGGCAAAGAAAAAGCCGACTCGGACACAGCGCAGGCAAGCCAAAACGACGACAGAAAAATCCGCCCGCTTGCCGCAGTCGCGATATCGCTTACAGCGCTTGCCGCGGCTTATGCCATAATTTTTATAATTTGTCTGTGCAGAAAAAAGACGCCAAAGCAAAACACGGACGATAAGGAGCGGCGGTGATGGGAAAACGTTTGCTCACAAGCCTTATTTGCCTTGCGCTGATTTTCGGCATTATACCGTGCGCCGCGGCGGCAGATGAGACAAATCCGCTTTTAATAGCGCAGGGAATTATCGACTGGAAAAAAGCCGATATCGGCATATCGGCGGGCGATGATTTGCTATGCGGCAAATTTTCAGAGCTTGCCGGGTCTACGGCGGGCGACTGGTATCCTGTCGGTCTGTCACGCCTCGGAAAAGCCGACAATTACGCGGAGTATCTTGCCGTGCTGAAAGACCGTGTTGAAAAGCGTTACCGGCAGAGCGGCAAGCTCAGCGCGGTAAAGGCGACCGAATGGCACCGCTTAACGCTGGCGGTGCTTGCGGCGGGCGGAGACCCGACTTCATTCGGCACAGACGAAAACGGACAGCCCATCAATTTAATCGCGGACGGCACCTACGACCGCGGCAAAACGACCTCCCTCGGGCGTCAGGGAATAAACGGCTGGATATGGGCGCTGATTACGCTTGATACAAAGCGGTACGAAATCCCCGAAAACGCATACAACACACGGGACGACATTATTGATAAAATACTGTCAAGTCAGCTGCCCGACGGCGGATGGGCGCTTGGCGGCGGCGTTTCCGACCCGGATATGACCGCGATGGCTTTGCAGGCGCTTGCACCCTATGTTGGAGCTGACGCCAAAGTTCAAAAGGCGGCAGACGATGCGCTTTTATGCCTTTCCGCCTTACAGCTTCCGACGGGCGATTATGAAAGCTGGGGAACGAGAAACGTGGAGAGCACCGACCAGGTTATCATCGCGCTGTGCTGTTTAGGCATCGACCCTATGCGGGATGCGCGATTTATCAAAAACGGCAACACTCTGCTTTCGGGCGTGCTGCGCTACCGCCGCCCGGACGGCGGCTTTGTTCATTCCTACGACTACGACGAAAATAACCCCGCTTCCCTGCCCGACATGTCCAACAGCATGGCGGGCGAGCAGACTCTGCTGGCAATGGCGGCTCTTTGGCGGCTGCAAAACGGGATGCGCACGCTGTACGACTTCAGGCTTGAGAACGAAAAGTCCGACGCGGAGGTTGTATTTTCCGATGCGGATATAAAGGCGGTAAATTCCCTTCCCGAAAAGCTCACGACAAAACAGTATGTAACAGTCACAGCGCTGCTCGATAAGCTTGAAAGGTCTGCGGATTTTGCCGAAAAAGACGAGTGTCGCCGAAAGCTTGCGGCGGCAAAGGAGCAGATTGCCAAAATCCAGGCGGAAATCGACGATATCAACGCGCAGATACGGGAAAAGCTCTATCCTTTTGAAAGCATATCCATTCGTGATAAAAAAACGGTGGATTTGATTGTGTCGCGGTATAACGCCCTCGACGACGATGATCGCGTGAAAATCGAGCGGTGGGAGGACGTTATTAAGACCAAGACGCAGGTAGACGGGCTTTTAAGAGCGCTTATTATAGGCATTGTTTTGGGGACCGTCGCCTTTTTGCTCTTTGTCCTTCTGGTTTTCAGAATTTACAGGAAAAGACGGCGCAAGGCGAAGGAGACGGAACGGTTTTTTTCACAGTTTGCGGATGAGGACTGACAAAAGGAGGGTGTGCGGTGAAAAAAGATATTTTGGCCGTTTTCGGGATTGTGCTCATTATTGCCCTGCTTATAAGCGGCACGCACATCCAGTCGGCAGACGAGTATTATCTCACTCATATCGACGACATAACGCCGGAGAGCGAAACGGTGACGCTATCTATCCGATGCGACACGGTTTTGCAAAATTACGAAAATCTCGACCCGGCGCTCAAATCCGCGGAATTTGTCCCGCCGGACGGGGTTATTCTGCCGCCGACGGAATATGTGCTGAGGGAGGGCGACACCGTTTTTGACATTCTCGAGCGCGCGGTAAGGTATAACAAAATTCAGATGGAATTTCAAGGGGCAAAGGAAAGCCCGTTTGGCAGCGTATATATACAGGGCATCCACTATCTCTATGAGTTTTCCTGCGGCTCGCTTTCCGGCTGGACATACCGGGTTGACGGAGAGTTTCCGCATTACGGCTGCTCGCTGTATAAGCTGAGCGACGGACAAAATATTGAATGGATATACACCTGCGCGCTCGGTCAGGACGTAGGCGCGGGATGGATGGGAGAAGATGAAAAATGAAAGCGTTTGCCAATATTCATCCGTTAGTGGAAATGACGTATTTTATGTCGGTGCTGATTGTGTCTATGTTTTTCAGCCACCCCGTTTTACAGACAGAAGCGTTGATTGGCGGCATTTTGTTTTGCGCTGCATTGCAGGGAAAAAAGGCGGCGCGCGATATCGGATTTTATCTGACGCTTTTTCTGATGGTCGCTGTTACAAATCCCCTGTTTTCTCACAACGGCGTCACTCCTCTGTTTTTCTTAAACGGCAACCCCGTGACGCTGGAGGCTGTGCTGTACGGCGTATTGCTTGCCGTTACGGTAATCGGCGTTTTACTGTGGTGCAAGGCGTACGGCGAGATTATGACAAGCGACAAATTTCTATACCTGTTCGGAAAGGCGATTCCGAAATTGTCGCTTGTGCTGTCGATGGCGCTTCGGTTTATCCCCGCATATCTGCGCCAGTCGCGGCGGGTAAGCCGTGCGCAGAAGGCGATGGGACTGTATTCGGGCAAAAGCATCACAGACAGGGTAAAAAACCAAGCGCGGGTGTTTATAGCCATGATATCCTGGTCGCTGGAAAATGCGATGGAAACCTCGGCGTCAATGAAAGCGCGGGGGTACGGGAAAAAGGGACGGACGAATTTTTCACTGTTTCGGTTTTACGCATCGGACGGCGTTTTGCTGTGCCTCTGTCTTTTGCTGTTTATGATACCGATTATGGGAGCCGCCTGCGGAATTACGCGGTTTACATTCTATCCCCGCGTCGATAAAATCGAAACGACGCCCGCGGCGATTGTCGTTTACGCGGCGTTTGGGATGCTTGCGTTATTACCGTTTATTTTGGAAGTAAAGGAGGCGATTGTATGGAACTGTTACAGGTCGAAAATTTAAGCTTTCGCTACCCGAAAGCGGAGCGGGACGCGCTTCATCAAATCAATTTTTCGGTAAATGCCGGCGAATTTATCCTGCTTTGCGGCGTGTCCGGCTGTGGGAAAACCACCCTTTTGCGGCTGCTGAAAAAGGAGCTTGCGCCCGTCGGTGAAAAAAGCGGACGGATTTTATATGAAAGCAAATCGCTGAACAGCCCCGAGAAAGCAGGCTTTGTTCAGCAAAATCCGGAAAGTCAGATTGTGACCGACAAGGTTTGGCATGAGCTTGCCTTCGGGCTTGAAAATATGGGCGCGCCGACCGAGGTCATCCGCCGCAGGGTGGGAGAAATGGCGAGCTTTTTCGGGATAGAGGGCTGGTTTCGCCGGAAAACGGACGAGCTTTCCGGCGGGCAAAAGCAGCTTCTGAACCTCGCCTCGGTTATGGTTATGCAGCCGGATTTGCTGATTTTAGACGAGCCGACAGGTCAGCTTGACCCGATTGCCGCCGCCGATTTTATATCAACGCTTCAAAAGATAAACCGGGAATTGGGGCTGACAATTCTGCTTGCCGAGCATCGCCTGGAAGAGGTATTTCCAATTGCAGACCGCGTGCTTGTGCTTGAAAACGGGAGTGTTATCCTTGACGACAAGCCTCGGGAAATCGGACGAAAGCTTTCCCCCTGTCACCCTATGTTTTACGCGATGCCGAGCGCCGTGCGCATCCGGCAGGGGCTTGAAACCAACGACCCGTACCCTCTGACCGTGCGGGAGGGGCGGGAGTTTTTGGAGCGGAATTTCAAGGGCGATACCCAAATGCCGACCGAACCGAAATTGCCCGAAGGCGATACGGCGGCGGAGCTTAAAAACGTGTGGTTTCGCTATGAAAAGGATGCGCCGGACGTTTTACGCGGCGTGTCCTTAAAGGTGCGATGCGGCGAGGTTTTCTGTATTCTCGGCGGCAACGGCGCGGGGAAAACAACGGCGCTGAACGTAATCGCGGGGCTGGACAGAGCCTATCGCGGAAAGGTTATGATAGGCGGCAGGACGATTAAGGACTATAAGGGCGGCGCGCTGTACCGAAACAACATTGCCCTTCTGCCGCAAAATCCGCAGACGGTGTTTGTCAAGGAGACGGTGCGAGCCGACCTTGCCGAAATTTCAGAGGCGATGGGCATTCCAAAAAAAGAGCATAAAAATCATATTGAAAAAATCGCGGCAAAGCTTGGAATTTCAAATTTGCTCGACCGTCATCCGTACGATCTCAGCGGCGGCGAGCAGCAAAAATGCGCGCTTGCCAAGGTTCTGCTTTCAAATCCGAAAATCCTGCTGCTGGACGAGCCGACCAAAGGCATCGACGCATATGCAAAGCAAAATCTGCAAAAAATTCTGAGGGGGCTTAGCCAAAACGGCAAGGCGGTGATACTTGTGACCCATGACGTGGAGTTTGCCGCCGAGATTTCCGACCGCTGTGCATTTATTTTCGACGGGGAAATTCTCTCCGCCGACACGCCGCAGAAGTTCTTTGCGGAAAACAGCTTTTACACCACCGCCGCCAACCGCATGGCGCGTGGGCTGTGGAAAAACGCCGTGACGTGCGAGCAGGTTATAGAATGCTGTCGCGCGGAGGGGGCAAGGCTATGAAAAAATGGATTTCCTACGGCATTTTCTGCCTTCTGATACCCGCCGTCGTGATTTGCGGGACGGTACTTTTTCCGGCAAAGCGGTATGCCTGGGTATCCCTTTGCGTGGCGCTGCTCTCCTGCCTGCCGGTTTTTCTGCAATTCGAGCGGAAAAGTGTCGATGCAAAGCGGCTGATTTTAATCGCGTCGATGACGGCGCTGTCGGTGCTGGGACGCATTCTTTTCACACCGATACCCGCCTTTAAGCCGGTGACCGCTCTGGTGGTAATCACCTCGATGTATTTTGGAAGCGAGGCGGGCTTTCTCACAGGCTCGCTTTCCGCCGTAATTTCAAACTTCTGGTTCGGACAGGGACCCTGGACCCCCTTTCAGATGTTTGGATGGGGAATCTTGGGATTTATTGGGGGACTGCTTGCAAAAAGACTGAAGCACAGCAGAATTTTGCTGGCTTTATACGGCGCGATTGCCGGCGTTCTTTATTCCGCCGCGATGGATATCTGGACGGTGTTTTGGGCGGACGGAGCGTTTAATCTTTCCCGCTACATCGCCATTTTGGCGTCCTCTCTCCCCTTCACGGCAATTTACGCTGTTTCAAACGTGATTTTCCTGCTTCTGTTTTGCAAGCCAATCGGGAAAATTTTGGAGCGTGTGCAAATAAAATACGGATTGTAAAAGGCTATTTAAAAATAAAATTATATGGCGCGTATGGCGTAATTATGGTACAATAAAGTAAAAAGGACCGGAGGTAAAAATGCTTGGATTAAGGCGCGCAAAGGCTGTTCTGATATGCGGGAAAATATGCTGCGGCAAAACGACCTACGCGCAAAAGCTGTGCGCGAAAAGCAATTCCGTGCTGCTATCCGTCGATGAAATTATGCTTGCGATATTCGGTCAGCATTGCGGTGAAAAACACGACGAATATGCCAAAAAGACACAGGCGTATTTGTTTGAAAAATCCCTGCAATTTATCGAAAAAGGAATTGACACGGTTTTGGACTGGGGGTTCTGGACGGCTGAAGGCAGGGCGTATGCCGGAAAATTTTACGCCGACCGGCATATCCCGTGTGAGATTCATTATATTGATATCGACGACGACAGGCGGCAAAAGCTTATTGAAAAGCGAAACGGCGAGGTTACGTCAAAAAAGACGGAGGCATACTTTGTCGACGATAACCTTGCCGCGAAAGCCTGCGCCGTGTTTGAAGCGCCGGACAGGTCGGAAATCGACGTTTGGATAAAAGAGGGAGAGAACGGGTATGAAATACAGGCTTGACAGATACGGAAACAAAATATCCATTCTGGGCTACGGCTGTATGAGATTCAGCAAGAAAGGCGGCGCTATCGACTACCCAAAGGCAAAACGGGAGGTTTTGCACGCGATAGACGGGGGCGTGAACTATTTTGACACAGCTTACATCTACCCCGGAAGCGAGGAATGCCTCGGCAGGATTTTGAGCGAAAGCGGGATGCGGGAAAAGGTATTCATCGCAACCAAGCTGCCGCAGTATATCATACGCTCCCGCGCCGCCATAGACAGGACCTTTAACGAGGAGCTCTCCCGCCTGCAAACCGACTATATCGACTATTATCTTATGCATATGTTTACCGACATTTCCGAATGGGAGCATCTTAAAACGCTCGGAATCGAAAGCTGGATTACAGAGCAAAAGGCGGCGGGCAGAATACGCAGCATCGGCTTTTCCTACCACGGCGACACCGATATGTTCTTAAAAATCCTTGACGCTTACGACTGGGATTTTTGCCAGATCCAATATAACTACTTAGACGAACATACCCAGGCGGGAAAAGCGGGACTTACCGCCGCGGCGGAAAAAGGCATACCTGTTATAATTATGGAGCCGCTGCGGGGCGGAAAGCTTGTAAACCTGCCCGACAAGGCAAAGGAGGTTCTTGCCGCGCGCGGTGAAAGCATCACTCCGGCGGAGCTTGGATTGCGCTGGCTGTGGAGCCAAAAAGAGGTGACGTGCGTCCTTTCCGGTATGAACTCGGAGGATATGATAGACGAAAATATCCGCACGGCGTCAAAGGTCGAGCCGGAAAGCTTTTCAAAAGAAGATTTTGAAACCGTTAAACGGATAAAGGAAATCATACGCGAGCGTGAAAAGGTGGGCTGCACCGGCTGCCGGTACTGTATGCCCTGCCCGCGCGGCGTGGATATCCCCGCTAATTTTTACTACTACAACCTGATGTATATGGAAAAAAAGGCGGCGGCACGGTTTGAATTTGCCCAGAATATGGGCATTCGCAAAAGCCCCGCCTTTGCATCGCAGTGCATAGACTGCGGCAGGTGCGAAAAGCACTGCCCGCAGAAAATAAACATTCGTGAAAAGCTTGCGGAGGCAGACCGAGCCCTAAGACCGCTGCCATATAAAATCGGCATCAATATCGCGCGGAAAATCATAATTAAATGACTGTATTGTATTGAAATAACGGCGGGCATATATTATAATGTTTAAATAATGATTTTTGAGGTAAGCTATGGAAGATAAAAATTTGCGGCTGGCAGAGTTGCTGTTTCCGAACGTCACGGACACGCCGGAGGACTTGGAAAAGCGCTTTCCCCCGCGAGAACTGCCTGAAGGCGCGAAGGTGACGCGGATAGCGCCAAGCCCGACGGGGTTTGTTCATTTCGGGAACCTGTTTCCCGCATTCACGTCGGAACGGCTTGCAAGGCTGAGCGGCGGCGTGTTTTTACTGCGGATAGAGGACACCGATAATCAGCGTCGAGTCGAGGGCGCGGTCGAAACAATAATCAATTCATTTAAGTATTACGGGCTGGAGTTTGACGAGGGCGTGACCGAAAAAGGCGACGCGGGCGCATACGGTCCGTACAGTCAGTCGCAGCGCGCGCACATCTACCACGTCTACGCCAAGGACCTTGTTTCGCGCGGGCTGGCGTACCCCTGCTTTATGACAAAGGAGGAGCTGGAGAAAATACGCGACAGACAGGCGGAGCTAAAGCTGCTGCCCGGCGTATACGGAAAGTGGTCAAAATACAGGGACTGCGAATTTGAACAGATAAAAGAGCTTGCAGAAAGCGGCGTGCCGTATGTGCTGCGCCTGCGTTCCCCCGGCAGTGAGGGCGGGCGGATAACCTTTACCGATTTGGTAAAGGGCAAACTGGAGTTGGATGAAAACTACGTCGACGGGGTGCTGCTCAAAAGCGACGGCATACCGACCTATCACTTTGCGCACGCGGTGGACGATCACCTGATGCGGGTGACCCACGTGGTGCGCGGCGAGGAATGGCTGTCGTCACTGCCGCTGCATTTACAGCTTTTCCGTCTGCTCGGATTTAAGCCGCCGAAATATCTGCACATCTCGCTTTTGATGAAGCAGGACGGCGCATCGAAGCGCAAGCTGTCAAAGCGGCACGACCCCGAGGCGGCGCTCACCTACTACCGCGCGCAGGGCTACCCTGCCGACGCCGTGCGGGAATACGTTATGACGCTTTTAAACTCCAATTATGAGGAGTGGAGAATGCACAACCCCGAGCTTTGCTATGAGGATTTTCCGTTTGCCGTGTCAAAGATGGCAAAAAGCGGCTCGCTGTTTGATTTGGACAAGCTGGACGACGTTTCAAAAAACATTATTTGCCATATGACGGCGGGCAGGGTCACAGAGCTTGTAACAGACTGGGCGCGTGAGTTTGACCGAGAGCTTTACCTGCTTTTAAGCAGGGATTTGAGCTGCGCCGAGCGGATTTTTGCGATAGGCAGAGAGGGTTCCAAGCCACGAAAAGACCTCTCCAAGTGGAGCGAGGTACGCCGGTATATCAGCTTTTTCTACGACGAGCTGTTTGAGCGGGAGGACGACTTTGCCGAAAACGTGAGCGCGGCGGACACGAGAGAAATACTAACGCGATACGTTGATATTTACAGCCCCGACGATAACGCGGAAATCTGGTTTGAAAAGCTAAAAGAGCTTGCGTCTGACCTCGGATATGCAAAAACCCCGAAAGAGTACAAGGCTGCCCCCGACAGCTGCAAGGGGCATGTCGGCGATATCAGCATGGTACTCAGAATAGCCGTGACAGGCAGAAGGACCTCGCCCGACCTTTACTGTGTTATGCAGATATTGGGGCGTGAAAGAGTGAAAAAGCGGCTGTGCGACGCGCTTAATATAATCAAGGAGTGACTAAATGGAAGAGCTTAATTCGTTTTTTATCCACGATATAATTGACAAGGACATCGAAAACGGACTTACAGAGCGTATTCACACCCGTTTTCCGCCCGAGCCAAACGGATATTTGCACATAGGCAGCGCCAAGGCGATTTTTATAAATCATTTTACCGCAAAGAAGTACGGCGGGCTTTTTAACCTGCGTTATGACGACACAAACCCCGTAAAAGAGGACGACGAATACGTTCAGAGCATCTATCGGGACTTGCTGTGGTTGGGTGCGGAGCCGAACGGAGGCGTATATTACGGCTCGGACTACTTTGATAAGTGCTATGAGTTTGCAAAGCAGCTGATACGGCAGGGCGACGCATACGTCTGCGACCTGTCCGCCGAGCAGATGAGAGAATACCGCGGCACGCTGACAGAGCCGGGAAAGCCCAGTCCTTACCGCGACAGAAGCGTGGAGGAAAACCTGAAGCTTTTTGAGAAAATGAAAAACGGCGAGTTTGAGGACGGAGCATGCACACTGCGCGCCAAAATTGATATGGCAAGCCCCAATATGAATATGCGCGATCCCGCCATTTACAGGATAAGTCACACCTCTCACCACCGTCAGGGTGACAAATGGTGCATCTACCCGCTTTACGACTTCGCGCATCCGATACAGGACGCGCTCGAGGGGATAACCCACTCGCTCTGCTCGCTCGAATTTGAAAATCACCGCCCGCTTTACGACTGGGTGATAGACAGGATAGACTTTGAAAAAAAGCCGCATCAGTACGAGTTTGCACGGCTCAACGTGACGCACACCGTTATGAGCAAGCGATATCTGCGCGAGCTTGTCGAGACGGGCGTGGTGGACGGCTGGGACGACCCGAGAATGCCGACGCTGTGCGGGCTGCGCCGCCGCGGTTACACGCCGACCTCCATCATTGAGTTTGTAAAAAAGGCGGGTATTTCAAAGGCGTACTCAATCGTAGACATCGGGCTTTTGGAACACTGTGTCCGCGACGAGCTTAATTTCAGCGCGCCGCGCAGAGTCGCCGTGTGCGACCCGATAAAGCTTGTTATAGACAACTACCCCGCTGACAAAACGGAATATTTTGAGTTTATAAACAACCCGAACGACGAAAATACAGAGCGCCGCACGCTGCCCTTTACAAAAGAGCTTTACATTGAGCGCGACGATTTCAAGACGGAAAAAACGCCCAAGTTTTTCAGGCTCTACCCTGAAAACGAGGTGCGGCTGATGAACGCATACATCGTGAAATGTACCGGATACGAGACGGACGGAGACGGAAACGTCACGGTGATACATGCGAAAGCCGACCTTGAAACGGGGTGCGGTATGCCGGTCGACGGGCGAAAGATAAAAGGCACTATCCACTGGCTTTCCGCTAAAGAGTGCGCCGAGGCGAAAATCGTCAAGTACGACAGGCTTTTCACCGAGGAAAATATGTCGGCTCTGCCCGAGGGCAAAAGCTACGGCGACTATCTCAACCCCGACTCGGTCATCCGCTTTGAAAATGCGAAAGTGGAAAGCTCGCTTACAGACGCCCTGCCCGAAGAGAAGTTTCAGTTTGTTCGCAGCGGGTATTACTGCCGCGACAACAAAAACACGGGCGAGCTTGTGTTTAACCTTATTGTCGGACTCAGGGACAGCAAGGGTAAATAAAACGAATAAAAGACCCGAAAGCGCGGCGTCTTACGCCGCATTTTCGGGCATACTTATGAATACAATTTAAAAAACAAATTCAGAAGGCGTATAATGGGATTTTACGAGCTGTTTTTTATAGGAATGGGACTTTCTATGGACGCTTTTGCCGTTGCGGTGTGCAAAGGGCTTAATATGCGGAAAATCAATTATTCCCACTCGCTTATCATAGCGCTTTTTTTCGGCGGGTTTCAGGCGTTGATGCCGCTTATAGGCTGGCTTGTCGGCACGCAGTTTGAAAGCTACATAAAAAGCATAGACCACTGGATTGCTTTTGCACTGCTTTTATTTATAGGCGGAAAGATGGCGTATGAGGCGCTGTTTTCAAAAGACGAGGCGCATGAAAACCCCCGGGCGGAACAGGCGCTTGATTACAGAGAGCTTTTTATGCTCGCTGTCGCAACGAGCATCGACGCGCTCGCGGTGGGCGTCACCTTCGCGTTTTTGGACGTGAACATTCTGTCGGCTATAAGTATTATCGGCGTTACCACCTTTATTCTGTCCTTTGCGGGGGTCGCCGTCGGCAATAAATTCGGCAGCATTTACCGGAAAAAGGCGGAGATTGCGGGCGGCGTTGTACTGATGCTCATCGGGATTAAAATACTGCTCGAACATCTGGGGGTTATATCTTTTTAAATATCAAAACCGCCCTGCGAAAAATTTTCGCAGGGCGGTTTTTTGCGTGGAGTACAACTGTTATTTTTGGATATACGGGGATTTGCCGAGCACAAAGTCGCTTGTGATAATTATTTTGCTTATACCTTCAGCAGACGGCGCGTCGTACATCACCTGCTGCATCAGCTTTTCAATGACGGCGCGCAGTCCTCTTGCGCCCGTTTTGTTTGCGACCGTCATTGCCGCGATTTCACGCAGCGCGTCCGGCTCAAACTCAAGCTCGATTCCGTCGTAGCCGAACAGCTTTTTATACTGCTTGACTATGGCGTTTTTCGGCTCGGTAAGTATGCGCAGCATAGCGTCGTCGCCAAGCTCGTCGAGAGAGACCAAAACGGGCAGTCTGCCGACAAGCTCGGGAATAAGCCCGTACTTTACTATATCATAGCTTTCAACCGCGGCATAAACCTCGCTGAGCGAGCGTTTTTGCCCCGAAAGCTCGGAGCCAAAGCCTATCCCGCCGCCCGCGCGGACCCGCTTTTCGACGGTTTTCTGTATTCCGTCAAACGAGCCGCCGCAAATAAAAAGGATGTTGGTGGTGTCTATCCGGATAAACTCCTGATTGGGATGCTTGCGTCCGCCCTGCGGCGGCACGTTTGCCGTCGTCCCCTCCAGGATTTTAAGCAGAGCCTGCTGTACGCCCTCACCGCTCACGTCGCGCGTGATGGACATATTCTCGCTCTTTCGGGATATTTTATCTATCTCATCAATATAGATTATCCCCTTTTCGGCGCGGTCGACGTCAAAATCAGCCGCCTGAATGAGCCGCAGAAGTATATTTTCAACGTCCTCGCCGACGTAGCCCGCCTCGGTGAGCGTCGTCGCGTCCGCTATGGCGAACGGAACGCCGAGAATTTTGGCAAGCGTCTGCGCAAGGTAGGTTTTGCCGCTGCCGGTCGGACCCAAAAGCAGAATGTTGCTTTTCTGTATCTCAACGCCGTCGTCATCGTCGTCGAGGTTCATTATCCGCTTGTAGTGATTATAAACCGCAACGCTGAGCGCCGTTTTCGCCCTGTCCTGACCTATCACATAGTCGTCTAAAAACGCCTTGATTTCATGCGGAGTATAGAGCTTTATATCAAGCTCCTGCTGCTCCGGCTCGGCAGGGGTATAAAGACCGAGAACGTGCGCGCAAAACTCGACACAGTCACTGCATATATACGCACCGTTTCCCGACAGAAGCTGCGGGACGACGTCCTCGCTCCTGCCGCAGAATGAACAGCGTTTTTTGTTTGTGTTCTGACTGTCCGCCATACTACCTCGAAACTATCACCTTGTCTATAAGCCCGTAATCGCACGCCTGTTTTGCCGTCATAAAATTATCCCGCTCGGTATCGCGTTCTATAACCTCCAGCGGCTGACCTGTCGCCTCGGAGAGCAGAGTGTTGAGCTTTTTCTTTATATTGATTATACGCTGGGCGTGGATTTGTATATCGGTCGCCTGACCCTGCGCTCCGCCGAGAGGCTGATGTATCATAATCTCGCTGTTGGGCAGTGCAAACCGCTTGCCCTTGGCTCCCGCCGCCAGCAAAAACGCGCCCATTGACGCCGCCATGCCGATACATATCGTCGAAACGTCGCACTTTATATACTGCATGGTGTCATATATAGCCATACCGGATGTGATAGAACCGCCGGGCGAGTTTATATAAAAGCTTATGTCCTTCTCGCTGTCCTGCGCCTCAAGGTAGAGAAGCTGTGCCACCACAAGGCTCGCGGTGACGTCGTTTACCTCCTCGGACAAAAACACAATGCGGTCGTTCAAAAGACGCGAGTAGATGTCATACGAGCGCTCGCCGCGGCTCGTCTGCTCTACCACCATAGGCACTAAACTCATAGCTTACCTCTCCTTTGATTTTTAGTTATTTTGCGGTCTTTTCAGCCGCTGGCTTTTTCGCCGTCGTTTTCTTTTCAGCCGTCGTTTTCTTTTCCGTCGCAGGCTTTTTGGCGGCGGGCTTTTTGGCAGCCGGCTTCTTTTCTGTTATCTCGGCGTTTGCCTTGATAAGCTCGACCGCCTTGCCGACAGCCACGTCCATTGCGACCTCGTCCGCCGGCAGAAAACGCTTGACGTCCTCCGCTTTCATCTTGTAAGCGTCGGCTATCGCCTGGTATTCCTTATCGGTATCCTCATCCGAAACAACTATGTTTTCAAGCTCGACTATCTTTTCAAGCGCAAGGCGGGTTTTTACCTGCTTTTCCGCCTCCGGCTCATAGTTTTTCTTAAAGCTGTCGATATCAGTACCCATATAGCCGACGTAATCGGCAAGCTTGATACCGGAGCCTGAAAGCCGCTGCTCAAATTCAGCCATCATACTGTCCGCCTTGCGGGCTATCATAACGGGCGGAATGTCCACCTCTGTATTTTTAAGAAGCTCGTCGACAAGCGCGCTTTCCAGCTCCTGCTCCGAACGCGCGGCGTTCTGCTCTTTCAGCTTTTTCTTTATGTCCGCCTTAAGCTCCGCAAGTGTGTCAAACTCGCTCACGTCCTTTGCAAACTCATCGTCCGCCTCGGGAAGCTGAATTTCCTTGACGCCGTTTACCTTTACTTTGAACACCGCCGCCTTGCCCTTTAACTCCTCGGCGTGGTACTCCTCGGGGAACGTGACGTTAACGTCGCACTCGTCGCCCGCTTTTTTACCTATAAGCTGGTCCTCAAATCCGGGGATAAATGTGTTTGAGCCAAGGCTCAAATCATAGCCCTCCGCCTTGCCGCCGTCAAACGGCACGCCGTCGACAGAGCCATCATAGTCGATATTGACAGTGTCGCCCGACTTTGCCTCACGGTCGACGTCGATTATGCGCCTGTTCTGGCGGCGCATACTCTCAAGCTCGTATTTGACCGTTGTTTCTGTTACATTATAGACATTCTTTTCTACTTTTATTCCCTTGTAGTTTTTGACCTCTACCTCCGGCTTTACCGTGACCTTTGCCACAAACTCAAAGCCTTCCGCGTCGACGCTTTTAACCTCTATTTCGGGGCGGTCGACAGGAGTTATCTTCGCCTCGGCGACAGCCTCGTCATACGCCGTGGGATAAAGCGCGTTTATCGCCTCGTCGTAGAACACGCCCTCGCCGTACAGCCGCTCTATCATCTTGCGGGGGGCTTTGCCGCGGCGAAAGCCGGGTACTGTCATTTTGGAAATATTCTTCCGAAACGCTGCGTCGACGGCGTTTTTAAAATCGCTGCCCTTTACCTCGACGGTAAGCTCAACGACGTTTTTATCCGTCTTTTTGTTTTCCTTCAACTTCATTTATGTATACCTCCGTATTATTGACTGTATTATTTTATATATTTAAAGGGCAAAAGTCAAGAGCATCGGCGGAAACAAGGAAAAAATCTATCCCGCGGACTCTGCCCGTTACGGCGCGCGCCGCCGATTGTGCGTGAAGATGACCGTAGTAGCAGCGCTCGACGCCGTGTTTTTGCATAATCTCTATAAACTGCAAGGTCTCCCCGCCCGCGTAAACGGGAGGATAGTGCATAAAGACCACCTTTTTGGCATCCCCCGCCGAAATGAGCGAGCGCTCCAGCCTTCCCGCCTCGCGCGATATCATTTTCTCGTCGTTTTCGCCGATGCCGCGCACCCAGCCGCGCGTGCCGCAAATCGCGATATCCTCCGCGATTATGCTGTCGTTATACAGAAATTCTATGTCAAAAATCCCGTTGTCGGCTAAAAACCGCCTCATTTTACTCACTGTGTCCCACCAGTAGTCGTGGTTGCCTTTGAGAAGTATTTTATTACCGGGAAGAGCGGAAAGAAACCTGAAATCCTCAAGCGACTCTTCAAGCGACATTCCCCATGACACGTCCCCCGCTATAACGACGGTGTCGCCGTCTTTCACAGTTTTGCACCAGTTGCGGCGCAGCTTTTCGGCGTGGTTTTGCCACACGCTTCCGAACACGTCCATAGGCTTGTCCGCAGAGTGGGACAGATGGGTGTCGCCGATTACAAAAACTGACAAGCTAAAATTTTCCTTTCCGATTTTTTACACGGTTATTCTATGCGAAACGGACAGACTATAACTGAAAGGAGCGATAACGATGGAAAACAAGATTGACAAAAATCAGGGCGTTTGCTGCAAGGTCGCCGACTGCTACTATCACGCGCCGAGCGACAAATGCACCGCCGAGCAGATTGAAGTCTGCAACTGCAAAAACTGCGGCGCGGAAAGCGGAGCGAATGACACGTTCTGCTCGACCTACCGCGACAAGTTTTAGCTCTTTTTAACCAAAGCCGCGTCGGAGTTTACAGCATGATGTACCGTTGTACGTCACAAGCGTAAAATTGCGGCGCGGCGGTTTACAAACCCAAAAAGCCGTAAATTCTTTCGGTCATCTGCTGCTTTTTACATACGTCGGCAAACCTTACAGGTCTTTTCGCAAGGCACGCCAGGGACGGCGGCACCGGCATCCCCGTTTTGCTTTCAAGGCGACAGAGCAGCTCAAACTCGGTGGACGCATCGGCGTTTTCACCGATGCCGCAAAGCACGCTTTTTGGGAACTTATAGGGGCTTGCGGTGGACAGTATAATCTGCTTTGCGTCCGTCTTGCACTTAGCCGCGACGCTGTAAGCGACAGCGGTGTGCGGGTCGATTACATAGCCGTATTTTGAATATGCCTCGCCGATAGCCTTCGCAGTCTCCCGCTCGTCTGCAAAACCGGCGGAAAACACCGATTTTATATTTTCAAGCAGCGAGCTTTCCACCTTATACGCGCCGTCTTGCGAAAGCTGAGCCATATATTTTGAAACAAGCGGCGCGTTGCCATCTGTCATCATAAACATCAGCCGTTCAAGATTGCTCGATATCAGAATGTCCATCGACGGGGAGGTCGTGGTGTAAAAGTCGCGGTTTTTATTATAAACGCCCGTTTCGATAAAGTCCGTCAGTACCTTGTTAGTATTGGACGCGCAGACGAGCTTTCCGACAGGCAGACCCATCCGCTTTGCGATATATCCGGCAAGGATATCGCCGAAGTTTCCGGTCGGCACGACAAAATCGACAGCGTCGCCGATATTTATCTCACCGTTTTTGGCAAGCGCGCCGTAGGCGGTAAAATAATAGACGACCTGAGGCACAAGCCTGCCCCAGTTTATCGAATTTGCGCTCGAAAATACATAGCCGCCCCGAGCCAGCTTTTTTATGACGTCGCTGTCGCCCAGTATCTGTTTTACCCCGCTCTGGCAATCGTCGAAATTGCCGACAAGCCCGAAAACGCAGGTGTTTGAGCCGCCCTGCGTTACCATCTGCATTTTCTGGACCTCGCTTACCCCCTCGGACGGGTAAAATACAACTATCTTTGCACCCTCAACGTCGCAAAAGCCCTCGAGAGCCGCCTTGCCGGTGTCACCCGACGTTGCTACCAGAATAACGACCGTCTTGTCCGCCTTTTCCTTTTTGACGGCGACTGTCAAAAGCCGCGGCAAAATCTGAAGCGCCATATCCTTAAACGCGCAGGTGGGACCGTGCCACAGCTCCAGCATATACTTATCGTCATCCAGCTTTTTTACAGGCGCGGGGTTGTCGCCGCCAAACTTTTGCCCGGTATACGCGCCGCCGACACAGCTTTCTATCTCATAATCGGTAAAATCTGTGAGAAACCGCGAGAGAACAAAGCGCGCCGCCGCGCGGTAATCCATACTCAAAACGCTTTTAAGCTCGCTATCCGTAAGCTCCGGAATATATTCGGGCAGAAAAAGTCCTCCGTCCTCCGATATCCCGCGGACAATCGCCCGGGCGGAGCTTAACCTTATATCTTTGTTTCTCGTGCTGACGTATTCCATTTTTACTTCCTTTACAGTAAACTCAAAAATCTTTTTACGTTATTATATAGCATATCTTCCGATATATCAAGCTTTTTTATATCGCAAAGCCCCGAAATGCCGCGCGGCAGGCTGTCGCATCCGTCAAAATCCGCGCCGAGAGCAAGTATTTTATCCCCGCCCATAGCTTTAACGTGCAGAATGTGCCTTTCAACGTCCGATATTGCGGCGGCGCCATTTTCGCAGAGAAACGGCGCGTAGAAATTTATCCCCATAAGGCTTTTTTGCTCGATAAGCTTTTCAATCGCCTCATCCGCAAGATTTCTGAACGAGGGACAGACGGCAAGGCAGTTTGAGTGGGTAGCTATGACCCGAACGCCGCTGTTTATAAGCTGCATCGAGCTTTTGTGGTTGAGATGTGACAGGTCAGACACAGTGCCTCGCTCCCAAAGCCGAGCCGCCGTTTCAAGTCCATTTTTTGTAAGCCCCGCATCGGGCGGGCTTTTCGCGCCGCCGCACAGCGCGCTGCCACCGTTATAGCAAAGCGAGAGGAAACGAATGTTGTTTTTTTCAAGAAAATCGGCTCTGGCAATATCCCCGCTCCCGCCGTCAAAAAAGTCGCCGCCCTCGACGGACAGCACGGCAAGAATCTTTTTATCCCGCTCGGCGGCGGCTATATCCGCGCGCTTTTTGAAAATTATAATTTCGGGTATGCTCTCAAACATTCGGTATGTGTTTTCAAGCATTCTCTGAAAGAAATCAAACTTATTTTCCGTGTTTTCGGGGATATAGTGGGCAAAGGTCTGTATACAGGGCGTATTTTCAAGGCAGGCGAGAAGGTTGACGTGCAGGCTTTTATCTGCAAAGCTTTTTCCCTTTACATAACATTCAAACGCCGTGTCGCAGTGAAGATCGGCATACATAAAATTCTCCGTTCAAAACGCATTTTCTATATGGCGGACACGCAGATGAAAGCGGTAAAGCTCCACCTCGACGACGTCAAACCGTATGTCTACGTCGCCCAGCCGCCGTTCTATTATATAAAATTCCGCGGTTTTTATGAGTCTTTTTTGCTTATAAAAATCAACCGCCTCGGCAGGTGTGCCGAGCGGGTCCTTGCCGCGGGTTTTGACCTCGACGAATAAAACGGTGTCGCCCCGCCGCATTATGACGTCAATCTCTCCAAAGCGGGAGCGATAGTTTCTCTCGACAAGGCTAAAGCCTTTACACCTCAAATATGCCGCGGCTATACGCTCGCCTATAACACCGCGCCTGTTCATATTTTTTTAAGAAAGGAGGGACGGTGGATTTCGCACGGACCGTATTTGCGGATTGCCTCAATATGTGCCTTTGTGCCGTAGCCCTTGTGTTTTTCAAAGCCGTAGAGCGGGTATTTTTCCGCAAGCTCACAGATATATCTGTCGCGCGAGACCTTGGCAAGAACGGAGGCGGCGGCAATTGAAGGACTTATCGCGTCGCCCTTTACGACGGTGCGCGTTTCACAGTCAAACCCGCGGGCAATATTGCCGTCAATCAGCGCAAGGTCGGGCTTAATACAAAGACCCTCTATCGCGCGGCGCATCGCGAGCATCGCGGCGTTTAATATATTAAGGCGCTCTATCTCCTCCACCTCGGCAAAGGCGACGGCGTGATAAAGCGCGTTTTCGGTGACGTCGGAAAAAAGCTTTTCCCGCTTTTTTTCGCTCAGCTTTTTACTGTCGTTAAGCTCATCGTTGGCATAGCCGCGCGGCAGAACGACAGCCGCGGCGTAGACACGCCCGCAAAGACAACCCCTGCCCGCTTCGTCCACGCCGCAAATAACGCCGTATCCCTTATCATACATTTCATTTTCTATCCGAAAATCAAGCATCGGGCGCCTCCAGAGAAATCCTGCCGAGCTTGCCGGCGCGAAACTCATCCAGCAGCACTGCGGCGCCGCGCTCATAGTCCACCTCGCCGCCGCGCAGAATAAATCCGCGGCGGCGGCAGATTTTCTCGTAAATTTCAAGCGGTTCGCCGTCCGTTTCAACTCCGTAGCGCGCGGTGAGACTGCCGGGGTATTTTTCCGAAAGCGTGCGGATAAGCTCAAGCGCGAGCGTTTCGGTGTCCACAACGTCGTCTTTTATAGCACCGGTAAACGCAAGGTGGATACCCACCCGCATATCCTCAAACTTGTTCCACAGAATGCCGGGCGTGTCAAGCAGCTCGATATCGGACGACAGCGTGACCCACTGACCGCCGATATCGAG
>CANQVN010000011.1 GCA_947627315.1 uncultured Clostridia bacterium | reverse complement strand
TCATTGAGCAGGAATCGGCTAAGACAAAATCCAGTATGCGCACCCTGCCTCTGGTCGGCAGCTTTCGGGAATACTTCCTGCAAGTAAAAGAGGCGCAGGAGCTGAACAAAAAGGTCTGCGGGAACTGCTACAATTACGAGTACGACGGATATGTTTTCGTGGACGAGTTAGGAGAACGGATGCGCCCCGGATACTTAACATCCTATTTCCCGCAGTTCATTCAGCGTCACGGGCTACGGAAAATGCGCTTTCACGATCTCCGCCACAGCTGCGCCAGCCTCTTGCTTGCCAACGGCGTCCCCCTCAAGCAGATTCAGGAGTGGCTCGGTCATTCGGATTTCAGCACCACCGCCAACATCTATGCGCATTTGGACTATTCCTCGAAGCTCTCCTCGGCGCAGGCAATGGTGAGCGGAATGCCGCTGCCCGAGGTTGGGAACTTCAAAAGCAAATGGTGCGACCTGACCGAAGACTCAGAAGTAACCAATGAAAAATCTGAAGAATAAAATGTTGTTCTGCCCTAAAAATGCGGTTCTCTGAAAACACTTTGCCGGAAAAGGAAAAAGTCCAGAAACCCGCATGGTTACTGGACTTTTTGGCGGAGAGGGCGGGATTCGAACCCGCGTGACGTTGCCGTCAAACTGATTTCGAGTCAGCCCCGTTATGACCACTTCGATACCTCTCCGTATATTGTTAAGCCTGAAATTCTGCAAAAAATCCAAGGGCAGAACAGCAGGACAGAACAACAAAATATTCAATTTTCGAACTGAGCAAAAGCCCCGTAAAATGGGGATTTTCGGGTGGACAAAGCCGACACAAAAGTCAACCATTTCGAGTCAGACCCGTTATGACCACTTCGATACCGCTCCGTATATGAGACTTTACGCTTGCTTTACGTAAAGCCCAGTACTGATTATTCTACCACACTGTATTTATAAAATCAATAGTAAATATCACTTTTAAGTAACATTAAAACAGGATTTTTCATAATATTATATGGGGTGTTATTATGAAAACGCGTCTATTTGTGATAATCATAGCCGTTTTTGCAGCGGCTTTAAGCGTTACATGCAAAGCACAGGATCTGCGCGGACAGTTTTTGATAATAGAGACCGGCGACAGCATACATATGTCATCCGGCGAAAAAAAGCTGCTGCACGTCAAAAGCGGGATTTTGGGAGTGCCTGTGTATAAGGAGCTGAAATTCAGCTCGACGAACGCGCTCGTGGCGCATGCCGACCGCTCGGGTGTGCTCCGTGCCGGCTTTTGCGGCAGGGCGCGCATCACTGTTTTCGACAAAAACGGGCGGACGGGCAGCATTCTTGTTATCGTGAGCGGCAGGGCAAAGGCGGGGACTGTATGCTGCGCTCTTGTGATTTTCGCCGCCGCCGCGATATTTTTCTTAACAAAAAATAAAACCGGCAGACCAGGATGCCGGTAGTATTTCAAAAAAGAGTTACGCAAGCTTGTTAAGCTTCAATGTCAAGGCGCTCTTCTTTCTGTTTGAGTTGTTCTTATGAATAACGTTCTTTTTCGCCGCCTTCTCGATTTTTTTTACAGCATCAAGATAAGCAGCTTTGGCAGCTTCTTTTTCACCCGCCTGAGCAAGAGCATCAAACTTTTTAATAGAAGATTTAAGCTCCGACTTGATGATTTTGTTTTGCAGCGTTTTGGTGTTTGTGACCAAGACCCTCTTCTTCGCAGATTTGATATTCGGCACGCCCGGCACCTCCTTTGATTGAATTTCAAAATAGCAAATATTATTTTAACATTATGTTCCGATAAAATCAAGTGTTTTTTGAAAATTATTTAATTTATTTATGCCGCGCGGGCTTGATATCCACTGCAAAAAGCTTATAATATAATAAGATGAAATGAGAGGGAAAGCGATGATAGCTCAGACGGTGAAAATAAAGCGGGTTTGGATAACGGTGGGCGCGGTGGCGGCGACGGCGGCGGTCACAGCTTTAGCTGTAATGCTTATTGTCGGAGGCAGGCTCAGCCGCGCGCTGAAACGGCTCGATATATCAAACGAGGCGACGGTAATCAGGGTGATGAAATACGGCGGAAAAAACCGTGATATTGTCTTGCGTGTCGCGTCGGAGTATTATGAGGCAGGGGAGTACGCTCCCGCGGCAAAGCTGATGCTTTACTCGCAGCAGTATCTCGGCGAAAATGATAAGGCGGGTGAGCTTCTGCGCAATTGCTACGCCCGTCTCGGCGCGGACGATACGCAGCTTTTGTCGCTTGACTTTTCCGGATTTGTTCCATCCGACTTTGAGGTGACGACGTCTTACGAAGGCAATGGCTACGGCAGCGCGGCGGATGGCGTTTATACATCGTTTTGCGGCGGGTATGCCAGGGCGAGAATATCGGCTGTGATACCGCTGGCACTGAGCGCCGCGAAAACAGGCGTTTATGCGCTGGACGGCGCGGACAGCTTTCTAAAGCTCATTTCGGAGGACGGACTTACCGTGAATGTCATATCGCAAACGCCGCTGCGCGAGTTTTTAGTTTCGGACGACACGCTATATACCATTGACGAGAACGGTACGCCCTGCGCGGGTAACGACGTTATCTTGCTTGCGGATGGCGAGCAGGCAATGCGGCTGCGAAAAGAGGACGACAGCGTCCTGTGTACGATTTACGATGAAAACTTCAATATGCTGAGAGATATGACACTCTGAATAAAACGTCACGGATATCTGTCCGTGACGTTTTTAATTGTATCAAAGCCGTTTTCTTATGCGGGCGGGATAATTTCGCGCCGGCTTAAAATGGCTGTGTGAGTATGAAGCTGCATAAAACGGACAAGGCGCAGTCCCGAAAGACTGCACCTTGTTATACATAGAAAATGTTTCTTTATTCAGCGTACCCGATATGCTTTTTGCTGTTTACGCTGCGAAAAGACCCGATACAACAGTGTTTATAACATTGTCGGTGACAGGATTTTCGGTTGCAAGGTAGCCGGTGTAAATACCGTATGATTGCGCCCATTCGGATGCCTTCTCGGCATTTGTGCTGCCGCTGAATAACGTAAGGTCGATACCGCTGATATATGACACCGATTCAATAAATACAGCCTCTGTCGTAGTACCGTTGGAGGATACGCTTGTGATATCCTCAACCTTGAATCCAAGCGAGAGATAGTCGTTGTACCAGCCCTCGGGGACTACTCTCACGTAGCTCGATCCGTCGATGCTGTCGGAAGAGTCGGGTTCAAAATCGGTAGTACCGTTGCCCGTTGTGCCGTCGCTCGGATCTGAATCCGAGCTGCTGCCGCCGTTCGGATTCGAATGGTTGGGTCTGTCGGGTGTGTCGGACGTATCGGGAGTGTCCGGCGTGTTGGGTTTATCGTCCGGAGTGTCGGGGGTTACCGGCGTGTCGTTCGGGTTGTCGGTGACCTCAGCGCCCGATTTAGAGGTATCGTTTATAACTCCGAGCTCCGTCGTGCTCGCTGCGAGCTTGGAAACCGTGATTTTGTTTTTGGAGCAGGTGAGCAAAAGCCCATAGGAATCGTCGCCCGACGGCGAGCCGACGGTCGCTATCGAGTAGGAACTGCCGCCGTCGGTGAAGGAGGCTTTGCCGCTGCCCGCGGTAACGACAAGGTCGGTGGCGAGCTTTTTATAGCTCTTTGTAAAGTCAACGCCGAGATAGTTGGTAAGTCCGTCGCCGTGAGCAAATACTATGTTGTAGGTACCCTTGAACGAATCCGGTATTGTATTTGCCGCCCAGCCCGGCTGCTCTGCACGAATAGAATCGAACGCGGCGAGGTTGTGGTACTTTTCGCTGCTGTCGACCGCTGTTGTCGCAGTGTCAAACCCGACTGTGGAGAGAATACCGAAGGATGTGTCGAAATAGAACTTACCCATAACGCCTTCGGGGGTGTAATTATGAATGTAAGTCGAAAGGTAAGGAGCATACGCACCCTTGGTTTCGTTTTCGCCTCTGAGGAACAGGACAGGTACGGTGCCGCCCGTCAGAGCGTTCATATATTTGAGATAATTTGCAAAGTCGTCGGATGTGTTGAGCGAATTTGCAACGTTGCCCATCGAAACGACAAGCGAGAGAGAGCCGCCCGCGGTTCTCTTTGTTGTTTGAGCGGCGCTAACGTCAAGATTGCTGCCTGTTGCGGTGTTGCCCACTACAAGTATCTTGAAGTTGTCGTTATATGAGCTGCCCGACGAGTCGCCGGTGAATTTTATTTGCGCGCCGTTTACATAAGGTCCGTAAGACTGCTTTTCTGTGGCAATGTCGGCAATACCGTAAGCCGTGTAGTTGTCAAGCGAACGGCTCCTTACTCTGTACGTCATCGTGTCGAACTCAGTCTTGGGGATTTGAACCGAGTGGATAGAATCGGGACGCAGCTTACCGGTGACAGTGTCCATATACGTCACGGTGGTGGAGGAGTTTTTGAACTCAACGTAACCTGCCGCGCTGACGCCCGGGGTTGTCTGGAAAACTACGCGATAGTACATGCCGCAGTCAAATACGACAGGCTGTGCCGTGATAGATACGGATGTACCCGCGCCCTTGAGCGCATGCATCGAAACGCCGGCAGCTGTCGGTATGGACGGTGCGGAGGATTCCGCCTGCTGCTCTGTTTCGGTCGCAGCGGGAGAGGATGTAATTTCATCTGTGTTATCTGTCGTCTCTGTGGGAGCTGCGGCAGACTTATTAGAGGCTTTAACTGTCTCGCTGAAAGTGCGGTTGCCTTCGCCCGAAAAGCCACGAACTGTGATGTCGCCGTTCGAGAAGGTGACAGTGGACGTTCTCATGGTGCCGCCGGTGTCATGACCGCCGTCGTTCAGAACGGGATAACCTCTGTTTCCGTGCCAGGCGTCGGATGCGGGATGGAATTGAAGATCATGGGTGTGACCGCAAATCAAAAGATCTGTTCCGTAATTCGCCATTTCATACTTATACTCGGTCGGCATAGCGCGGCTGAGATCGGGACCGTGGCAGACAAGCAGATGATACTGACCGTCGCCGTATCCGCCCATGGAACTGAGCCACTCATACTGATATTCAAAATAGTGATCCATATCGGTAAGACCATAGTAGGAGGTGGAGGAGTCTTCCTTATCCTCGCCAAGGTCGATGGTTATGCCCGCAATCGGACCGTATTTCCATTTAGAAAAGAACTCGCCGTTGGAGTAGCTGAGATACTTGATAATCTTATAAGAATACTCGCCGCGGCACTCGTGGTTGCCCTTTGCATAGAGGATAGGCAGCGAGCCGTTGGTCACGCGATACGCCTCCTCGAGGGTGAGCTCAAGGTCAGATAAGGATTCCATCGAATCGGTTATATCGCCGTTTTGTATCAGCATATCAACGCCGCCCCAAATATCGGGAAGCTGGCTTGCAAGCGAAAGACGACCGTTCGTTGCGGTCGTGCGACTCGCCGTATTGTAGGACAAATGCGAGTCGGAGATAACGCCGATATTGATAGACGACTGATTATGATAGCCCTTGAAGGCGCTGGTGAGCGAGACCTTTGCATCAAGCGCCACAGTGTAATCGCTGCGCGATGTAACGGCGGTTGAGTTTACGGTGTAAGATCCCGCGCCGTCCAGATACTGCATAGGCACTCTGACAGTGTGGATTTTGTCATCCGTGCGGACAACGCCGTTATCCTGGTCATAAAAGTTATAGGTTTTGCCGCTGTAGTTGATGGTGACATAACTCATAGCGACTGTGCTGGTCATCCACACGATATTGTATTCATCCTCGCCGCTTATGTAAACGACAGGATTTTTGGTTATTTCAATGCTTGCCGCAGACGCGCTTATGGTAAATACGGAAAACAATGAAAGAACCATCAATACCGCGAGGGTTACTGACAAAAATCTTTTCTTCATATTTACACCTCTAAAGTATAAAGTAAATTCATTATATAATACAAAAACGGAATAGTCAATATATTTCAAATACGATTTAACGATATTTTAATACACTATTGTTAAGTTAACCAAAAAAATCTGCCGCTTTTGCTGCACTGTGCACAAATAAAATTTTTAAATGGAACCATTTGCTAAAATTTTGTTTTGGGAATATAAATATTAATAAGGAAAAGCCCGTCGAAAATCCGGCGGGCTTTGAAATTATACGCTTGCGGCGTGCTCAATATCGCTGTCCATAAGCTGCGAGGTGTAAAGGCTGTAATAAGCACCTCTTTTTTTCAGAAGCTCATCATGCGAGCCTGCCTCGACTATTCCCTTGTTGTCAATATACATTATTGTATCGCAATTGACGATAGTGGAGAGCCTGTGGGCTATGACGAAGGATGTGCGACCCTGCATCATCTCCTCGATGCCGCGCTGAACATACTGCTCGGTTTCGGTGTCGATAGAGCTTGTCGCCTCGTCCAAAATGAGTATCGCTGGGTCGGATATGACGGTTCTTGCAAAGCATATCAGCTGGCGCTGACCCTGGGACAGCATCGAACCCTTTTCGTTGACGACGGTGTCATAGCCGTCCTCCAGCTTATCGATAAAGTCGTGCGCGCAGACGGTTTTTGCCGCGGCTATTATCTCATCGTCAGTCGCGTCCAGCTTGCCGTAGCGGATGTTGTCTTTTATCGTGCCGGAGAAAATAAAGCTGTCCTGAAGCATTATTCCCATTGAAGATCTCAGCGAATGCAGCGTTACGCCGTGGATGTTGTGACCGTCTATCGTAATAGCGCCGCTCTGAATATCGTAAAAGCGGCAGAGCAGGTTGACAATGGTGCTCTTGCCCGCGCCCGTCGGTCCGACAAGCGCGATTCTCTGCCCGGGACGCGCGGTAAAGCTGAAGTTTTCGAGTACGTTTCTATCCTTTTCGTAAGCGAAAGTTACGTTGTCGTATTTGACCTCACCCTTAATCGGAGGCAGATCGTAAGCGTCCGGAACGTCCTCGATTTCCACTTTTTCGTCGATAGTATCAAAGATGCGTTCGAGGTATGAGCCGGTGTTTATGAGCTGATTATAGATGTTGCCGATGCTCTGAATCGGACCCCAAAAGCGGGATGCGTATGACGCCATTGCCACGACAACGCCCGTTTCGTAATGCTCGCCCGACAGCAGCACGATGGCGGCGACGTAGAGAAAGCCGCTAATGATAGGGGAGAGAATCTCAATTACGAGCGGTATGCTGTTGTTTATCGTCATCGCCTTGATGTATGACTTGTTGAGTTTGCGCACCAGCTTTTCGTAAATGCCCTGATTTACTTTCTCGCGGTTGAACGCCTGCGTTATCTGCATGCCATTGATAGACTCGCTTATGTATGCCGTGGCGTTGGAGTTTTTGGCGGAATAGTCTGTCCACGCGCGGCGCTGTCTGCTGCGAATAAGGAACATGTAGCCGATGAAAATCGGCACGCCGGCGAGTACCGCAAGCGACAGTTTAACGTCAAGCGTCAGCATGAAGAACATTATGATGAACACCGTGAGCGACTGAACGACGATGTTAATAAGCCCGTTTGACAGAAAGTCTGCGACGTTATTTACATAGTGGACAACGCGGACAAGTATCTTGCCGCGCGGGCGGCTGTCAAAGTAGTTGAACGAAAGCTTTTGTATGTGCGAGAAAATATCCACCCGTATCTCGTGAATTATCTGCATGCCGGCTTTTGACGTGACAAGCGTGCGAAGGTAGGTGCACGCCTCGCTGAGCAGGATGAACAGAATGTACAGCAGCCCTATTATGATAATTGGCTTTATCTCGGACGTACCCGCCGCCTGCTGCTTTTCGATGTTGTCGATGACCATTTTGTAAAAGTACGGTCCGCAGAGTGCAAACACCGTTGAAAGCAGCGCGAGCAGCGCGCCCGTAATCAACAGCTTGGAACTGTGCTTTATGTATTTGCCGCAGCGTTTGAAATTGCCGATGTTAAAAGGCGTCTCAAGCTCCTCGTCGATGTCGTACTTATTTCTTGCCATCTGCAATCACCTCCGAGCTGCCCTGCTGGCTTATGTTGAAGATGGATGTGTAATAGCCGCCCGCCGCGACAAGCTCACTGTGCGTGCCGACCTCGGTAATCCTGCCGTTTTCCAGCACGATTATCTTGTCCGCGTCCACAACGGAGGATATGCGCTGCGCAACTATTATCTTTATTTTGTTTGTGATTTTTCTCAGCTCTTGCAGTATGAGCGATTCCGTTTCCATATCGACGGCGGAGGTGGTGTCGTCGAGAATTATCAGCGACGAACGCTTTGCGACCGCCCGCGCAAGCGCGATACGCTGCCGCTGTCCGCCCGACAGTCCCACGCCGCGCTCGCCGATTATCGTGTCGTAGCCCTCCGACAGTTTTTCAATAAAATCTGCCGCCTGCGCGCACTCGGCAAACCGCCGCACGTCCTCAAAAGGCAGCTCGGGGTTGGAGTAGGCGATGTTGCCGTCTATTGTGTCTGAAAACAGAAATACGTCCTGCGTGCTGAGCGCTATCATCTTTCGCAGCTCGTTTATGTCCATCTCGCGTATGTCTGTGTTGTTTATAAGTATCTGCCCGCAGGAAGGGTCGTACAGACGCAGCAGCATGGAGATAAGCACCGTTTTGCCCGCTCCGGTCGGTCCCATTATCGCCACCGTCTCGCCGGCGTGAACCGTAAAGCTTATGTGGTCTAAAACCATATGACCGTCCAGTATCAGCGTCACGTCGTTAAACTCAATTTTTTTGATTTTGCCTGTCGTGCCTTCTATTTTGTCGCCGTTGTCAATTGCGGGCATCGATTCGTAAAGGGAGGTTACCTTGCTTACCGAAACGCCGAACTGCTGGAGCTGGGAAATCATAACCGACAGCTCGCGCACCCGCCCCGCTATCGTTAAAACCAGAGTTGAAAACACCGTGAGGTTGCCGACGGTAAGATCTCCGTCCGCGGCGGATACGATGAGTATTCCGCAGGAGCAGAGAACGAAAATCCGCATTATTTCCGATGTGATATGTATCGGGGTAGAGTAGTTGAGCCGCTTTACGGTGTTGCCGACCGCCATATCGCGGTATTGCTCGCTTTCGATGCGCAGCCTGTCCACCTCGTAGTCCTCTCTTGCAAACGCCTTTACCACCCTGTAGGCGCCTAAGTTTTCGTTGACGTAGGAGTTTATCTCCGAAAACTTGTCGCGAAGCGTGCGGTGAAGCATTTTTGTCCTGCTGTGCAAAAGGGTTGCCAAAATAACGATTATCGGCACAAACGCCAGCATCATAAGCGATACCTTGAGGCTTTTGCTTGCCAGCAGCACGAAGGTGAATACCAAAAGCGAGCAGTCTCTCAAAAAGGTGTAGAGATAGCCGCCGAAAAAGTCCTGAATAATATTAACGTCGGTCGTCATCTGCGATATAAGCTCGCCGCTCGGGTTTTGCATGTAAAATCCGAAGTCGAGCGTCTGAAGCTTCTCGTAAAGCGCCGAGCGTATTCCGTAGGAGACGTGACTGCCGGTAAAGTAGCACACCTCGCGGATTATAAAACGGATAATCGCGGTCGCCGCCGTTATCACGACAAGCGCGATAAAGTATTTCCACAGCAGCGCTATTCTGCCGGGCGAGTCGCTTTTCAGTACGTTGTCAACAATGTCTCCCACAATCACCGTGGGAAACAGCTCCGGTATGCCCACAAGAACGGTGACAACCATCGCCGCAAGGAATTTTGCGCGATATCCTTTAAGCTTTGAGAAAACAAAAGCATACTTCTTCATATCGTAAAGCCCTCCTGCCTTGCGTTTCAGATCTGCTTTTCTCACACAAATTATAGCCCGCAAGATTTATTTATCAAGTATTTTCGTGAAAAAAATTATTTTTTTCAAATTAAGCAATTTGTTTTGATTAAGGGGCAGGATATTTGTGCAACGGGTACAAACGAGATTCACATAATACCTAATAAAAACACCGCCCGTTCAAAACTGTTCGGGCGGTGATGTATTATTAGATAAATAAGGAGGACATCGGCTCATCCGCGTAAATTCGCTTGATGGCGTCAGCAAAAATCGGAGCTACCGGCAGATATGTAATCTTGTCCAGCTTTTTTTCCTCGGGACATTCAATGGTGTCCAGAAGCACGAGCTGTTTAATCGGACTGTCCTTAATCCGTTCAATCGCGGGGCCGGATAAAACGCCGTGAGTCGCGCAGGCGTAAACCTCGGTTGCGCCGCCTACGTCGATAAGCGCCTTTGCGGCGTTGCACAGCGTTCCGGCCGTGTCTATCATATCGTCGACAAGCACCACGCGCTTACCCTTGACGTCGCCTATTATGTTCATAACCTCGCATACGTTAGCCCGCTGCCTGCGCTTGTCCACTATGGCGAGCGGGGCGTTGATTTTGGTCGCGAAGTTTCTCGCGCGGGTGACAGAGCCAAGGTCCGGAGAGACGACCGTTACCTCCTTGCCGTTGTTTATCATGCTCTGAAAATAGGGGGCGAGTATCGGTACGCCGAGCAGATGATCGACGGGAATGTTGAAAAAGCCCTGTATCTGCGCCGCGTGAAGGTCCATGGTCAGCACACGGTCAGCGCCCGCCGTGGCTATAAGGTCGGCCACAAGCTTTGCCGAAATGGGGTCGTGCGACTTTGCCTTCCTGTCCTGTCTTGCATAGCCGAAGTAGGGAATAACGGCAGTTATCCGTCCCGCGGAGGCGCGTTTGAAAGCGTCAATCATAATCAGCATTTCCATAAGGTTGTCGTTTACCGGCAGATTGGTGGATTGAACCAGAAAAACATCAGAACCGCGAACCGTCTCGTTTATTGAGACGGAAATCTCGCCGTCGGAAAACGTCTTGACCGTGCTGTCGCCGAGCGGCAGTCCCAGCTTCTGAGCTATCCCGTGCGCGACCTTTTGCGATGCGTTTGCGGCGAAAATCTTGATGTTTTTGCCGTGTGTAATCATTTTGCTTTTCCTCCTTAGAAATAAAAAACCGTTTGGATGCAATAATTCCAAACGGGCAGAAAGGCGCGGCAGTGAATACATGAAATAAAAGATGTACTCTTCATCTGCATATGCCTCCTCGGGTTGTTGACAGCGCGGCGCGCTTTTATATAATATATTTTAACAAGATGTATATATTTTTTCAAGCTAAATTTGATATTAGTTTAACTTTGTAAAATTTAAACGAGACAGCGTTTTAAAATCTCACAAATTTGTAAATAATGATAAATAACAAAAAAAGGTTGTTTAATCGGAAAAATATGTTATAATTAGATGGGCGGCGCTTCGCACCGCAGAATTTTCGCGCCGTTTTACTGTGATTATTATTTTTGGAGGTTAAAAATATGTCAAAAAAATTTGTCTACCTTTTCAGCGAGGGTAACGCCACCATGAGAAATCTTCTCGGCGGCAAGGGCGCAAACCTCGCCGAAATGACCAACCTCGGACTTCCCGTTCCGCAGGGCTTTACCATCACGACCGAGGCGTGTACTCAGTATTATGAGGACGGCAGGAAAATAAACGACGATATACAGGCTCAGATAATGGAGTACATCGAGAAGATGGAAAATATTACGGGCAAAAAGTTTGGTGATCTTGAAAATCCGCTTCTCGTCTCCGTCCGCTCCGGCGCTCGCGCGTCCATGCCGGGTATGATGGACACCATTCTCAACCTGGGTCTTAACGAGCAGGTTGTCGAGGTTATGGCAAACAAGTCCGGCAACCCCCGCTGGGCTTGGGACTGTTACAGGAGATTTATCCAGATGTATTCCGACGTTGTTATGGAGGTCGGAAAGAAGTATTTCGAAGAGCTTATTGACAAAATGAAGGCGGAAAAGGGCGTGACGCAGGATGTGGAGCTCACCGCCGAGGATTTGAAAGAGCTTGCAAACCAGTTTAAGGCTGAGTATAAGTCAAAAATCGGCGCAGATTTCCCGACCGACCCGAAGGAGCAGCTCATGGGCGCTGTCAAGGCGGTTTTCCGCTCGTGGGACAACCCGCGCGCCAATGTTTACCGCCGCGATAACGACATTCCCTATTCGTGGGGCACCGCCGTTAACGTGCAGATGATGGCGTTTGGCAATATGGGCGATACCTCCGGTACCGGCGTTGCGTTTACCCGCAACCCCGCGACGGGTGAGAAAAAGCTGTTCGGCGAGTTTCTTATGAACGCACAGGGCGAGGACGTTGTCGCGGGCGTTCGCACACCGCAGACAATAGACCAGCTCAAGGACGTTATGCCCGAGGTGTACGAGCAGTTTGTAGGCATTTGTCATACTCTTGAAAATCACTATCGTGATATGCAGGATATGGAGTTTACAATAGAGGATAAAAAGCTCTATATGCTCCAGACCAGAAACGGAAAGAGAACAGCCGCCGCCGCTTTGAAAATCGCCTGCGACCTTGTGGACGAGGGTATGATAAGCGATAAAGAGGCGGTCGCCATGATAGACCCCCGCAATCTTGACACTCTGCTTCATCCGCAGTTTGATGCGGCGGCGCTTAAAAAGGCACAGCCCGTCGCCCGCGCGCTTGCGGCGTCTCCCGGCGCGGCATGCGGTAAGATAGTATTCACGGCGGACGATGCCAAGACGTGGGCTGACAAGGGCGAAAAGGTCGTTCTTGTCCGTCTTGAAACCTCTCCCGAGGATATCGAGGGTATGAAAGCGTCTCAGGGTATACTTACCGTTCGCGGCGGTATGACCTCGCACGCGGCGGTCGTCGCGCGCGGCATGGGCACCTGCTGCGTGTCCGGCTGCTCCGATATAGCCATGGACGAGGAAAATAAAAAGTTTGTTCTTGCCGGCAAGACGTACGTTGAGGGCGACTATATCTCGATAGACGGCTCAACCGGCGCCATTTACGACGGCGTTATACCGACGGTGGACGCTTCGATTGGCGGCGAGTTCGGCAGAATAATGACGTGGGCGGATAAATACAGAAAGCTCAAAGTCCGCACCAATGCCGACACTCCTGCCGACGCCAAGCGTGCGTTTGCTCTCGGCGCGGAGGGTATCGGTCTTTGCCGCACCGAGCATATGTTCTTTGAGGCTGACAGAATAGCGGCGTTTCGTGAGATGATTTGCTCCGACACCCCCGAGGAGAGGGAAGCGGCTCTTGCAAAGATACTGCCGACTCAGCAGGGCGACTTTGAGGCTCTGTATGAGGCGATGGAGGGCAAGCCCGTTACCATTCGTTTCCTCGACCCGCCTCTGCACGAGTTTGTTCCCACCGAGGAAAAGGATATTGAGCTGCTTGCCAAGACTCAGGGCAAGAGCGTCGAGCAGATAAAGAATATCATTTCGTCTCTGCATGAGTTCAACCCGATGATGGGTCATCGCGGCTGCCGCCTTGCGGTAACATACCCCGAGATAGCGAGAATGCAGACCCGCGCCGTAATCCGCGCCGCCATAAACGTCAAAAAGCAGCATCCCGACTGGAATATTGTCCCCGAGATAATGATTCCGCTTGTCGGCGAGGTCAAGGAGCTTAAATGCGTAAAGCAGGTTGTCGTCGAGACGGCGGACGAGGAGATTGCCGCCGCAAAGACCGACCTTAAATATGAAGTCGGTACCATGATGGAAATCCCGAGAGCCTGCCTTACAGCGGACGAGATTGCAAAGGAAGCGGAGTTCTTCTGCTTTGGTACAAACGATCTTACCCAGATGACCTTCGGCTTCAGCCGCGACGATGCGGGTAAGTTCCTCGGCGGGTACTACGACTCCAAGATTTACGAGTTCGACCCGTTTGCGAAGCTTGACAGAACCGGCGTAGGCAAGCTTATGGAGATGTCGGTCAAGATGGGTCACGAGACAAGACCCGATATTCACTGCGGTATCTGCGGTGAGCATGGCGGCGACCCGTCGTCCGTCGAGTTCTGCCACGAAATCGGGCTTGACTATGTCTCCTGCTCGCCCTTCCGTGTGCCGATAGCCCGCCTTGCCGCGGCACAGGCTGCTATTAAGGAAGATAAGTAAATAAACGTTATTGTTAAAGAGCAAAGCCTTATAGCAAACAAAAGATAAAAACAGACCTTGCGGATAAATTTCCGTGAGGTCTGTTTTTCATAAAAATCTGCGGTTTATTCGAGCTTTTACAGGCTTGCAAACAGGCGCAGTCTGTCTCCGAGCCGCTTTGGTATATTAAACATAGTAAAATTTTTGCAGGAGCATCTGATTGTATTCCTTCACAACCGGTAACAGCGACGGAGCAAAAAGCGCGTCTTTATTTATATCGACCAAAATGATTTTATCATCAAAATCCATAAACAAAATATTTTGACTATCCTGTGTGTATTTCATTATGACGTTTTTGCTGCCGGAAGCAGTAAATTCCTCATGCTTTTCATCGCTCAGACAAATGAGATTTTTATAGTCGTCAATAAAAGCCGCGTCGTTTTTGTTCTGGGCTTTTGAGAAAGGAACTATGTGATGCAGTTCATATCCGCCGGATTTCAGTACATTGTGTTCCTTAAAGTAGTCGGTCTTGGCTTTTGTACCTCTGTTTGTCCGAGTGTCAAACAGACCGTAATTGCCCGTGTTTAATATTAAACAGTTGTTTTCCACCTTAAAATAGGTCGAATTTGACAATAATCCATATATTTGTTGGCTTTCGTTTTTCCAGTTATTATAATCTCTGAGTAATGTTTTGTTTTTAAAACTTTTCCTGTTTTCCGGATTGCAAAACATCTTCAGGCAATCGTCCACTTTATCTTTTTGAGACGATGATAAACGTCGATAATCCAATAACAGACGCAGCTTATCGTTTGCGGTGATTTTTTCTCTGTCGTCAGAAAAAATATACATAAATTCCAATATGCCTATGCGGTCAATACCGTAATCGTTCAAATATAGCAGCTCAACCAACTCTGACGCGGCGTTTTTGGTTAATATATCCACTCCGTCGGTAAACAGCTTTATTTTTTCAAATGCGGCGGCTTTTGCAAATTTTATGCCCGACTCGGACAAGCCCACGCTGTAAATTGCGGATTTAGAGCTTCCCTCTGTGATTTTTGCCCCGAATTTGTCATATCTGTCCAAAAACCCCATTCTCGCCATATCCGGAAACGTATTCTTTTTTACGGAATTTATCGTTCCTTTTCCGACAGCTTTTCGTATATTTGAAACGATTTTGTAGTATACTTCTGCCTGCGGCTGTTTTTTACCGGTATCGTCTCCTATGTGTATTCCGAAAGTCCTGTCTCCGGCAGCTGAGTAAATTATCGAAACCAGCTTTGAAAAATAGTCAAACGTCAATCTGTTGTGCTGAGAGCATTGTATTCCCCGATAGTCGTTTGATGATACCCTTTCGCTGATATATTGCAAAAATGTATTATTATTCGAAATTGATTCCAACTCTCTTAAATACTTATAATCTTCCAATTTCTATTCCCTCGCTTTCGATATAATCTACATACGCCTTTTCACATTCGCAGCCTATGTATCTGCGGTTCAGAGATTTGGAAACTATGCTTGTCATTCCCGAGCCGCTGAACAAATCCAAAACCAGGTCGTTTTCGTTGCTGCTGGCAAGTATTATACGTTCAATCATCTCACGCGGCTTAACCGTTGGATGTATGGCTTTTTTTACTTTTCCGTTTACCTTTTGCTTGTGCCTTTGAGACGTTATTTGCCACACGTCGTTGCAAAGCTTACCGTTTTCATTGGGAAACCATCTTTTTCCGTTTTTTAAAATGCCTTTTTTTGCCGCATACATAATTCTTTGGGTCGAATCATAAGGCTGGCGGATATCGTTGTAATTGAAGGTATAGGATAGTGTTTTGGTGTAAAATAATATTGTTTCCTGCGTATTGACATATTTTTTTTTCGTTGCGCTGAACCCGTCTTTTTTATACCAGGTAATCCAGTTTCTGAACACTATGTCCTTGTCGTTCAAATAGTTGAGTATTATTGCGGAATTAAACGGAGTATTAAATAAATACAGCGAACAGTTTGATTTCAGCTTGGGCAGCAGCAAATCTATCCATTTAAATGTAAAATCAAAATATGCCTTGTCGTCGGCGAATCTGTCCCACCCTTCCTTGCTGAGATTATAAGGCGGGTCGACAATCGCCAAATCTATGCTGGCGTCGTCAAGCTTCGGAATGAAATCCATCACATCGGCAAAATAGACTTTATTTACCTCCAAGCAGCTCACCCCGTTCCACTGTATTTAATTTCATATCAATAATTTCTTTGTAGTTTTCATACAGCTCGTATCCCACATAATTTCTTCCGAGCTGTTTTGCTACTCTGAGAGTCGTTCCGCTTCCGGCAAACGGGTCTAATATGACATCGTCGATGCAGCTGAATAATTTAATGCATCTGTACGGGATTTCCTCCGGCATTATCGCAGAGTGCCTGCCGAAAGCCAGATCTCCTTTGCCGGGTATAGGTATATTCCATATTTGCTTTGTGAAATTTATCCATTCCTCCTGGGTCAATTTGCTCTTTTCTTTAATTTCCCTGGATGTGTATTTAGGCTTTCCGTCTTTCACATAGACGGTGATAAACTCGACTGTGTTTTGAGCATAAAAGTTTCTCGGATACGGATAGCTTCCAAACATCAGTTTTTTTGACGGATTGGTCCGGTTCCATATGTATAAATCCAGCAGATATAATTTTGTATTTTTAATAATCGACTCATGTATACTGCTTTGAATATCATAAATGTCCCGGTTGTAATGAGTGGAAAGATTTTTTTTAATCATGGGCATAAGCGGGACGTTAATGCACAGCTTTCCATTTGGTCTCAGCACTCTTTCGCATTCTTTCCAAACGCTCAGTAAATCGCTGATGTATACGTCATAGCCGGTACAGGCTCCCATATCATTTCGTTTGGAATTGGAATGTTTTTCTTCCTGATAACCGTCTTTCGAGTAGTCTTTGATATTAAAATATGGCGGAGAGGTTATAATCAAGTCAATGCTGCTGCTTTTAATCTCGTCCATCTGCGCCGACGATTTATAATAAACACAATTCATAAATTTCTCCCGCGGCTCGGTTTTAAGTAAAACGAGCCGTATATTATAAGATAATTATACTATTTGGCATATGGGAAATCAATGTTTTTTGTCGATTTGCGAAAAAACGGCAGAGTGCGGCGGGCTGTTAAACAAACCGGGACGATTTTTTATATTTACGCGGCGGTATAATTGACATATTTCGCGGCGGGTGGTAGAATATACGGGAAAGGTAAGGCGGATATGAGCAATAGTGTGATGATAAAAGATTTCACAAAGGGAAGCGTGGCAAAACAGCTTATACTGTTTGCCACCCCTCTTTTTATGTCAAATCTTCTGCAGATAGTATATAATATGGTCGATATGATAGTTGTCGGCAACGTGATAGGGCAGGCGGGGCTGTCCGCCGTCTCTGTCGGAGGCGACATTTCCAATACGCTCACCTTTTTCGCCATGGGCTTTTCAAACGCGGGTCAGGTTATAATTTCTCAGTACATAGGCGCGGACAGGCGCGAAAAGGTTGGCTGCTTTATCGGTACGATGGTCACTTTCCTGCTGTCCGTTTCGGTGACGCTCACCGCGGTCGGGCTTATATTCCGCAACGGACTTCTTAATATTATGAACACTCCCGCCGCCGCGAGAGCGGATGCGCTTGCGTATTCCGTCACCTGTATGATCGGACTTGTTTTTATCTATGGCTATAACATTGTCAGCGCGATACTGCGCGGCATGGGCGACTCAAAGCATCCGTTTATGTTCATCGGTCTTGCGGCGGTTATGAACATTATCCTTGATATCGTCTTCGTATACGGTATGGGTATGCGTGCTTTCGGCGCGGCGCTTGCCACGGTGATAAGCCAGACCTTCAGCTTTATCTGCTCGCTTATATTCCTCTATCGCAGCCGCAAAAATCTCGGCTTTGAGATAAAAGCGTCCGATTTTCGCATAAACGGAGGTATGCTCTCGACGCTTTTGAGGCTTGGAATACCTATGGCGATAAAGCAGAGCGCCGTCCAGTTTTCAAAGCTGTTTGTAAACTCATGGATAAATTCCTATGGCGTGTCCGTCTCCGCCGTTGCCGGTATCGGCAACAAGCTCAACAGTATAAGCAATCTGTTTTCAAACTGTATGAATACCGCCGGCTCCTCCATGGTCGGGCAGAATATAGGCGCGAAAAAGTTTGATAGAGTGCCTAAAATTATGCTGACGGCGTTTTCCGTCACCTTTACCACGTCGCTCATTTTAACCGCGGCGATACTGCTCTTTCCCGAACAGATTTTTATGCTTTTTACCGACAACCGCGATATAATCCCGGTTGCCATGCGGTATGTTCCGGTCGCGGTGCTGGTGTTTTTCGGCAGCGCGTTTCGCTCGCTTATGAACGCGCTGATGAACGGCAGCGGCAATTTTGCGGTAAACTTTGCCGTCGCTTTGCTTGACGGCATAATTCTGCGGATAGGTCTTGCGGTCGCTATGGGACTGTGGTTCAATATGGGCTACGTCGGCTTCTGGTACGGCGACGCGCTTGCGGGCTTCACGCCGTTTGTGATAGGCATAGTCTATTATTTTTCCGGCAGGTGGAAAACCCGCCGTCATGTAATCAGAGACGAAAAAAAGTAATCCTACAGTACAGCGCCGCACGCGATTTAATATATTGTTGATTTTTCTCGGCTTATCTAATATAATTAAATAATCAGATAACGGGAGTCGAATTTTGTCAGGTTTTATTTTTAACAGCAATCAAATACCGATGATGCTTGTCCCGCGTGCCGTTGCGGACAGGTTTTTAAGTGCCGCCACCGGTTCTCAGCTTAAAGTTTTGCTCTGCCTTATCAGGTTTGAGGATCTGGCGCTGACTCCGGAGGATATTGCAAAGCATTGCGGGATAGAGACGGACGAGGTTTACGCCGCGGTCGATTTTTGGCAGAAAAACGGGCTTATCTGCCGCCGCGGGGCGACGCTTATGCTGTCAGGCGCCGCGCTTTCACAACCGCAGACGCTGCCGCGATACAATTCGGACAGCATACTTGAGCTGAAAGAGAACGACAGCTCGTTTGCCTTTCTTTTGGAGGAGACGGAGCGGCTGCTCGGCAAAAGCCTTAATCACAACGACGCCTCCGTCCTGTACGCCATGTACGACAATCTCGGCTTTTCGTCCGAGCTTGCGCTTCAGCTTATAAACTTTTGCAAAAGAAGCGGGAAAACCAACTTCCGCTATATCGAAAAAATCGCGGTTGATTGGTATGAGCGCGGAATAGACAGCTTTGAAAAGGCGGAGCATCTTATAAATCTGCTTGAAAAGCGCGCCCGCACCGAAACCGCCGTCGCCGCGTATTTCGGCATAGAGGGCAGGTCGCTTTCCAAAAAGGAAAAGGAATATATCGAAAGCTGGAGCTCCGTTATGGGTATGTCTCTGCCCATGATAAAAGAGGCGTACGAGCGTTGTATCGACAGTAAGGGCAAGCTTTCCTTTGCCTATATCAACGGCATTTTAAGCGATTGGCTCAAAAAGGGCTGGAAAAAGCCGGGGGATATTGTAAACGATAAAAAGCCCGCCGTATCAAAAAGTTATAATTCGGGCGATATTGAAAAAGAGCTTTATAAAAGACTGGCAGGTGGTAAGTGATGGCGGATACGCTGTACGCCGATATCCGGCGGGAATTTGAGCAAAAGCGCCGCGCCGCCGAGCGGGACGCGCGAGCTCGCCGCGCCGAGATTTACCGCGACTTTCCCGCGCTTGCGGAGCTGGAAAGACAGATAAGCCTTAAAGCGTCGGAGTATTCCATGCGCATAGTAAACGGCGAGCCTGTGCAAAATGAGATGGACGATGAGCTTGAAAAGCTTTCGCAAAAGCGGGAGCGTATGCTGCGGGAAAACGGCATCGCGCCGTTTATGTTAAATCCCATCTACGAGTGCGAAAAGTGCCGCGACACGGGCGTTGCGGACGGCGGCTACTGCTCCTGCTTCAAAAAGCGGGTGATAGAGGAGCATTTCAAAAATTCCAACATCGGAAGCTCCCTTGAAAACCAGTCTTTTGAAAATTTTGATATCAGCCTGTTTTCAAGCGAAAAGACAGGTGATTTTCCGCTCTCACCGCGGGAGAATATGGAGCGTAATCGGGATATTTGCATCAGGTTTGCCGATAATTTTGACACTGTCGAAAAGAGCCTGCTGTTTTTGGGCGGCACAGGGCTTGGCAAGACCTATCTTTCGACCTGTATCGCAAGGCGGCTGCTTTCGGGCGGAAAAAGCGTAGTGTATATCGGCTCTGTCGATTTTTTCGGGCGTATCGAGCGCGCGCGGTTTGACTCGGCAAGCGTCGACGCAGAGCATTTCGAACAATGCGACCTGCTTATAATCGACGACCTTGGCGCGGAATGTCCTTCGGCGTATGCTACGGGCGTGTTTTCGGATATAATAGATAAGCGGATAAGGCTTGGAGCTAAAATGATTTTAAGCTCAAACTGCCGTATGTCCGACCTTGAAAAGCTTTACGGACAGCGCGTTTTTTCGCGTATTGCGGGCGGGTTTGACTGCCTGCTGTTTTACGGCGGCGATTTACGCATCCAAAAATTTATGAATGGGGATAATGCCAGGTGAAAAGGATTTTTTCTCTTATTTTGGCGGTTTTGCTTGCTTTTACGCTTGCCGCCTGCAACACTGAAAGCGGCGGTAAAGACAAAAAAGATAAAATAGAACAAGCGGAGTCGCTGAGTGAAATCAACGAGCGGATAGGGGTCGATATGACAATACCGGCTACCGCGAAAGACGCCGAATATGCCGTTGTAAACGAGCTTACGGCGCAGGCGACCTTTACCTTTAATTCCATTATATACGTTTTCCGCGCATCCAAGATTTACAGCGGCGAGCAGCTGCACGGCAAAAACTTAAATACGGCGGAGAGAAGCATAGAGATAGGGGACAGGGCGACTGTCACCTATTGCCTTGACGAGCAGGGCGGCGCGGTCGTTCAGTGGACGGCGGGAGGAACAAACTATGCTTTTACCTCCGTAAAGCCGTTAAACGACGATATTGTCACCGAGCTTTGCGACCTTATAATTTCTTAAAGCCTGTTCTTAAACGGACTTTGGCGCATATTATTATACCGAGGTTTGTCCGCGGAGGTAAAATAATATGCAGAAGCTCAAAATATTCGCGATAATGCTGCTGGCGGCGATGCTGGTGATACCGGCATCCGTCGTTTTGCTTTTTGGCGAAAAAAAGCCGCCTTCGTCTGATTTTTCCGATCCCGATAAAAACAAGCTTGCGCAGATGCAGGTTTCCGTTTACCGCAAATCGACCGGAAAAATCGAGAATATAAGCTGTTATGACTATATCTGCGGCGTCGTAGCGGGCGAGATGCAGGCAAATTGCCATATCGAGGCGTTAAAGGCGCAGGCGGTCGCGGCGTTTACCTATACGGTAAATAAAATGAACTATGTCCGCGACAATCCGGAAACCGATATCGGTCACAGCGGCGCGTATGTGTGCGACGACTATGCCCACTGCAAGGCGTACCTCGAGCGGGGCGACGCGCTGAAAAAGTGGGGGAGCGAGTGGTTTGACAAATACTACCCGAATATAGAAAAAGCCGTCGCGGACTCGCTCGGAATGGTGATAACCTACGACGGCGAGCCGATTAACGCTGTGTTCCACGCCGTTTCAAACGGCAAGACCTGCTCGGCAAAAGAGGTCTGGGGCGCCGATGTTCCGTATCTGCAAAGCGTCGACTGCGAATGTGACAGCTTCGCGCCTGATTACACGAGTACCGTCAGCTTTACGCACAGCGAGTTTTCCGAGCGATTTAAGGACGAGCTTGGCGTTGAGCTGCCGGAGGATTACAACACCTGGCTTGGAGAAATAAAGCTGTGCGACAGCGGGATGGTGGAGCAGATAATCATTGCCGGCACAGCGTATTCCGGCACGCATATACGCAAGCTGTTTTCCCTTCGCAGCGCAACCTTTTCGGTGGAGGTGACAGATACCGGTGTCGTTTTCACGGTAAGCGGTTACGGTCACGGCGTGGGTATGAGCCAGTTTGCCGCCGATTATATGGCAAAAGAAGGAAAAACCTGCCGGGAAATTCTTACATACTTTTATAAAGACACAAAAATAGAGGACTATAAAATCTGAAACATTGTATAAAAAAACTGCCGTTGTCAAAAATATTGATAACGGAGGTATTGCAATGGAAAGAAAAAATATTTTTGACGGCGACAAGCCGTCCGGAAAACGTGTAACCTATTACATTGTGCTTGGAATTTGTGTGCTTGTTATCGGTATCGCGAGCTTTTTATCATATAAGTCAATTCAAAACGCCGTAAACAAGCCGGAGCAGCAGACAGCCGATTTGGATGAAAGCGACAGGGACGCGGCGCAGACCGAAGCGCCCAAAACCGACGTCAAGGAGCCGGAGAAAAAGCCGGAGCCGGAGACAACAGAGCCGGAGCCGCAGCCTGAGGTTGAGGCAAAGGCATATAAAATGCCGCTTGACGGAGATATCACGACAGGCTTTTCTCTCGACACTCCCGTATACTCTGTAACGCTCAGAGACTGGCGGATACATGACGGAATCGATATAGCGGCCGATGTGGGAAGCAACGTCTTTGCTGTAAACGACGGCGTTGTCGAATCGATAAAAACGGACGATATGTTCGGCGTTACCGTTATCCTGCGTCATACAGACGGTAAAAAGAGTATGTATTCCAACCTTGAGGACAGCGTTGAGCTGGAGGAGGGGCAGATAATCAACCGCGGCGATATAGTCGGAAAGGTCGGGCAGACCGCGATTTACGAGCTGTCGGACGGACCGCATCTGCATTTTGAGATGTCCGCCGACGGCGAAAAGATAGACCCGGCGTCTGTCATAAAATAAAAAACAAAAACAGCGCGCCGCGCTGTTTTTTATTGCTTGGCGCGGTAAATATTGCCTTGACATTTGCACACGCCGAAAATATAATTGTAATATCAGATAAAAGGAGATATCCGATGCCGCTTGCATACGCTTTCAAAAGATTTTTAAGAATGGATTTGTCCCGCGTTCGGCGCGATATTGTCCGCGTCGCCGAAAAATCGGGCAAATCGTCTGCCGGCGTGTTTTTTGATATGCTGTGGTGCGGTATCCGGTACGGCGCAGGTCCGCTTGATTACGATTTGTTTGAGTTTTACAATCTCACTTCCGCACAGCGCGCGACCTATGTCACGCGCGGGGTGAACAATGCGCTTGTAAAAAAGTATAACGACAAATCCCAGTGGCATATATTTGACAATAAAAACGAGTTTAACCGCACCTTTTCGGAGTTTATTCACCGCGACTGGGCGGAAACCGAGGGGCTTACCTTTGATGAGTTCAAGCGGTTTGCAAACGGCAAGGACGGCTTTATCTACAAGCCGATAGACGGCACCTGCGGCAGGGGAATAGAAAAAATAAGCCTGAAGGATGCGCCGCTGCGGCAGATTTACGATGATATCACACAGCGTCCGTGCGGGATAATAGAGCAGCTTATTGTTCAGCACAGTGAGCTTTCGCGCGTATATCCCGAGGCGATAAACACGGTGCGCGTCGTAACGGTACTCTCCGGCGGCGTCGCCACCCCCGTTTTTGCATTCTGGCGCATCGGCAACGGCGGGCGGTGCGTCGATAATCTCAACAGCGGGGGAGTAGCCGCGCTGCTTGACGTCGACACGGGAAAGGTGACCCTGCCCGCGGCGGACAAAAACGGCGATACCTATGAAAATCACCCGTATACCGGAGAGCCTATTGTCGGCTTTGAAATGCCGATGTGGGATAAAATTATAGAATTTGTCAAATCGGCGGCGCTTGTCACCCCTCGCGTCGGCTACGTCGGCTGGGATGTCGCGCTGTCGCAGGATTCCGTCCAGCTTGTTGAGGGAAACTGTTTTCCCGGTCACGATATTTTGCAGCTTCCCGCCTACACTCCTGATAAAACGGGACTCAAGCCGCGTGTGGCGCGTTTTCTTTGAAAACGCATAATTATAAATAATATTATTTGTCTGCTATTGACATGACGGCTGCAAAATGTTAAAATTTATATAATTCAGGGCTTAAACCGCGTGACGGTTGTATAGCGGCGGTTTACAGCGTTTACTGTAAACCGCTTTTTATGTATTAAGCCGACTTTGTCGGTAAAATAAAAGGAGAAAAACCCATGAAAGTTAAAAGGATTTTGGCATTTGTGTGTATTTTTGCACTGCTCACAGCGTCAATGTTCACGCTCGACTCGTGCAGCAAAAAGGACGATGGCAAGTATACCGTCGGTATCTGCCAGCAGCTCACCCACCCTGCGCTTGACCAGGCGACCGAGGGCTTTAAGGCTGCTCTGATAGAAAAGCTCGGAGAGGAAAACGTCACATTTGACTCTCAGAACGCGCAGGATCAGAAGGATCTCTGCACCTCTATAGCGAACAGCTTTGTCACCGATAAGGTCGACCTTATTCTTGCAAACGCGACCAATGCGCTTCAGGCATGCTCCAACGCGACAACGGAAATTCCGATACTCGGAACGTCTATAACCGAGTATGGCGTCGCTCTCGGTCTTGACGATTTTGACGGCACCGTCGGCGGCAACATTTCGGGTACGTCCGACCTTGCTCCGCTTGACGAGCAGGCGCAGATGATAATCGACCTGTTCCCCGATGCAAAGACAGTAGGTCTGCTCTATTGCTCGTCCGAGCCCAACTCGGCGTATCAGGTGGCTGTCGTTAAGGAATATCTTACCGGCAAGGGCATAACCTGCACCGATTACACCTTCTCCGGCTCCGAGGACGTAGCTCTTGTCGCGCAGCAGGCTGCGGCGGACAGCGACGCTATCTATATCCCGACCGATAACACGGCTGCCTCCAGCGCCGAGATTATAAACGGCGCGGTGCTTCCCACCAAAACCCCGATAATCGCGGGCGAGGAAGGCATCTGCAAGGGCTGCGGCGTTGCAACGCTGTCGATAAGCTACTACAACATAGGCTACAAGACGGGCGAGATGGCGGCTCAAATACTGACGGGCGAAAAGAATATCTCCGATATGCCCATCGAGTATGACAACTCGCCTGTTAAGAAGTACAACAAGAGCATCTGTGAAGAGCTCGGCATAACTCCTCCTGAGGGTTACGAGGCTATCGAAGACTGATTATGGGAATATTAAACTCCATTGCAGGCGCACTGCCGGGAGCAATTGCCCAGGGAATAATATGGGGCATTATGGCGATAGGCGTGTATATCACCTTTCGCGTGTTGGATATTGCGGACCTCACGGTTGACGGATCCATCAACCGAG
>CANQVN010000010.1 GCA_947627315.1 uncultured Clostridia bacterium | reverse complement strand
CACCAGGATATCCGTCCGCTGCGCCTGCTTGTGCTCAACCTCATGCCGACAAAGATAGAGACCGAGACGCAGCTCGCGCGGCTGCTCGGCAACACCCCGCTCCAGATTGAAATGGAGCTTATGCACACAAGCAGCTACCGCTCCAAAAACATATCTCAGCAGCACCTGTTTTCCTTTTACACCACCTTTGACAGGGTAAAAGACAGGTATTTTGACGGTATGATTATAACGGGCGCGCCGGTGGAAAAGCTGGACTACGACGAGGTGGACTACTGGGACGAGCTGTGTGAAATTATGGACTGGAGCGCGTCTCACGTCCACTCGACGCTGCATATCTGCTGGGGCGCGCAGGCGGCGATGTACCATCACTACGGCATAGAAAAAACCGAGCTTTCTAAAAAGCTGTTCGGGGTGTACCCCCACCGCGTTGAAAACAAAAACGCGATTTTACTGCGCGGGTTCGACGACGTGTTTATGGCGCCCCACTCCCGCTACACCGCGGTTTTGAGAGAGGATATCGAAAAATGCCCCGAGCTTAAAATCCTCGCGTCGTCCGACAGGGCGGGCGTTTACGCCGTTAAAAACGAAAGCGGCAGCCGGTTTTTCATATTCGGTCACCCCGAGTACGACGGGGACACGCTGCTGCGGGAGTACAGGCGGGATATCGCCGCGGGGCTGAACCCCGAAAAGCCTGTAAACTATTTTACAAACGACGATCCGTCGCTGCCGCCGGTCGTAAGCTGGCGCAGTCACGCAAATCTGCTTTTTTACAACTGGCTTAACTATTTTGTCTATCAGACGACGCCATACGACATAACCAAGATAGCGGAGTGAGGAGGATTTTATGGAAAACATTGTAATTCCGGAAAACTATACGCCGGTGCTGGACGTATTTCAGACCCAGCGCGCCATCAAAACGGTAAAGGACACCTTCGAGCGGGTGCTGTCCGACGCGCTGTCGCTCACGCGGGTGACGGCGCCCGTCATCGTCAAGGCGGACAGCGGCATCAACGACGACTTAAACGGTGTGGAGCGCAAGGTCGAGTTTGATATGAAAAACATCGAGGGGACGGCGCAGGTCGTCCAGTCGCTTGCCAAGTGGAAGCGGATGGCGCTGATGCGGTACGGCTTTAAGACGGGGCGCGGGCTTTACGCCGATATGAGCGCCGTTCGCCGCGACGATACGGCGGATAACCTTCATTCGGTCTACGTCGACCAGTGGGACTGGGAAAAGGTGATAACGCGGGAGCAGCGCACGGTTGAATATCTCAAGGACACGGTAATTTCAATTGTGCGCGCCGTCTGCGCGACTCACCTTACCGTCAAGGCGGCTTTTCCGAAGCTTTCGCACATCACCTGCGAGACGCCTTATTTTATCACCTCCCAGCAATTGGAGGATATGTATCCCGCGCTCTCCCCGCGCGAGCGGGAAAACGAGATAGTGCGGCAAAAACGCACGGTGTTTATAATGCAGATAGGCGGCGTTCTCAAAAGCGGGCGGCGGCACGACGGGCGCGCGCCCGATTACGACGACTGGAGCTTAAACGGCGACCTTCTGATGTGGAGCGACGTTTTAAACTGCGGCATTGAGCTGAGCTCTATGGGCATACGCGTGGACGAGCGCTCGCTTGCGTCCCAGCTTAAAGAGGCGGGCTGTGAGGACCGTATGAAATACGAGTATCACCAGATGGTGGCAAGCGGCACACTGCCGCTCACGATAGGCGGCGGGATAGGGCAGTCGCGGCTGTGTATGCTCATGCTTGAAAAGGCGCACATCGGCGAGGTTCAGTCCTCCGTCTGGCAGGCGGATACGGAAAAAACCTGTAAAAAGGCGGGAATACCGCTGTTATAATAATAAAATCGCGGGCGTTCGCCCGCGATTTTATTTTAATACTATAATGTCGACAGATTGCTTTCGCGCGTAGTTTACGGTATACGCCGTGCCGCCGAAATCGCGATTGCAAAAGGCGATGCCGAGCGAGCTCATATCCACCATTTTCCTGTTTCGCTCCAGCATACAGGCGCGCGTGTAGCTGTCATGCAGGATATCGACGCTGTCCGCCGCCGCTTTTACCCGCATATACGCCTCTTTTTGGCTGTCGCTGAACCTTTCGCACTGGTTGGCGCAGGGCAGGACAAGGTGCAGCTTTATATCCTCCATTTTCTCTTTGGCGGCAAGCACCGTCTCGGCGCAGAGCTGGTCAAAGCCGACAGCGCCCCCGCAGACAAACACCCGCCACCCGCGCCTGTAAAGCGCGCCGATAAGGCGCGCGACCTGGTCTTTCAGCTCTGAAACCCTGCTTTTCGGAATATCGCGGTGACCTGTGAAAAAACATGTTACATCTCTTGAATCAGTCATAAGAAAACTCCAGTAAAAATTCGGTGCGCACGCCGGGCGTGCTGGCGGCGGTGAGCCTTGCGCCGAGTGAGTCGGCGCTCTCTTTTGCAATGGCAAGACCGAGCCCCGTGCCGCCCGTTTTGCGTCCGCGCGCCTTGTCGGTGCGGTAAAACCGCTCGAACACCCGCCCTATATCCTCGGGCGGAATGCCGATGCCGTTATCGACGACCGAGACTGACGGCTTATCCCCGCCGGTGACGGTGACGGTTACAAGCCCGCCCTCGTCGCTGTATTTTATCGCGTTTGTCAACAGGTTGTAGATTATCGTTGTCACCCGCTCCCTGTCCGAGCGGACAAAGCCTTCGCCCTCGACGCGCACCGTAACGCCCTTTTTCCCGCTTTCAAGCAAAAGCGCGTCTGCCGCCTGTCGGCACAGCTCCTTCAAATCGAGACGAATGAGCTTTGCGGGCGGCTGCTCCAGCTTTGAAATGTATAAAAGCTGCTCCACTATCTCGCTCATCCTGTCCGTCTCGCCGTCGATTGTTTTCAAAAACTTTTTGCGGGTGTCGGCGTCAAGCTCCATTGAATTTAACGTCTGCGCGTAGCTTTTTATCACGGTGAGCGGCGTTTTCAGCTCGTGCGACACGTTTGCCACAAACTCCCGCTGCGCGCTTTCGGCGCGCTCGAACTGTTCAAAGTCGCTCTGTATCTGCTCGCTCATTTCATTGAAAACCCGACAGAGACCGCCCACCTCGTCCCGCGTTTTAACCTCAACCTGCGTAAACTCGCCGCGGGACATACGCTGCGCGCCGTCCTCCAGCTTTTTTATCGAGTGGGTGAGCCTTTTTGATATGATAAAGCTGAGCGCCGCCGCAAGGACTATGCCGATGACCAGCGCCTGCAAAAACAGCAGCGCGATGTCCCGCAGCCGAAGCGCAAGCGCCTGCTTTCCGTCCAGAACGTATGCCGTGTACCCGCCGCCCATATCCAGCGCGAAATCGAGCGCGTCGGAGGTCAGCTTGCCGTCGCGGCTGTAGCCGCCGTCAAGCACGCGGCGCAGGTTGTCCGTCATTTTGAGACTGCCGCCGGTGCGGGAGCTTTTAACGACGTTGCCGTCCTTTAAGATATAGTAATCCCGCGGCGTCTGAAACGACGAAAGCGCGTTTTCAAGGTAGTCGGCAAGCGCGTCGGTATCGCCCGAAAACCCGTCGTAGATTTCGGTAAATCTGCCGTCCTCAAACACAAGCTCCATCTCTCTGCCAAAGGAGCTGAAATAATCAAGCGTTATGTTTATCATCAGCGCCGCGCCGACAAACGCCAGCACCGCGACTGTAACGGACAGCATGGCAAGAGTGAGCTTTGTGCTTATCTTTTTCATGGTATATAATACCCCGCGCCGCGGCGGCTGAGTATAACCTTCGGCTCGGAGGGCGTCGTTTCCACCTTGGCGCGAAGTCTGCCAATCGCGACGTCGACTGTGTGCAAATCCCCCAGATACCCGCTGTACCCCCACACCTTTTTGAGTATCTCCTCGCGGGACAAAACCCTGCCGCGGTTTTCCATAAGCGTTTGCAGAATTTCAAATTCCTTTTTGCTGAGCTGTAAGGGCGCGCCGGCTTTCGTGACGGTCATCCCCATAGGGTCGAGCAAAATATCCCCCGCGGCATACCGCGGCTTGCCGCCGCCGTACCTTGACAGGTTGACCTTCACCCTTGCCACAAGCTCGTTTACCGAAAAGGGCTTTGTGACGTAGTCGTCCGCCATAAGCTCCAGCCCCTCCAGCTTGTCCTTTTCGCTGTCCCGCGCGCTGAGAATGATGACGGGGATATCCGAAAATCCGCGCAGGCGGCGCAGTACCTCAAACCCGGACAGGGAGGGCAGCATAATATCCAGTATCAAAAGGTCGGCTTTTTCCGTTTCCAGCCTCTCAAGCCCCCGCGCTCCGTCAAACTCGCAGACGGTGTCAAACCCGCTTGCTCTGAGGTTGAACTCTATTATCGACGATATGCTCTCGTCGTCTTCAAGTATGAAAATCCTTTTCATTCAGTCTCTTTTGACCATCGCTTCCTGATATTCGCCCATCGTCATCAAAACCTCGCGCGGCTTTGCTCCCTCATACGGTCCTATTATGCCTTTTTCCTCCATACAGTCGATTATCCGCGCGGCGCGGGCGTAGCCGAGCGAGAATTTCCGCTGTAAATTCGAAGTGGACGCCTTGCCCGTCTCTATGACGTAGCGCACCGTCTCCCAGAACATATCGTCCAGCTCCTCGTCCTCGCCCTCGCCCGAGCCCTGCGGCTTATCCTGCGAAATGTAGCTTTCCATCGCGGCGTTTGCATTTTCATCGTAGCCGGTACTGTCGCAGTGGCGGCGGATATAGTCTGTCGCCGCCTCCACCTCCGCATCGCTCACAAAGCAGCACTGGACGCGCTGCGCGGCGTTCATCGTGCGTCCCTTAAACAGCATATCGCCCTTGCCGAGCAGCTTTTCCGCGCCCGCCCCGTCGAGAATGACGCGGCTGTCTATCTGCGAGGCGACGGCGAACGCGATGCGGGAGGGTACGTTTGCCTTGATAAGTCCCGTCACCACCTTGACGGAGGGACGCTGGGTCGCGATTATAAGATACAGTCCCGCGGCGCGCGCCTTCTGACAGAGGCGGACGATGTAGTCCTCCACCTCCTTGCCGCACACCATCATAAGGTCGGCAAGCTCGTCTATCACAATGACAATGCTGGGCAGCTTGTCCTCGCCCTGCTTTGAAGCGTGGGCGTTATACCCGCCAAGGTCGCGCACCTTCGCCCCCGAAAACAGGCTGTAGCGCCGCTCCATCTCGTTTACCGCCCACAGCAGCGCGCCCGCCGCCTTTTTCGGGTTGGACACTATCGGCACGATGAGGTGGGGGATTTTATTATATACCTCCAGCTCCACCACCTTGGGGTCTATCAGTATCAGCTTTACCTCATCCGGCGAGGCTTTATACAAAAGCGACATCAGTATCGTGTTGATGCAGACCGATTTGCCCGAGCCTGTCGCGCCCGCGACAAGCAGGTGGGGCATATCGGACAGGTCCGCAAACACCGGCGCGCCCGAAATGTCCTTGCCGAGAGCCACGGTCAGCGGGTTGTCGCTCAGCGTAAACTCGGGCGACTCCAAAAGCTCTTTTATGTAAACCATACTCTTTTTTCTGTTCGGTATCTCGATGCCGACCGCCGCCTTGCCCGGTATCGGAGCCTCGATGCGTATCGACTGCGCCGCAAGCGCAAGCGCGATATCGTCCGAAAGCGAGGTGATGCGGGAGACGCGCACCCCCTTGCTCGGCGCTATCTCATACCGCGTGACGATAGGTCCCACCGTCGCGCCGATAGTCGTCGCCTCTATGCCAAAGTCGCGCAGCGTGTCTATAAGCTTTTTCTCGTTCTGCTCAATCTCGGTCTTAACGACGCCCGCCGCCTGCCGCGGCGGCGTTTTCAAAAGCGACATTGGCGGAAATCCATAGCCGCCGCTGTCCTTTTCCGGCTCTTTTTCCGGCTCTGCGCCGAAAGCCTCGGCAGGGGCTATATACCTGTCGCGGCGGATATCGTCGTGAACAAAAAACGGTATCGTCTCGCCCTCGGCATACTCGGCTTTGCCGTCGCCGACATCGTCCGGCGTTACGAATATCTCCTCCGGCTCCGCTTCCGCCCCGCTTTCGTCCTCGTCGACAAATATATCAATCCTGTTTTTCTTTTTCGGCTTTTGGATTATCGGCTTTACGACCTCCGGCTCGTCCTTTACCGCAAGCTTTTCCTTTTTGTCCGCGCCTCTAATCGCGCGCCAAATCTGGTTCAGCGTGACGTCGAAAAAGGTGAGCGCGCAGATGAGCGTCACCGTGATGATAATTATCGCAAAGCCCACCCGCGTCAAAAGGCAGATGAGCGGGTATGCGAAAATGCCGCCCACGACGCCGCCCGTGCGGTTTACCATGTCGGGAATGCACTTTGTAAAAAACTCGGTAAAGCCGTAGCTTCCAAAGTACCCGCCGCCCTCGAAAAGGTAGCACACCCCCGACAGCGAGACGGTGAGAAAAAGCGCCGTCCACAGCCGCACAGAGCCTGTGATTTTCCTGTTTTTGCGGACAAGCCCTATACCCAGCCAAAGCGAGATGAAGGGCAGCGCGAAGCGAACGCGGCCGAACGCCGCGCGGGTGAAGGCTCTCAGCGCGCCGCCGAACGGACCTAACAGATTTACATACACCGAAAGCATAAGCAGCGCGGAAAGCGCGAAAAAGCAGACGGCGAAGATATCGTCCTTAACCTCGCGGCGCAGCTTTGGCTTTTGCGCCTTTGTATCATTCTTTTTGACGGTCTTTTTGGTTGCCATAGCTATCCCCTATATCAAAACGCCTGTATCTCTTTATATTATAACTCTTTATTTACATAAGTGCAAGTTTTTTAAGCGGTTTATAAAACCCCGCCCGGCATATGCCGGGCGGGGCTATGGGGAAATATTTAATTTTCCGACAGCTTTTTTTCGGCTGAGGCTATAACCTCGTTTAATGCGCCTTTAAAATCATTGTCATGAAAAACGACCTCGAGAAAGCTCCATTTGTCCGAAAAATCAAATTTCAGGTAAAAGTCGCTTAGCACGCCTGCTTCGCCTTTGAAAATCTTGAGCGAAAAACCGGTCTCGTTTTCGTTTTCGCTTGAAAAGGTAAGAATGTAGTCCGCATCTCCATCCAGCACCTTTTGAGGGATGCCGGTGGCGCAGTCGACGAAGAAAAGATCGTTTTTGTCAATCTCCCTTATGGCGTTTGCAAGCCGCGCGCCGAAAACGGTGCAGCTTTTATCCCCGCGGGTAACGGTGAGCGTTTCCGAGGCGAGGTTAAGTCCCAGCCGCAGCGCCGTGGCTCTGTTAAGAGAGAAAAGAGTGTGTCCCTCTATCGGCGTGCCGTCAAAGTTCACCCCGTCGCATTTTATATCGCATAACCGACCGTTTATCGGCGAGTCGGCGTAGTAAAGCTTTGATATGCGCGCGCGGTGGCAGACCAGATTTTCTCCGTCCTCCTCCTCAAGGACTATCTCGCGCGGCTTTGTTTTTGCAAGCGTTTCGTCCTCGCCCCGCTCGATAAAGCCGGGGTCGATTTCGTACTCGGTATCGCCCGTGTACGTAAGCAGGATAAACCGCGCGTCGCCGTCGCTGATGCTCAGCTCAAAGGTGCGGTAGCGCCTTGCCGCGTTGTAAAAAAAGTCGCGCAGCGAGTGTTCGCCCTCCAAAACCTCGCCGTCGGTAATTACGACGCCCTCCGTTTTCAGCCTGTCGCAAACTCTGTCGGAGTTTTGGTAGTTATTTACTATCCCGCTCAGGTCGAAATTTATGATTGTGAGCTTATCCTCATCGTGAGCAAACTCCCCCTTGGCGTTTTGCATCTCGTACAGGTCAATCGCGCCGCCTTTGTAGCCGTCCTCGCCCATATCGGGGGTGTTCAGCATAAATTTCATATGCAAAAAGGTGTCGGTTCTGCCGTCGTGAGTGTATTTTGTCCGCCCGTTTTCCGCGCAGGAGAGGGACATTGTCGTCTTTCCGTTTTCGGTGACGGAAAACGAGCAGGGTTTTCCGTTTACATAGTCGTCAAAAAAGCTCTGAAGCTGCGCGTTTTTGTTCTCCTGCGTGTCTTCCGCCGCGGCGACGTAGCTTTGCCCGCGCTCGCTTTCAAATCCGCCGCGCACGCCGACGCCGAGAACAGCCCAGAGCGACACGCCCGCCGTCACGGCGACAACCGCCGCCGCGACGCCGACAGCCCGCAGCACCCGCCGCTCTTTTCGCGCGCCGAGGTCTTTCAGCTTTTCGATATACCGCGCATCCTTTTCGGAAACGGCGGCGGAAAGCCTTTCAATACTTTCGTTTTTTGGGGTTATACTCCTGAATTTTTCAAAATTCACAGTAAATTCTCCTTTCCGTAGACGTCCCTCAGCATCTTTCTTGCGCGCATAAGCCGCGTTTTGACAGCGGGGACGGTGATGCATAAGGCTTTTGATATGTCGCTTATGCTCATATCCTCAACGTAGAACAAAAGCGTCGCCTGCCGGTATTTTTCGGGCAGGGTGTTCAAAAGATCCAATAGCTCAAAGTCAAGGCTGTCCGGCGCGCCGCGCTCGCCCGCGCTTTCAAGAGGATAGGTGCGCGCGCTCTCGCCGCGGCGAAACGACGACGCCGCAAGCTTTCTCACGCTTTTCAAAAGCCACACCCTTGCCTGCGCCGCGCATGAAAAGCTCGGCTTTTTTTCAAGCATCAGCAAAAAAGTCTGCTGGAACAGGTCGTCCGCCATATCGGGGCTGCCCGTTATCGCCAGCGCGAGGCGGTAGACGGACGGACCGAGCAGGCGCACAAACTCCGCAAATTCCGCTTTTGCGTCTGTCATACAATCCCTCCTTTTGTAAGATAAATGCTTTTAACGCCCGAAAAGGTTTCAAAATCTTGAAAAATTTTTTATTATAGTATATAATATTTTTGTCATAAAAAGAAGAGAGGAAAAATAAAGTGATTGACATAAAGCTTTTACGAAGCGATCCCGACATCGTCCGGCAGAATATAAAAAACAAGTTTCAGGACGACAAGCTGCCGCTTGTCGATAAGGTGCTGGAGCTTGACGTCGAAAACAGGCGCAGCAAGCAGGAGGCGGACGAGCTTCGCCGCAACAGAAACAGCCTGTCAAAGCAGATAGGCGCGCTTATGGCAAAGGGAGAAAAGGAAGAGGCGGAAAAGATAAAGGCGCAGGTGACCCGGCAGTCTGAGCGGCTTGCCGCGGCGGAGCGGCGGGAGACGGAGCTTTCGGAGCAGATAAGGCAGATAATGATGACTATTCCGAACATTATCGACCCGTCTGTGCCGATAGGCAGAAACGACAGCGAAAATATCGAGGTGGAGCGGTTCGGGCAGCCGACGCCGGCGAGCTTTGAAATACCCTACCACACCGACATTATGGCAAAGTTTGACGGCATCGACAAGGCGGCGGCGGGGCGCGTCGCGGGCGAGGGGTTTTACTACCTTATGGGCGATATTGCGCGGCTGCACAGCGCGGTTTTGGCATACGCCCGCGATTTTATGATAGACAGGGGCTTTACCTACTGCGTGCCGCCCTTTATGATACGTTCAAACGTCGTGACGGGCGTTATGAGCTTTGCCGAGATGGACGCGATGATGTATAAAATCGAGGGGGAGGATCTGTACCTCATCGGCACGAGCGAGCATTCGATGATAGGCAAGTTTATTGACACGATTACGGACGAAAAGAGCCTGCCGCTCACGCTCACAAGCTATTCGCCCTGCTTTCGCAAGGAAAAGGGCGCGCACGGCATAGAGGAGCGGGGGATTTACCGCATCCACCAGTTTGAAAAGCAGGAGATGATAGTCGTCTGCCGCCCCGAGGAGAGTATGGACTGGTTCAATAAAATGTGGGGCTACAGCGTCGAGCTGTTCCGCTCGCTCGATATCCCGGTGCGCACGCTGGAGTGCTGCTCGGGCGATTTGGCGGATCTCAAGGTCAAGTCTTACGACGTGGAGGCGTGGTCGCCAAAGCAGGGCAGGTATTTCGAGGTCTGCTCCTGCTCCAACCTGGGCGACGCGCAGGCGCGGCGGCTCGGCATTCGCATCAAGGGGGAAAACGGGGAGAAATACTTCGCTCACACGCTTAACAACACCGTTGTCGCTCCCCCGCGTATGCTGATAGCGTTTTTGGAAAACAATCTGGAGTTTGACGGGGAGAAATACTCGGTTAAAATCCCCGAGGCTCTGCGTCCATATATGGGCGGCAAAGAGAAGCTCGTTCAAAAATAACAAAAAAGAGGGCAGTATTATGAAAAAAAGACTTGTCGCAGTCCTTGCCGTATGTCTTTTTTCGATAATGGCGGTCTGCGCGGCTTTTGCCGATGCGCCGGAGCTTCCGGACGACAATTTTGAAAGGCTCATTTTAAGCGTGACGGTGGGCGGCAAAAGTGCCGCGCTTTCCGGCGCGGAGTATTCAGTCACGGTGGACGACGGCTCTGAAAACGCCGCGGTTTCAGTCGGGTGCGCGGCGGGGGCGACCTGTACCGTTAAAGACGAGGGCGGAAATACCGTCACCGAGGTCGCGCCGCTGTGTAAGGGCGCGAGGTACGTTATCGAGGCGAAAAAAGGCTCGTTTCGGGACAGCAAAAATCTTGTCGTTTACAGACAGCACGACTTTTATAAGGCTGAGGTTACGCCCGCGACCTGCGACAAGCCCGCCGTTTACCAAAATGTGTGCAGATACTGCGGCACGCCGCAGGGCGACGCCTTTGAGGAGGGCGCGCCGGACGAAAGTCTGCACCGGTGGGGAAATTACGTTTATAATAACGACGCGACAAGCGAGCGCGACGGTACCGAGACGCGCCGCTGCGAGGTCTGCGGGAAAGAGGACACCCGCGTAAAAGAGGGGACAAAGCTCGGTTCGGAGCAAAAGCCGGATCCCGGGCAGCAGGAAACCCCCGAGCCCGGTGAGCAGACCCCCGACCCCGGTGAGCAGACCCCCGATCCCGGTGAGCAGCAGACGCCGGAGGAGCAGCCCGCCCCCGAACCGATAGAGTTTCCCGACGTTGCCGAGGGCAAGTGGTATAAAGAGTACGTTGACTACGTTTCCGCAAACGGGCTTATGAACGGCAATGCGGACGGTTCGTTCAACCCGGACGGCAGGCTGACAAGAGCCGAATTTGTCCAGATTCTTGCAAACCTTGCGGGCGTCGACACGACAGACAGAAACGTTGCGACAGAATTTGCAGACGTATCTGCCGGCAAGTGGTTTACCCCCGCCGTCAAGTGGGCGGTTGACAACAAGATAGTCAACGGCATCAGCCCGACGGAGTTTAAGCCAAACGCCAACATCGAGCGTCAGCAAATCTGCACGATGGTGGTGCGCTACGCTACCGACTTTGCCAGGGCAGAGCTGCCAAAGACCGCCGACAAGATTACTTTTGCGGACGAGGCTTCAATAGGCAACTACGCCAAGGACGCCGTTGCCATATGCCAGCAGGCGGAGATTGTAAACGGTATGGGCGATAATAAGTTTGAGCCGAAAAAGGAAGCCGAGCGGTCTCAGGCGGCAAAGATAATCACCGTTTTTCATAAAATAATAAACGCCGGATGATACGTTCAAATAAAATATCCACCCGCTTTTGCGGGTGGATATTTTTCTGGTTAATTTATGAAATTTTGAGGTCGAGCCGCACCCTTTCGGTCAGCATTGAGATAAACTCGCCGTTTGTCGGCTTGCCCTTTGAGCTTTTCACCGTGTAGCCGAAAATGCTGTTGAGCACGTCGACGTCTCCCCGCTGCCATGCCACCTCCACCGCGTGGCGTATCGCGCGCTCGACGCGGGAGGAGGTCGTGTCGTTGCTTTTGGCAATGGACGGGTACAGCTCCTTTGTGATGGACTTTAATATGTTTTTGTTGCCGAGCGCCAGCATTATCGACTCGCGGATATAGTCGTACCCGCGAATCGAGGCGGGAACTCCCACCTCGTGCATCAGCCGCGCGACGTAGCTTAAAAGGTCAAATTCGTCCATCGGCGAAGCGTCCGCCTGCCGCGGCGGCAGCGTCTGCTTTTTGCGGTGGATATCCCTTATCTTTTTATCGGCAAAATCGCTGTCAAACGGTATGAGAGTGAACATATCGACCCCGCGGGACAGCACGTTTTCAATCACACAGGCGCTGTTTATTCCCGTAGCCACCGCGAACACGCACCGCCTGTCATAGCCGCGCTCCTCCAGCATATCCAGCATTCCGCAGACGTCCACGTCGAGCAGGTATGCGTCCGTTATCACAACGTCCGGCTTGGTTTTCAGCACAAGCGCCGCCGCTTCGCTGCCGGAGGCGGTCGACGCGACCGTATCGTAACCTTTCTCGCTTAGAAAATTCATTACCGATTTCATATTGTCCGCGTTGGGCTGCACCGCGATGGCTTTCAGCTTTGTCATTTTTGTCCTCCCTCAGATTCATTTACCATATTATACCATATAATGGTAAATAATGTCAAAGAAAAATGTCGAGGATGAGACAAATTATTCTAATTTAAGTTAAGGTACTGCAAAATCCCCTGATAAATGGCGTAGGCAAACTGGTATTGGTCGTAGCGCAGAAGCTCGGCGTCGCCCGAATTTGTTATAAACGCAAGCTCAACAAGCAGCGCGGGCATCATCGTGCGGCGCAGGACGTAGAGCGAGCGGTTTTCCTTAACGCCGAGATCCCGCGTACCCAGCCGCGACACTATCTTTTGCAGGATGTCCTCCGCCATACCGTAGGCGGGGGAGCTTGTGTCATACACATATACCTCCGTCCCGTTTGCCGACGGGTCTTCCGACGCGTTTGTGTGGATGCTTATAAAATAGTCCGCGCCCCATGTGTTTGCGGCGGAAACGCGCGACTGGAGGCTTGTCGAGTTGGATGTGCCGAGCGTCGTTTCCGCCGTCGGGCGGGACAGGCGAACCTCAAAATTACCGTTTTCACGCAAAAGCTCGGCAAGATACACGCCGACCTGATACACGACGTCCTGTTCTCTGAGCCCGTTTCCCTCCGCGCCCGCGTTGAAGCCCTGAGGGTTGTGACCCTGGTCAATAAATATTTTATAAATTGTAATCACCTCATATCATTATACGCGAAGCGCCCGTTTCGTGTGTGAATTATTGAGCATATCAGGCATATAATGGTAAAAAAAGAGAGGTGTTGTGTATGATTATACATGTAGTTCAAAAGGGCGACTCACTCTATACGATAGGCAGGCGGTACGGGGTGACGATAGAACAGCTTCTGGCGGCAAACGGACCGACCGTCCAGCCGACGCTGATTGTCGGGCAGGCGATAGTCGTTCCCACGCCGTCCGAAAAAATGGGCGAAATTCTTGTAAACGGCTACGCATACCCGTTTATAGAGAAAAACACGCTCTATTCATCGCTGCCCTATCTGTCGATGATAACGCCGGTGTCCTACGGCATAACGGCGCAGGGAGGGCTGGTCGAGCTGGACGACGGCGACCTTGTGACGATTGCCGAAAACAACAACACGCTGCCGGTGCTGATGGTGACGACCTTAACCGAAAGCGGAAGCTTCAGCTCGGCGAACGCGGCGGCGGTGCTAAGCGACGTCGAAAGCCGCCGCACCCTTGCGGAAAATATCATAACAAAGCTGCAAAGCCGCGGCTATTTCGGGGTGGACGTCGATTTTGAGTATATCCCGCCCGAGCTTAAAGACGAGTATACCGGCTTTATCCAGCTTCTGCATTCGCTTGCTGAGCCTTTGGGGTACAAGGTGCTGGTGTCTCTCGCGCCTAAAACGAGCGATGCGCAGCGCGGGCTTTTGTATGAGGCGCACGACTATGCCGCGCTTGGCGCGGCGGCGGACTACGCGCTGGTTATGACCTATGAGTGGGGCTATACCTACGGTCCGCCGATGGCGGTAGCGCCGCTTGACAAGGTGCGGCAGGTGATGGAATACGCAGCCTCGGTCATTCCGCCCGAAAAGCTGCTGATGGGTATACCGAACTACGCCTACGACTGGACGCTGCCATACGTTCGCGGCAGCGCGGCGGACGCGCTTACCAACAACGAGGCTGTCGAGCTTGCGCGGCAGGTGGGCGCGGAGATCGAGTATGACAACACCGCCCAGACCCCGTTTTTCAATTATTACGACGGCGCCGGACGGCAGCATATCGTCTGGTTCGAGGACGCGCGCTCGGTCGCGGCAAAGCTGCAGCTTGTGCGGGATTTGAACATAGCGGGCGTGTCGATATGGACGGTGATGTCCTTTTACAAGCCGATGATGAGCGTTATAGACGGGATGTTCGACATAACAAAGCTTTAATGTCACACAGCCTTGCTTTTGCATAGGATATAGTGTATCCGGTGCGATACAATAAACTTGTATGGAAGGAAAAAATACCGTGGAGTACAAAAACGATATAATGAAAAGACCGGACGACGATTACGGCTGCGGCAAAAACGGCTGCGACAGGGAGTGCAGCATACACACCAACGTAAAGCTGCCCGTCGAGTTTGAGCCGGAAGCCAACGTCGGCAAAATCGAAATCGAGTGCTGCGGCGACCCCGAGATAAAGTGCGAGTGCAACGGCAAGGGCGGCATCGACGCTGTGATATTCCAGAACGTCTTTGTTAAAATACCGATTTGCTACGACGTCAAAGTAAAAACGGGCAGGAGCCAGACCGACTGCAAATGCTCCGAAAAGAGATAAATAAAAAAACGGCGAAAGCCGTTTTTTTATTTTCAGCGTGTCAAAAAGCCTTTTGACACGCTGTGAGACGAACGAAAAAGAGTGCAGAATTGGTGAAAACGTTCTCGTCGGCGTACAAAGATACGGCAGAGAGCGTTTTCGCCGATAGCAAGAAAATTTGTGTCAAGCGGCTCGATGCCGCTTGACACAAAATAAAATCAGAAATCTTTTTTCTGTCTGTAAACTATATTCTTTATTCTTTTTTTATTTAGAGTTTTTCTTGCGGTCTGTGCCTTTTTCGACAGTTTCAATAAATAAAAAAACGGCGAAAGCCGTTTTTTTATTTTGAGAGCCTTGCGTAGCTTACAGATACCCGCGCATTTCGTCTGTCATACGCTGTTCCAAATCTATAAGCCGCTTTGCGATATCCTTTGACTTTTCGCTCGCGCCGGAATACTGGTTGAGATACCTGTACAGGCTTTTGATGCCCATATTGCAGCCGTCTGTCATAAGGTTTGCAATCGTCCTGTCCGAGCCTTCCATCGCAAGCTTCATATTGGTTTTGACCCAGGACATGCTCTTTGCCATCGCGTTCGGCTCTTTAAGCTCCGCGCCCGCCCTGAAAAGCTCCGTTTCCGTCTCGCCCTTCAGCGTCTCATGCTCCGTCTTGAATTCGCACAGCTTTTGCTTCATTTTCTCGCTTTGCGCATAGCTTGTCACCTCGTCGATTGACGACACGCCCATTTTTATGCCCGCGTCGCATTCGCGAAGCAGCTTTACCGAGTCCTGTTCGTTCATTTTATCATCCTCCGCGTTTAGCATACCCGCAAGCTCGGGCGGATATTACGGAAGGAAATTTATTTTTTAATTACTTTTTTGAATACGCGCAGGGCGGCGTTTGTCACAAAGCCGTCCCGCATCAGCAGCAGCAACGAAAAGTAGACGACAGCGCCCGATGCGACCTCCAGCGCAATCGCCCAGAGCGACACGGAGTTTACAAGCCTTTCTACAAGCTTGACGCAGATGAGCATAATCACACCGGCAAGCAGGTTTTTCCAGCATTCAAGATACATTTTAGGTGAAAATTCCCGCCGCAGCGCTATCATCTGCACCGCAAGCACCGCAAGCTCGGCGGCAACGGTCGCGCCCGCCGCGCCCGTCGCGCCGTATTTGGGGATAAGCAAAAGGTTTAAGGTGACGTTTACCGCCATACCGCAGAAAACGGACAGCGTGTAGGGGCGCATCCTGTTTGTCGGCAGCATATACTGCGTGCCAAACACAGAGCTGCCGCCGATTAGCAGTATCACCGGGCTTAAAAAGACAATGACGGGGGCTATAAGCTGCGAATTTGCCGCGTCCGCGAAAAAGAGGGAGACAAACGAGTCCGCGATGCCCGCGACGCCGAACATTAACGGCGTGCCGAGGCACATATAAAGCTTAAAGGAGGAGCGGATGTAGCCGCGCGCCCTTTCATTATCGTTCCGGCTGTAGGTCGCGGCGACCCGGCTGAGCATTACAAGCGAGATGGAGGTGACGACCGTCAGCGCTATTTTTACTATCTTTTCGGCGTTGTCGTAAACGCCCGCCTGAAGGTTGCCGTCGTTTATAAGCCCGCCTATCATCACCCTGTCAAGCTGGGCGTAAACGGTGGTCGCTATCTGCGGCAGAAACATAACAAACGAGCGGGAAAGGTGCTTTTTGAAGCTGTGCTTTTCCGGCTTTGTAAACCCGTCGGCGCGCAGCTTGTTTATCCAAAGCGACAGGTTGCCTAAAATGTTCATACCGGAGTATATCACGATATACAGCCACAAATCCTCCGGCTTTTTTATAAGCGTTAAAATCAGAACCAGCCCGCACAGCTTTACGACAAAGTTGCGCACCGTCTGCGCACGGAAGTTTTCAATACCCTGATAGTACCAGCTTATGTCCAGCATGGAGGAGGGCAGCTCCAGCGCGAAAAGATAGAAATAAAGCGGGCGGTAGACGTTGATTATACTCAATATATTGAGGTTAAACCAGCTGAAAGCAAAGTAGGCGGCAAGCGAAACGCCAAGCGTCACAATCCGGATAAGCTCTATTTCCCAGAACACGCGGCGGCGTTTTTGAACGTCGTCCTTGCAGTAGGCTATCTCCCGCTGACCGTACACATTCAGCCCGACGCAGCCGAGCATGACAAAACAGCCCGTCACCGCCAACAGCACGCTGAAGGTACCCTGCCCGTCTATCCCCAGCGTCTTTGCGAGGTGGGGCATTGTGATGAGCGGCACTATCAGCAAAAGCAGCTGGTAGCTCATGCTGTAGAGATAGTTTTTGATTAACGACGCGCCTTTTGCCATGGCTTACAGACCGAGCTTTCTGCGGTGCATACGGCTTATAACCGGGTAAAACGCGCCGCCGAAAAGCGAAAGCGCGCGCGCCGTTTTATAGCGGCAAAAGCCGGCGTATGCCTCAGGACATGCGCTTTTCAGCCGCGCGATATAGTCAAAAAGCTTTTGCTTTGTCTCCTTTGACGGCTCAAACGACAAAAGCGTTCCAAGCTCTGTGCCGGAGATGTAAACAAGCTTTTTTAAGATATACGCGGCGCACTCCGGCTGCGTGTCTTTAACGGCGTTGTAAAGCGCCGCGATTGAAAAGAGCATATCGTCGTGCATCTGTATGTTGCGCTGCATACTGGGCGCGGACATACTCTGCCCCGTGAGGCTGACGCGGTACATATACACGTCGCAGTCAAGATAGAGCACCGTTTTGACGTAGGGGCAGGGGAAAAGCAGATACTGCACGTCGGTATAAAATCCGTTGAACAGGCGGATGTTGTTTTTCTTTAATATATCGGTGCGAAAGGTGACGGAGTGCATATCGAGAAAAAGGTCTGAACAGACGGCGGTAAAATCAAGCTCTCTGCCGCTTTCAAGCCCCGCCACCTTCTCGCGGCGGGTCTGCCCCGTCTTGTCGTCGACGCAGGTGTAGTTTGTCACCACCATATCGACGTCCGTCTTTTTGAGCGCGTTTACATAGCTTTCAAACCCGTCGCCCACCCAGTCGTCCGCGTCCACCATGCGAAAGTACCTGCCCGACGCATGCTCCATACCTCGGTTGACGGTGGAGCCCGGTCCCGCGTTTTGCTGGTCTATAAGCTTTACGGTGTCGGGGTATTTCTGCTCGTACTCACGCACAATGTCGGCGGTTTTGTCCTTCGACCCGTCGTTTATAACAAGCACCTCTATATCGGCGGCAACGGGGGATGATACAAACGAGTCGAGGTTCTGCCGGATGAGCTTTTCCATATTGTAAGCCGCGACCGATATACTCAGAGTTTTCATTTTTCCTCTTTCTGTGCGCGGTGGCACGATATATGATGGTTTATGCATCCCAGCGCCAGCCAGAACAGCGTCGAGATGGGCGAGGTGACGTAAACCACCTCCGCCATGACAAGCGACGCCGTAAACTCCGCCGCGGCGATGCTTAAAATCAGCGCGAACAGCGGAAAATGCTCGCTTTGCCATATATATTTTGCATTTTTGATAAGCCCGATTATAACCGATATTATAAACGCGACAAACAGGATTATTCCCAGCCCGCCCTGGCTTGCAAGTATCTCAAAATACATATTGTGCATACTTTCAAAGCGCATATAGTCGTTGTTTATAAGATAGGAATCGGGCAGATTGTCGTCAACGTATGGCAGTATGTTCGCGCGGCTGACGCCCAAAACGGGGGACGTCTCAAATATCTCGACCGCGCCGCGCCAGATGTCAAACCGCCTGTTTGAAATGTCCTGCGACATATCATACCCGCGATCGCCGATTATATCGGGGCTTTGCTCGCTCTCACTGTCGGTCGAATCGTCGCCGTCCTCGCTTTCTTCCTGCGTGTGCGGGCGGGAGGTCACAATGTCGACGTATGTGTTTTTGATGATAACGGGCGCGAGGTATGCCGCGGCGACTGACACCGCGATAACGGCGACGCACGCCGTAACCCGAGCCGCCATGCCTTCAAAAAACTTTTTCTTGGGCGCGGCAAGCAGCGCCAGCACCGTCACCCCCGCGATAAGGCAGAGCCTGCCTGTGCGCGAATCGGAAAACGTGACGTAGCACACCTGCAAAACGATGTTGCAGGCATTTAAAATTTTCACGGGTATGCTCCGCGATTTTATCATAAACCCGAGCGACAGCAGCGTCGCTACGACAGCGATTGCCGCGGCGATATTGGGGTCCCAATATGCGCCGAACAGCCTGCCGTTCATAAACCCGTAGTAATAGATAGGTCCCTCCGCGCCGGCGGGCGGGTAGAATATCCTGGTATAGCCCGCCGCCATAAAGCCAAAGCTGATAAGCGACAGCAGCGCCGCGCACGCGATATACCAGTATGCGCAGATAACAAGCCTGCGGCGGCTTTCCGCAGGGTTCTCATTTGCATCCGTCGCGTACAGCAGTCCGAACTGAAAGGTCATAAACACCAGAAACCGGATGTTTTCATAGTAGCCGTAGCGTATAGTCCACAGCGAGGACAACGCGTAGCTTAAAGCAAAGGCGACAAGCAGCAATATGCCGCGCGTTTTGAGATAATGCTTAAAGCTTATAAGCCGACAGAGCAGCAGAGCCAACCCCAAAAACACGGCGGGCCACTGGACAATCGAAATGATTATTTTGCCGAAGGTGATTGAGCTTGCCTGCAAAAACCCGACCGTCATAAAGAGCAGGCTGAATATCAGCGTGCCGTATTTGTCAAAGCTGCGGGTTTTTATGTAAAAGTTTTCCATTTATTATTTATTGCCTTTCAGTATGTCCGTAAGCTTTTGCTTTTGGTTGTTGATATCGTAATTTCGGACTGCCTCCGGCAGCGGGCGGCACGCCGCGCGGGGGGAGGTGTTTTCCGTCATAGCCGCCGCCCACAAATCGGGGTCTCCGAGCGGCAAAAAGACAACGTCGTCCGTTATTTTTGCCTCTTGCGGCACGACGTCTGATACAAAACAGCAAAGTCCCGAAAACTGCGCCTCGACGCAGACTATCCCCAGCCCCTCAAACCGGGAGGGGAATACAAACGCATCGGCGGCGCTCAGCAGCGCGGCAACGTCCTCTCTCACGCCCAGAAAGCGCACGCTGTCCGATATTCCGAGCTTTTGCGCGTAGTCCTTCACCGCGTCAAAATCCACGCCGCAGCCGACGCACAAAAGCAGAGCGCTTTTGTCCCGCTCCAGCACGCTTTTCATAATATCCATCAGAAAAAAATTGTTTTTGGCATAGCAAAAATGCCCGATATGGATGTATACGCGCGCGTTTTCCGATATGCCGAGCTCCTCTCGCATCCTTTGGCGCTCAAGCGGATTATAGCGAAACTTGTCGCTGCTTACAGAATTATATACCATTTCGCTGTCTTTGTCAAACATCCATTTTGCCGCGACAGACGAGCAAGCAAGCCGCCGCGTTGCAACGCGGGAGACAATCGGGCGGAACATAATGTGCAAAGCGTGCCGCGCCGCGCGGACGTATTTATTCTGTCTGTCTACCCCCGCGGAGTGGCAGTGAGCTATCCGATAGGGTATGCCCGCCGATTTTGCCGCAAGCAGCCCTAAGCAGTTAAACGCCTCGGATATGTTGAAATACGCCGCGTCGTACCCGCCCTCACGCAGGATTTTTTTAATTGCGCGGTACTGCTTTACGGGGTTTTTAAGGCTTGGCACCTCTATCAGCCCGAAGCCCCACCCCGAAAGCTTTTTTTCAAGCGGAGCAGATACGCTGTCTGTCAGAAAGTCAAGAGACGCGCCGCACTCGAACGCCGCCTCTGCAAAAGCCAAAAGGTATTTGTCAATCCCGCTGTGAACGCCTTCCTGAATGTAGCCGACAAGCATTTTCTCTGCCATATATTACCCCTTTTTCAGCTTGAGATATATTTTCCACACAGTCGCAAAGAAGCCGAAGCCAAACCCCAGCGACATTATCGCCAGCTTGTCCCTTTTGGGTGTGCGCGGGTCGCGCAGCGCGCCGCCTTTAAGCTCTTTTATCCTGCCGGTGAGCATTTTTTCGACGCGCCTGTCCCGCACGCCGGAGTTTACAAGCTGAGTCAGCGTCGAAAAGCAGGCGTGCATCCGCTTGCGCTCGGCGGCGGGGCGAAGGTCGGGATATTTTTCGGTTATAAAATCCGCCATCTCGTCCGCCATTTCAACGTAGTCCAGCTTTTTTTCGTTAAAGCGGCTGTTTGTTATCGACTGGTCGTAAAGCACGTAGTTGTATTTCGGCTCGCATTTTACGGCGATGCGGTTTGCCCTGTCCACCAGCTTGTAGGTCGTTCCCGTGTCCTCAAACAGCTTGCCCTCGGTAAAATATATGCCGGAAAACAGCTCCCTTTTATATAGCTTGTCCCACAGCGTCACGTAAAATCCGTCGTTGTAGCACATCCGCTCCAGCGCCTCGTGCGCGTCCATCACGTGCAGGGCGGTGTCCTGCGTCTGCGGGGCTGTTTTTCCCGAAAAATATACCTCCACCGCGCCGCAGGCGGAAATGTCCGCGTCGTTTTGGGTAAGCAGGTTATAGAGAAATTCGATAAAATCCCGCTCGACGTAGTCGTCCGGGTCGACAAACGCGATATACTCCCCGAGCGCCGCGGCAACGCCGCTGTTGCGCGCGGCGGAAACGCCGCCGTTTTCCCGATGGATAACCCGCACGCGGCTGTCCTTTTTTGCATATTTATCGCAGATTTTACCGCACCTGTCGGGCGAGCCGTCGTCCACCGCGACAATATCGAGATTACCGTAGGTCTGGCTCAGCAGGCTGTCAAGACAGCGCTCAAGTTGCCGCTCTACGTTGTAGATCGGCAGTATAACGCTTATCAGCGGCTTATTCATACTTTGCGGCGCGGTCGAGTGCCGCGCGGATGACCTTGTCCATATCGTAATACTTATATTCGCCCAGTCTGCCGCCGAAAATAACCTTTTTCTCATTTTCGGCAAGCGCGGCGTACTTTTGATAAAGCGCGGCGTTTTTGTCGTCGTTTACAGGGTAGTACGGCTCCATTCCGCGCTCCCATTTTACCGAATATTCCTTTGTAATAACCGTTTTGGGCTGGGTACCGAACTCAAAGTGCTTATGCTCGATTATGCGGGTGTAGGCGGGGGTTACATCGGTGTAGTTTACGACCGCCACGCCCTGGTGATTTTGCTCATCCAGAACCTCAGTGTCAAACCGCAGGCTGCGATATTCCAGCGCGCCGAATTTGTAACCGTAAAAGCTGTCGATACAGCCTGTATATAAAATGTGCTCCGATATATCCTCAAATTCCCTACGGTTTTCAAAAAAGTCGCACCCGAGGCGAACGTCCGCCCCCTCCAGCATCCTTTCCACCATCGCGGTGTAGCCGCCGACGGGAATGCCCTGATATCTGTCGTTAAAATAGTTGTTGTCAAAGCGCAGGCGGACGGGCAGCCGCTTTATGATAAAGCCGGGAAGCTCCGTGCAGGGACGCCCCCACTGCTTTTCGGTGTAGCCCTTGACCAGCGTCTCGTAAATATCCCGCCCGACAAGCGAGATTGCCTGCTCCTCCAGATTTTTCGGCTCGGTGATGCCGCTCTGTCTTTTCTGCTCCTCTATTTTCGCCTCCGCCTCGGCGGGGGTGGTAACCCCCCACATCTGGTAAAACGTGTTCATATTAAAGGGCATATTGTAAAGCTTACCCCTGAAATTTGCGACGGGGCTGTTGACGTAGTTGTTAAATTCCGCAAAGCGGTTTGCATAGTCCCACACCTCTTTGTCGGAGGTGTGAAAGATATGCGCGCCGTAGCGGTGGACGTTTATCCCCTCCACCTGCTCGGTGTAAATATTGCCCGCGATATGGTCTCTCTTGTCTATTACAAGACAGCGCCTGCCGGACGCCGTCATCTGCCGCGCAAAGGTCGCGCCGTAAAGTCCCGCGCCGACGATAAGCCAGTCGTACATATATTTTTCTCCTTCAATGTATAATAAAAAATTCTACCATATAAACTATTAAAATGCAACACAAGTCGCAGATAAATAATTTTAAAAAAATTTGAAAAAAATGCAACGTTTCGGACTCTTTAAAACATATATAAGATATAGACCGAAAATCGCCTGCAATATTGACTTTATCCGATAAAAGTTGTATAATATCAAAAATTATTCTTGTGAGGAAATTATGCCAAAAAAGAATTACAATATATACAGTAAGAAGTTTTACAAAAGCAAAAAGACGCTGAAAAGGGGGGTCGCGGTAGCCGCCACGTCGTTTGTCGCCGTGGCGCTCGTGCTGTCGTTTGCCTGCTTTGGTATTTACCGTTACTTTTTCGGGGCGATATCAAAAGGCACGCCGATAAACCCCACCGTCCCGCAGACGGCGCACGACGTGTTCGGTGACAAGGAGGTCACCAACATCGCGCTGTTCGGCATCGATTCACGCTCCAAAACCGAGCCCAGCCGGTCGGACGCTATTATGATACTCACTATAGACCGCGCCCATAAAAAGATTAAGATGACCTCCATTGCAAGGGACACCTACGTCGATATCGCGGGACACGGGAAGGACAAGATTACCCACGCCTACATTTTCGGCTGGACGGACAATAACGGCGGCATTTCAGCCGGCGCGGAGCTTGCGATTAACACCATTAACAACGCTTTTAACTTAAATATTACAGATTATATTACCGCCAATTTCTGGGCGCTTGCCAACATAGTCAACTATGTCGGCGGGGTGGATATCGATATCAGCGCGGCGGAGCTTCGCGATATAAACGCAAACTATATACCGTATATGCAGAAAATAGGCATAGACTGTGAGGAGATTGAGGGTACGGGCATGCAGCACCTTACGGGCGGACAGGCTGTGGCGTATTGCCGCGTCCGCCACGTCGATGGGGACGTGCAGCGCGGCGGCAGGCAGCGCGAGGTTTTGATGGCGATGTACGACGACGTGAAGTCGCTCAGCGTTACCAAATACCCCGAGCTTATCAGAATGGTGCTTAAAGAGTGTACCTCGTCGCTTACCGACAGCGAAATACTGTCGATAGTAAGCTGGGCTGCGTCCAACAAGAGCGAGCTTAAATTTGAGATGCTGGGACTGCCGACAGACGACCTTGCCGAAAACGGAAAGATGATGAACGGCGTGTGGTACTACGTTTACGACCTTGACCGCGCCGCCAAGAAAATAGAGAGCTTCATTCTTGAAACTGACAATGGGGAGTCGATTTCGCCCGAACAGGCGTGACAAATCGAAAAAGGGGATAGCCAATGTATAAGAAAAAATCGAACGGCTGGGCAAAGCACGTGGATTTTCTCGCGCTCGACCTTGCGTGTCTGCACTTTTCTTTTATACTCTCGTATATTATACGCCACGGTTTTGTAAACCCGTACGGGACGCAGCTTTACCGCGGTATGGCTATTTTTGTGACTATAGCGGATCTTGTCGGTATGTTTCTGCTCGGCACGCTCAACGGCGTTGTCAGGCGGAGCAATTACAAGGAATTTGCGGAGACGTTCAAGCAGACGCTCGCCGTGTTTTTCCTCGCGGTTTTATACCTCTTTTCGATACAGGAGAGCTATGAGTATTCGCGCGTAACGCTGTTTTTGATGTCGGTGATATATCTTATCACCTCTTATCTTGTACGGATTTGGCGCAAGTATGCCATCGTCCACAATCACAGCTCAAAGCACCGCCGCTCGATGCTGGCGGTGACGACAAGCGACCTTGCGCGGGACGTTGTCGCGGGGCTTTTGCAGAATAATTACGACGCGGTGTCGCTCACCGGCATAGCGATAGCGGACAGGGATATGACGGGCAGCGTCATAGAGGGCGTTCCCGTTGTCGCAGGCGCGGACAACGTGATAGAATACGTCTGTCACGAGTGGGTGGACGAGGTGTTCACCGCTTTTACAAACCCCGCGCCCTATCAGGATTTGATTGACAGGTTCGCGCTGATGGGCGTCACCGTCCACGAGCGGCTGAACGTCGATGCGGACAGGCTGGGCAGAAAGCAGCTTGTCGAAAAGGTGAACGGATACACGGTCCTTACCACCAGCATAAATTACGCCAACACGCTGCAAAGCTTTATAAAGCGCGCGGGCGACATTCTCGGCGGGGCTTTGGGCTGCGTTATGACGGGGATTATATTTATCTTTCTTGCGCCTGTAATCTACTTTTCGTCGCCCGGACCGATTTTCTTTTCGCAGGAGCGGGTCGGCAAAAACGGCAAGCGGTTCAAGATGTATAAATTCCGCACCATGGTCATGGGCGCGGACGGGCTTAAAAAGGAGCTTATGGAGCAAAACCGCGTCAAGGACGATAGGATGTTCAAAATGGAGTTCGACCCGCGCATCATCGGCAACAAAATCCTGCCGGACGGCAGGAAAAAGAAGGGCGTCGGGCAGTTTATCAGAGATTTGAGCCTGGACGAATTCCCGCAGTTTTTCAATGTGCTTAAAGGGGATATGAGCCTTGTCGGCACTCGTCCGCCCACGGTGGACGAGTGGGAAAAATATGAGCTTCACCACCGCGCGCGGCTTGCGATAAAGCCGGGAATTACCGGTATGTGGCAGGTCAACGGACGCAGCAACATAACCGATTTTGAGGAGGTCGTGCGGCTGGACACGCAGTATATCTGCGAGTGGAATTTGTGGCTTGATTTGAAAATTCTTTTCAAGACCGTCGCCGTCGTTTTCAAAAAGGAAGGGTCGATGTAGTGAACATAAAGATCATTGTCGCCGCTCATAAAAAATACGCGATG
>CANQVN010000009.1 GCA_947627315.1 uncultured Clostridia bacterium | reverse complement strand
AAAACATTGCATACTCCGCTGTCTCTCCTCTCCACGAAATACTCACTTCGTTCGAGTATTTCGTGGTTGTTATAGGGGGCCTTTAAAGGAAGTCGAAGCTATAGGCGCAATTTTAGCCTCCCTTGTGTAAAGGGAGGTGTCAAAGCCGCAGGCTTTGACGGAGGGATTGTCCGTGAAACGCTTGAACGAAGTGAGCGTTTCGCGGAAAGGAGGAGCAAGGGAGCGGGCGGATGACGCTTTTTAGCCGTAGGCAATAAAAAGCGTCGGAGCAAAGCGGACTTTACCCTGCGCCGCAGGCGCGAATACCGTGAAATGCTTGAACGAAGTGAGCGTTTCGCGGAAAGGAGGAGCAAGGGAGCGGGCGGATGACGCTTTTTTAGCCGTAGGCAATAAAAAGCGTCGGAGCAAAGCGGACTTTACCCTGCGCCGCAGGCGCGAATACCGTGAAATGCTTGAACGAAGTGAGCGTTTCGCGGAAAGGAGGAGCAAGGGAGCGGGCGGATGACGCTTTTTTAGCCGTAGGCAATAAAAAGCGTCGGAGCAAAGCGGACTTTGCTCCGACGTGGTGCCGGTAACCGGACTCGAACCGGTACGGTATTGCTACCACGGGATTTTAAGTCCCGGGCGTCTGCCAGTTCCGCCACACCGGCGAATAAATACACAAAAGATTTTATCACACCGCCGCCGCGTTGTCAACACAAACGCGCTCGATGGCGACGCATTTTCCGCTTTTGTCGTCAATCTCGGCGAAAATGCCGCACAGAATGCCCTCGCCCGAAGCGTCGCTCACCCTCACCTTTTGCTCGGGGTATCTGAAATTATGCACGCAGCCCTCCGTCGTCTTGCCGATGACGGAGTTTTTCACGCCCGTCATACCGATATCGGTGATATACCCCGTACCCTGCGGCAAAATCTGCGCGTCGCACGTCTGAACGTGGGTGTGCGTGCCGTAGACAAGCGCCGCTTTGCCGTCCAGAAAAAAGCCGAGCGCGCGTTTTTCGCTTGTCGCCTCGGCGTGAAAGTCGATTACCGTTATAACGCCGCTCTCAAGCCGCTCGGCATACTCAAAGGGGTTGTCCGCGTCCTTCATAAAAAGCGAGCCCAAAAGGCTTACAATCCGCAGGCGGCTTCTGCCCGTGTCCAGAATAAGCTCGCCGCGTCCGGCGGTACAGCCGCGCAGGTTGGCGGGGCGGATAAGCCGCTTCTGCTCGTCGTGCAGACGCTCCGCCCCGCGGCGCTGAAACGAGTGGTTGCCGCCCGTCACAACGTCCGCCCCCGCCGCCATCACGGCGCTGTACGACCGCTCGGTAATGCCGTTGCCGTCCGCCGAATTTTCGCCGTTGACAATAACAACGTCGGCGCGGTACTCCCGCCGCAGGCGGGGCAGCGTCCGCTCTAAAACGGAAACGCCCGCCGACGAGACGACGTCTCCCACGCAGATAAGTCTCATCTGTACCTCTTGTTTATCATATCGGTGCGGATAAACGCCGCGCCGAATTTGTTAAACACCGTCTCGGGCGTGCCGTAAAGCTCTACCGGCATACTCGCCGCGTCAAACACCGCCGAGACCTCGCCGTCCGCGCTGTAAATGCCGCCGTCCGTCTCACTAAACGAAAGATATGCGTCCGCCTCGGTCGGCGTGAGTCCGAGCTTGTAAATAAGCGTGTCGCTCCGGCTTTCCGCCGCGCGCGCGCACCATAGCGAGATAAACGCCGACGCCGCGCCCCGCCGCGCGTCCGAAACGGTCGCGGAGAGACCGAACCCGCTTCCGCAAAGCTCGCCGACGTACCTGCCGTCCTGCCCGAGCTTGGGAACGGGCGCCCAGCCGACCTTGACCCCCTCGCCCACAGCGGGCGTGTCGGCAAAGCACATCACGGTGTTGCCCTTTTCAAAGCTGAAATCGCCGGAGGCGGTGTAGTTTTCACGGTTGAACAGCTCGCCGAACGCCGCAAACGAGCCTATCACCCGCTCGTCTGTCAAAAGCATCGCGTAGCCGCCCTCCGTCGCGCCGCTCGCCTGTATCTGCGCCGAGCCGAACGGCAGCCAGTTTTTACACTCGATAAGCCGATTTCCCGCCGCAAGATTGCCGAAAGCGGAGGTCATCGTCTCTGTCGTCCACCCGCCCGCGCGATAGCTCTCAAACGGGTCGGTCTGCGCCGCAAGCGACTTGTTGTACCACAGAACGCGGCAAAAGCCGCGGGGGGCAAACAGCCTGCTCCCGGTCAGCGAAAACACCCGCCCGGACGCGGGGCTGTTGTCGCCAAAGCGCACCAGCTCCTGCGCGCTCTGCATGAGCGGCAGAGCCGCCGCAAAATCGTTTACCCGCGCGCTTATAAGGTCGTTTTGCCGCCCCGCGCGCTGGGCGATAAGCTGGGACGAATAGAGCAGGTCGTCCTGCCGCAGATCGTATTTGAGCGTCAGTCCGTACTCCTTTTTGAGCGCGTCAAGCCAGCCCTTCTCGTCAAGCTCACCCGCCGAAAACGCGCTGTCCGCCCAGGTGAAAAAGCTGAGCGTCACGCCCGAAAGCTGCGGCGTCTTAAAATCGGTAAAGCCGGTGCCGTCAACGTCCAGCGTCGGCTTCACGCCGGTGTTTTCCGCCTTGTCTTTAAGATACTGCGCGCCCGCCGTCAGCTGCTCGTCGGCAGCGTCCGGCTCGGTCGTTTCGGGCGTCTGCGGCTCGGGGGTCGGCTCGGGCGTCGGCTCGGTCGTGCTTGAGGGATTTTCCGGCGTATTTGGCGTCACAATGTTGTCCGGCGCGCAGGAAAAAACCGAAAGAAGCATCATAAGCGACGCCGCCGCGGCGACAAAACGCCTCACTTTTCACTCTCCGCGCCGCATGAGCCGCAGCAGGACGAGCAGGACGACGCGTCAAGGTCGTTTTCAATGCCGTTTTTGTCGTAATAGTCCTTAATCGCGGCTTTCACCGCCTCCTCCGCCAGCACCGAGCAGTGTACCTTGACGGGCGGCAGTCCGTCCAGCGCCTCGATAACCGCCTTGTTGGTAAGACTGAGCGCCTCGTCCAGCGTCTTGCCCTTGATAAGCTCCGTCGCCATCGAGCTTGTCGCCACCGCCGCGCCGCAGCCGAACGTTTTGAACTTAACGTCCGTTATCCTGTTGTCGTCGATTTTGAGGTACATCCGCATAATGTCCCCACACTTGGCGTTTCCGACCTCGCCTATGCCGTCCGCATTTTCTATCTCGCCGACGTTGCGCGGATTGGCAAAATGTTCCATAACCTTTTCACTGTACATAATGATTTTCCTTTCTTACTCGGGACGTCTCTCCCAGACGGGCGACATGGCGCGGAGCCTGTCGACAACGCGGGGGAGAGTGTCAAGAATATAGTCTATATCGTCGTCTGTCGTTTCATCGTTGATAGTCAGCCGCAGCGAGCCGTGCGCGACCTCGTGCGAAAGCCCGAGCGCCAGCAGGACGTGGGACGGGTCGAGCGAGCCTGTGGTACACGCCGAGCCGCTGGACGCGCAGATACCGTTGAGGTCGAGCAGCAGGATGAGGCTTTCGCCCTCGATGTACTCGACCGACACGTTGACGTTGCCGGGAAGGCGGCGGGTTCTGTCGCCGTTTAAGCGGGTGTAGGGGATTTTGAGTATCCCGTCAATCAGCCTGTCCCGCATTTCGGTCACCCGCGCGTTTTTCTGCTCCAGCCCCGACAGCGAAAGCTCCAGCGCCTCCGCCATACCGACAATGGAGGCGAGATTTTCTGTGCCGGCGCGCCTGCCGCTCTCCTGCCCGCCGCCGTAAATGAGCGGGCGCGGGTTGACCCCGCGGCGAACGTACAGCACGCCGCAGCCCTTAGGTCCGCCGAACTTGTGCGCCGAAAGGGAAAGCATATCTATATTTTCCGCGCGAACGTCTATATTCAGATGCCCCGCCGCCTGCACGGCGTCGGTGTGGAACGGAATTTTATGCGCGCGCGCAAGCTCTCCTATCTCTTTTATCGGCTGGATTGTGCCTATTTCGTTGTTGGCGTACATCACCGTTATCAAAATGGTGTCGTCCCGTATCGCCTTTTTAAGCTCGTCCAGCTTTATTATTCCGTTTTCATCCACATCGACGTAGGTCGCCGAAAAGCCCTCTTTTTCAAGAGCTTTTACGGTGTTCAGCACCGCGTGATGCTCGATTTTAGACGTGATTATATGCCCGCGCCCGCGCTTTCTCGCGATTCCCGCTATCGCGGCGTTGTCGCTCTCGCTGCCGCCGGAGGTGAAATATATCTCCCGCGCCTCGCAGTTCAAAAGCCCCGCTATTTTCGCCCGCGCCCTGTCAAGCTCCACCGCCGCGTCGCGCGAGACGGAATACAAGCCGGACGGGTTGCCGTACACCTCGGTGAAATAGGGCAGCATCCTTGCCAGCACCTCGGGACGGACGCGGGTGGTCGCCGCGTTGTCCGCATATACAAATCTCTTTTCCATCTTAAACACTTCCCTTCTGGAATTTGCGGTATTGCTCCACCGCCATTTTGTCGCATCGCTCGTTGTAGGGGTGACCGCTGTGTCCCTTGACCCAGGTAAAGGTCACCCTGTGGCGGGAAAGCTGGGCGTCCAGCCGCTGCCACAGCTCGATATTGAGCAGGGGCGACTTGTCCGCCTTTTTCCAGCCGCGCGCCTTCCAGCCTTCAAGCCAGCCGAGGTTCACCGCGTCGCAGAGGTATTTGGAGTCGCTGACAAGCTCCACCTCGCAGCTCTCCTTTAACGCCTCCAGCCCCTCTATCGCGCCCATCAGCTCCATACGGTTGTTGGTGGTGGCGCGAAAGCCCGCGCTCAGGCATTTTTCCGCGCCGCCGTACACCAGTATTGTGCCAAAGCCGCCCGGACCCGGGTTTCCCGAGCATGCGCCGTCGCTGTATATCGTCACTTTTTTCATCATTGAAGCCTTTGCTGTATATCCAAATATATGTCGCGAAGCGGGTTTGATAGACTGTTCGCGTCCACCTTGTCAAGCTCGATTTTCGCGCCCTGCCTGTCGCCGCTCAAAAGCAGGCGCTGAGCCGAGGCGATATACTCGGCGTTTTCAAGCGCGCCCGCCGCGCCGCCTATAAGCTCGCCGTCCGTCTCCGCCGCGGCGGTAAGCTCCTTGCTTTCAGCCTGCGCCGCCTCCAAATCCCGCTTTAACGCCGCGTTTTCATCCTGGATGTTCTTGATGGTGGAGCGGTTGGAGGTCTGCGCGTCCTCATACCTGTCCTGATAATACTCCGCCTTGCTGTTTATTCTGCCCTGTATCACCGACGATATCACGATAAGCGCCAGCGCGAACAGGCAAAAAAGGGTGGTGTAAATCCACAGCGTTTTTATGTTTTTTTCAAACTGTACGACCTCGGCGCCGCGCGGCTTATCGCTTTCCGCCTGCGGGGCGGGGGTTGTTTCGGTACTTTGCCCGCTTATTTTCTCTTTTTTGCGTCTGAAAGCCACTTTTTACCCCTTTCTACGACAGCTTATCTATAAGCTTTTCAAGCTCCGCCGTCGAATTGTAAAATATTTCTATCCTGCCCCTGTTGGAGGCGGAGTGTTTTATCCTGACCTTGCTGCCGGTGCCGCTCTGCGCGCGCGACTCCAGCGCGGAAAGCGCGAGCATAACCTCCGGGCTTTGCCGATTCGGGGCTTTCGGCTGCTCCTTCATCTTTTTTACAAGCTGCTCCGCCGCGCGGACGGAAAGCTCGTCCGCGATTATTTTGTTTGCGGCAAGCATTATATCGTCCTCTTTTTCAAGCGAGAGCAGCGCGCGGGCATGTCCCGCCGTAAGCTCGCCCGTGCGCAGGTAGTCCTGCGCCTGTTCGGGAAGCGAAAGCAGCCGCATCGCGTTTGCGACGGCGCTGCGCGACTTTGAAACCGCCTGCGCCGCCTGCTCCTGCGACAGCCCGTAGACCTCGCACAGCCGCTTGTAGCCAAAAGCCTCCTCAAGCGGGTTTAAATCCTCCCGCTGTAAATTTTCCACAAGGGAAATCTCCGATATCCGCTCGCTTTCGCACTCGCGGACGATGACCGGCACCCTTTCAAGCCCGGCGAGCTTTGCGGCGCGCCAGCGGCGCTCGCCCGCGATAATGCGGTATCTGCCCTCCCCTATCGGCGTTACGATAAGCGGAGATATCACGCCGTGCCGCTCGATTGATTTTGAAAGAGCCTGCAAGGCGGCGTCGTCAAAATCGCGGCGGGGCTGGTTTCTGTCCGGCTCGATATCGACAAGCGCAAGCTCGTTTATCGGTTTTTCGGATATGTCAAAGGCGTTTTCCTCAAAAAGCGCGTCAAGCCCTTTTCCCAGTCCCTTTTTTTTCATATCTTTTCCCCCTGATTTGCCAAAAATTCCTTTGCAAGCTCCCTGTATGTAAGCGAGCCGCGGGAATACCGGTCGTAAACGAGCGCCGGCATACCGTGGCTGGGAGCTTCGCTCAGCCGCACGTTTCGCGGTATCACGGTTTTATACACCCTGTCGCCGAAATACTTTTTGACCTCCCCCGCCACCTGCAAGGTGAGGTTCAGCCGCCCGTCGTACATGGTCAGCAAAACGCCTTCCGGCTCAAGCGACGGATTTATCTGCTTTTTCACCTGCCGCACCGTGTTTATCAGCTTTGAGACGCCCTCCAGCGCGAAATACTCCGGCTGGATTGGTATCAGTATCGTGTTGCTTGCCGCAAGCGCGTTGAGCGTGAGCAAGCCGAGCGAGGGCGGGCAGTCTATAAAGATATAGTCGTACAGATGGCGCACCCTGTTGAGCGCGTTTTTAAGCAGATACTCGCGGTTTTCCAGCACCACCATCTCAATCTCCGCGCCCGCAAGGTCGATGTGCGCGGGAAGCACGTCCACGCCGAAATAAGGCGTCGACACTATCGTCTCCTTGACGTCCGCCGCGTTTATAAGCAGGTCGTAGACGCTGAGACTCAGGTTTTTCTGGATAATTCCGTAGCTTGACGACGCGTTTGCCTGACTGTCCATATCGCACAGCAGCACACGCCTTCCCGCCTCCGCCACGGCGCACGCGAGGTTTACGGTGGTGGTCGTCTTGCCGACGCCGCCTTTTTGGTTTACTACCGAAATTATCTTTCCCATCTGTTCTCCCGTTTTTCAAATCTGCGATTTTCACCGCACAGATTATTTTACCACAGCCGACTGTAAAAATAAAGAGTTTTTACTTATTTTTAAAAAAGTTTCACGTGAAACACCCCAAAGCTTAATGTTTCACGTGAAACATTAAAGCCCCCGCCAAAGCGGAGGCTTTGTGTCAGAACAGGTTTTGCTGATGCGGCTCTTTCAAATCGCTGTCCCTCAAATTGTGTCCCGCGGCGGGGACGGACTTGGTGCGGTAGTAGTTCACGTTCGCTATCGGCGAGTCGGCAAGAGCTTCCACCCTTTCGACGACCGCCTTGCCCCGCAGCGAAAACGCTATCACGCCCTGCGTGCTTTTGGTCGTTTTAAGCGGGATAAGCGCGGTGTTCAGTATCAGCGTCCTGCCGTTTGAGGCGGTCAGGACAAAGTCGCCCTCCTCCCGCACGCAGAGGGCGCGCGCCAGCGGGAATTTGCCGCAGAACGCGCCGACGAGCCGCCGCCTGTTGGTCTGCGTCTTATAGCTTTCAAGCGGCACCTTGGCAATCCTGCCGTTTTGGAAGAAAAACAGCATACAGCCGCTCCAGTCTCCCGCCGCCGCCATACCGACGACCGTCTCGTCCTGCTCCGTTGAAAGCTTCGCCGAGACGTAGTCGCCGAGCGCGCTCGCCTTGCAGTCGTCAAACTCGCAGGCGCGGGTCTTGTAGGCGTTTTGCCTGTCGGTAAAGAAAATCAGCTCGTCCGCGTTGCCCGTCTCAATCTGTGTGAGCGGTCCGTCACCGTCCTTGTACTTCTGGACGGCGTTCATACGAAGCGACTGGGGCGTTATCTTTTTGAAATACCCCTCGCGGGACAAAAACAACGTGACAGGGTAGTTTTCAATATGCTCCGCGGCGCTTACCTCCCGACTTGCGTCGTCATACACAAGCTCGCTTCTGCGCTCGCAGGGGTACTGCTTTTTAATCCGCCGCATATCGTCGATTATCAGCTGACGCTGCTTTTTCCGGTCGGAAAGCAGGGCGTTTAACTCCTCCACCTCGTTTTCCAGCTTTTCGATATCGTCCAGCCGCTTTATGATATACTCGCGGTTCAGGTGGCGCAGCTTTATCTCGGCGATATATTCCGCCTGCGTCTCGTCCACCCCGAAGCCTATCATAAGGTTCGGCACCACCTCGTCGTCGTGCTCCGTCTCGCGGACAATCTTTATCGCCTTGTCAATATCCAGCAGAATGAGCTTCAGTCCGCAGAGCAGATGCAGCCGTTGTTTGGCACGGTTCAAGCTGAAATAGGCGCGCCGCTTGATGCACTCGGTGCGAAACGCCAGCCACTCGTCCAGTATCTCCTTAACGCCCATCACCCGCGGCGTTCCGCCGACAAGCACGTTGAAGTTGCAGCCGAAGCTGTCCTCCAGCGGCGTCGATTTCAGAAGCTTTGCCATCACCCGCTCGGCGTCGCTGCCCCTTTTAAGCTCGATAAGCAGCCGCAGTCCCGTCTTGTCCGACATGTCCTTGACGTCGGCGACCTCCTTCAGCTTTCCCGCCTTTACAAGCTCGACTATCTTGTCGATTATCGCCTCGATTGTGGCGGTGTAGGGAATCTCGGTCACCGTGATGCTGTTCTGCCCCAGCTCGTATTTGGCGCGTATCCGGATGCTCCCCCGCCCCGTTTCATAAACCTGCTCTATCTGCGAGCTGTTCATCAGTATCTGTCCGCCGCCCGAAAAATCGGGCGCGGGCATGGTGAGGGTCAGCCGATGCTCCGGGTTTTTGACGTACTCGATAACCGTGTCGCACACCTCGCCCAGATTAAACGAACAGATGTTCGACGCCATACCGACAGCTATGCCCTGGTTGGGCGTTGTCAGAATGGTGGGAAAGGTGACGGGCAGCAGCGTCGGCTCGACAGTCGAATTGTCATAATTTGGCACAAAGTCGACCGTCTCCTTGTCGATATCGTCAAAAAGCTCGTGGCAGATGGGCATCAGCCCCGCCTCGGTGTAGCGGGAGGCGGCGTATGCCATATCCCGCGAGTAAAACTTGCCGAAGTTGCCCTTTGAGTTGACAAACGGGTAGGGCATCGCCTCGTAGCCGCGGGTGAGCCGCACCATCGTCTCGTAAATCGCGGCGTCGCCGTGCGGGTTGAGGCGCATTGTCGCGCCGACGATGTTTGCCGACTTCTGCCTGCCCCGCATAAGCCCCATGCCGTACATGGTGTAAAGCAGCTTGCGGTGGGCGGGCTTGAAGCCGTCTATCTCCGGTATCGCGCGGGACATAATGACGCTCATCGCGTACGGCATATAGTTTGTGTCAAGCGTCTCCACTATCGAGCGCGAAATCGGCTCGCTGTATACGTATTCCCGGTTTTCAGTCTTTTTCTTTCTTGCCATTTCAGCTTTCCCTTATGATAAATCGAGGTCGTCCAGATACAAATGCCCGTTTTGGGCGATATATTCCTTTCTGCCGGCAAGGTTGTCGCCCAGCAGAATATCAAACATACGCGCCGTCTTTTCCGCGTCGTCCGGCATCACCTTTATAAGCCGCCGCGTCTCGGGGCTCATTGTAGTGAGCCACATCATATCCGGCTCGTTTTCACCCAGCCCCTTTGAGCGCATAACGGTACACTTTTTCCCGCCCTGCGCCTTGACGATTTCGTCCTTGTCCCTGTCCGACCAGGCGAAAAGCGGCGTGTCCTTACCCTGCACCGTTATTTCAAACAGCGGCGACTCGGCGATGTAGACGTACCCCTTTTCAATGAGCGTCGGCGTCAGCCTGTACAGCATCGTCAGTATCAGCGTGCGTATCTGAAACCCGTCCACGTCCGCGTCGGTGCAGATGATTATCTTGTTCCAGCGCAGGTTGTTTATGTCAAAGCTTTGCAGCTTTGAGGCGCTTTTGCTCTTTATCTCGACGCCGCAGCCGAGGATTTTAAGCAGGTCGACTATAATGTCGCTTTTGAAAATCCTGTCGTACTCCGCTTTAAGGCAGTTGAGTATCTTGCCGCGAACCGGCATTATCGCCTGAAAGGACGCGTCCCTGCCCTGCTTGCAGGAGCCGAGCGCCGAGTCCCCCTCCACGATGTAAAGCTCCCTGCGCGACAGGTCCTTTGTCTCACAATCGACAAACTTCTGGATGCGGTTTGTAATGTCTGTCGCTCCCGACAGCGTCTTTTTGATGTTGATGCGCTCCCGCTCGCTGCGCTCCCGCGCACGCTTGTTTATAAGTATCTGGTTTGCTATTTTCTGCGCGTCGAGCGGGTTTTCTATAAGATAGATTTTAAGGTTGTTCCTTAAAAACTCGGTCATACTGTCCTGAATGAACTTGTTTGTAACCCCAAGCTTTGTCTGGTTTTCATAGCTTGCCTGTGTGGAAAAACAGTTTGAAACAAAACAGAGGCAGTCCGATATATCCTGAAAGGTTATTTTGCTCTCGTTTTTGTTATACTTGCCCTCCGCGCGCAGGTAGCCGTCAAGCTCCGCCGTGAACGCGCTTCTAAGCGCCTTGTCCGGCGCGCCGCCGTGGGCAAGATAGCTGGAATTGTGGTAATATTCGGTAAAATTCACCCTGTTTGAAAAGGTGAAGCAGCAGGCAAGCTTTACGCGATACTCCTGCCTGTCGGCGCGGTCTTTTCCGCTTTTCTCGTCCGCCCAGCTTACAATCGGCGTCATCGCGCTGTCACCCACCGCCTGCGCGACGTAATCCTCCACGCCGTTTTTGTAGAAAAACTCCTCCGTTTCAAAGCCGCTTTCCGTCTCGTATTTCAATATGAAGGTGACCCCGGCGTTTACGACCGACTGCTTTTCAAGGACGTTTTCAAAATACTCCCGCTCGATGGCGATGTCGGTGAAAACGTCAAGGTCGGGCTTCCAGCGTGTTATGGTGCCGGTGCGGCGGGTGTGCGAATCCTGCTCCGACAGTCCGCCGATATTCTCCCCTTTTTCAAAGTGAAGCGCATACTTTTTCCCGTCGCGGTAGACGGTGACGTCCATATACTCCGAGGCGTACTGCGTGGCGCAGGCGCCCAGCCCGTTTGTACCCAGCGAATACTCATACCCCTGCCCCGCGGCGTTGTTGTATTTGCCGCTCGCGTACATCTCGCAGTATACAAGCTCCCAGTTATACCGCTGCTCCTTGCTGTTGTAGCCGACGGGACACCCCCGCCCGAAATCCTCCACCTCCATCGAGTGGTCGGCAAAGACGGTGACGATGATTTTGTCGCCGTAGCCCTCCCTCGCCTCGTCGATTGAGTTGGAAATAATTTCAAAAACAGAGTGCTTGCAGCCGTCCAGCCCGTCCGAGCCGAATATGACCGACGGCTTGTTTCTCACCCGCGCCGCGCCGGACAGCGTAGATATGCTTTCGTTTCCGTAGCTGTGTTTTGGAGGCATTTTCCTCTCCTTACGATATATTGTGTTCAAAATCGCCTTTGACACATTATACACTCTTTTTTGAAGCTTGTCAATAATGCGAAAATTTCTCTTGACTTTGCGATTTAAGCGATTTATAATGTACCTTATAATATTTAGCCAGAGGTGCGCAAATGAGCGATAATAAAACCGATATGTGTCGGGGTCCGCTGCTTAAAAAGATAATTTTTTACACGATGCCCATCATCGCGACGGGCGTTTTACAGCTTCTTTTCAACGCCGCCGACCTTGTGGTGGTCGGCAGGTTCTGCGGCAAGGAGTCGATGGCGGCGGTAGGGTCGACAAGCTACCTTATCAACCTCATCACAAATCTGTTTATAGGGCTGTCCGTCGGCGCGGGCGTGGCGGTGGCGCACGGGCTTGGCTCGCAGGACGACGACGAGGTGCAAAAGACGGTGCACACCACGATGCCGGTGGCGCTGATAAGCGGCGTTATTCTGACCGTGGTGGGGATTATTTTCTCCCGCACGTTTCTGGAAATGATGAACTCGCCCGAAAACATAATCGACCTTTCGGCGCTCTATCTTAAAATCTACTTTGCGGGCATTATCCCCATTCTTATCTACAACTACGGCGCGGCGATTCTGCGCGCCGCGGGCGACACCCGCTCCCCGCTTATCTATCTTACGTCGGCGGGCGTGCTGAACGTGGTTTTGAACGTCTTTTTCGTGACGGTTGTAAAGCTCAACGTCGCGGGCATCGCGCTGGCGACGACGATATCCCAGCTCATGGCGGCGGTGCTTGTGGTGATAAAGCTGATACGGAGAGACGATGCCTGCGCCTTTGACCCGCGCAGAATGCGCATTCACAAAAACCAGCTTATGAAGATACTCAAAATAGGCGTGCCGGCAGGTATTCAGGGCTCGCTGTTTTCGATATCGAACGTTATAATACAGTCGTCTGTCAACACCTTCGGCGACGTGGCGGTCGCGGGAAACGCCGCGTCGCACAACATCGAGGGGTTTATATACACCGCTATGCTCGCCTTTTCGCAGGCGGCGCTCAACTTCACGGGGCAGAACTTCGGCTCGAGAAAGTACAAGCGGGTGCGGAAAATCGCCGGCATCAGCATAGGCTGCGTTGTCGTCGTGGGGCTGGCGCTCAGCCTTACCATTTTGTTTTTCGGGCGCACGCTGCTCGGAATATACATCGACGACTCGCCCGAGGCTATCGCCGTCGGTCTGTCCCGGCTGAGGATTATGCTGCCGCTGTATTTCGTCTGCGGCGTGATGGAGACGACGACCGGCTGCATCCGCGGCATAGGGTGCAGCTTCACTCCGATGGTGACGACCATTATCGGCGCCTGCGTTTTGCGGGTGGTGTGGGTGTTCACCGTGTATCAGATTCCGCAGTTTCACACGCTCAGCTCGCTTTACATCTCCTATCCCGTGTCATGGGTGATTACAGCCGCCGTCCAGATTATAATTTTCCTTGTCGTCTGGCGCAGGCAGGCAAGAAGGCTTGTAAAGCCGCCGGCTCATCCGGGCAAGCGAGTCTGCAAGCCCGCTTAAATAATGAGACTGTCGGAAAAGGCACAGACCGCAAGAAAAACATTAAACCATAAAAAAAGAACAACAGTTTGCCGACAGTAAAAAAGATTTCTGATTTTATTTTGTGTCAGGCGGCGTCGAGCCGCCTGACACAAATTTTCTTGCTATCGGAAAAAAACGCTCTCTGCCGTACCTTTGACGAGACCGTTTTCACCAATTCTGCACTCTTTTCCGGCAGTCTAAAAACACATCCCATGCGGAAAGAGTAAAAACACATCCCTTGCGGGATGTGTTTTTTATTATTCCGTTTCCGTTTCGGTTTCGGTTTGCGCGTCCTTTTCCTTTTCGGCAAAGGAGATATCTATAATCTTTACCCCCTCGTCCAGCCGGACGACGCGCACGCCCTGCGTCGACCGACCGAGAACCGGTATCTCGTCCACCGCGGTGCGCAGCACCGACGCGCCGGAGGTCAGAACCAGAAGGTCGCCCTCCCCCTCGGTGACCGCCGCCGCCGCGACCGCCCCCGTCTTATCGGTGACGTTGTAGTTTGAAACGCCCTTGCCGCCGCGGCTTGTAAGCCGGTACTCGCTTATCGGCGTGCGCTGGCCGTATCCGTTTTCGGTGATGGAAAGCAGCGTCGCGCCCTCGCGCTCGACCGCCATACCGACGACAAAATCATCGTCGTCCAGCCGGATTCCCCGCACGCCGCGGGTGACCCGCCCCATCGGGCGGGCGTCCGTCTCGGAAAAGCGAATCGCCCTGCCGGCGTGGGTCACAAGTATGACGTTGCTGTCGCCCGTCGTCTTTACCACCTTTTCCAGCTCGTCGCCCTCGTCGATCAGAATGGCGATAACGCCCGTTTTGCGGATGTTGGCATAGTCTGTCATCGGCGTTTTCTTGACGGTGCCGTTTCTTGTCGCCATCAGCATATACTCGCCCTTGTTAAACTCGGACACGCAGACCATCGAGGTCACCTTTTCGCCCGACATCAGCGGCAAAAGCCCTATGACGTTTACCCCCTTGGATGCGCGCGAGCCCGCCGCTATCTCAAAGCCGCGTGCACGGTAGGCGCGACCCAGGTTTGTAAAGAAAATGATGGTGTCGTGGGTGGACGCGACAAACATCTCCCGCACCGCGTCCTCCTGCTTTGTCGTCATCCCGCGAACGCCCGTACCGCCACGGTGCTGGGCGCGGTATTCGGAAACGGGGATGCGCTTGACATAGCCCGCGTTTGTCAGCGTGAACACACAGCTTTCGACCGGGATTAGGTCCTCGTCCTCCAGCCCTATGTCGCCGACGCCGATTTCGGTGCGCCGCGCGTCGCCGTATTTGCGCTTTATTTCAAGCAAATCGGTCTTTATTATGTCGACGACCCGCGTGTCGTGCGCCAGAATGTCGTTAAGGTCGGCAATTTTCGCCTCAAGCTCGGCATATTCGCTCTCCAGCTTTTCCCGCTCCAGTCCCGAAAGCTGACCCAGCCGCATGTCGACTATCGCCTGCGCCTGCTCGTCGTCCAGCTCAAAGCGCGCGCAAAGCGCCGATTTCGCCTCGGCAATCGAGCCGCTCTTTTTGATTATCTCTATGACCTCGTCGATATAGTCGATAGCCTTTAGCAGACCCTCTAAGATATGCGCGCGCGCCTTCGCCTTTTCAATGTCGTACCGCGTGCGGCGGACAATGACGCTTTTCTGGTGGGCGATATACTCGCCCAGCATCTCTTTAAGGCTGAGTACCCGCGGCACGTTGTTTACAAGCGCGAGCATAATGGCAGAGCAGGTCGCCTGCATATCGGTGTATTTATAAAGCTGGTTTAACACCACCTGCGGGTTTGCCTCCCGCTTCAGCTCGATTACAAAGCGAAGTCCGTCCTTGTCGCTCTCGTCGCGGATGTCGGAAATGCCGAAAATGCGCTCCCCCTTGACCTCGTCCGCTATCTTTTCGATAAGCGCGCTCTTTTTGACGCCGTACGGTATCTCGGTGACGACGATGCGGAATCTCCCCTCGCGGTATTCCTCGATTTCCGCCCGCGCGCGAACGTAAATCTTGCCGCGACCGGTGCGATAGGCGTTTCTGATGCCCGTTTTTCCCATAATGACGCCGCCTGTCGGAAAATCCGGTCCTTTTATGTACTCCATCAGTCCGTCCGCGTCAAGCTCCGGGTTTTCCATCAGCGCTATCGTGCCGTCTATCACCTCGCACAGGTTGTGCGGCGGAATCTCGGTCGCCATACCGACGGCGATGCCGGACGAGCCGTTTACAAGCAGGTTGGGAAACCGCGCGGGAAGCACGGTCGGCTCGCGGCTCTTGTCGTCGAAGTTGGGCATAAAATCGACCGTGTCCTTGCGGATGTCGGTCAGCATTTCAAGCGAGATTTTTTTCATTCTCGCCTCGGTGTAACGGTATGCCGCGGGCGGGTCGCCGTCAATCGAGCCGAAGTTGCCCTGCCCGTCCACCAGCGGATATCTCAGCGAAAAGCTCTGCGCGAGCCTCACCATCGCGTCGTAGACCGACGCGTCGCCGTGCGGGTGGTAATGCCCCAAAACGTCGCCGACGGTGGTGACCGACTTGCGGTAGGGCTTGTCGGGGGTCAGCCCCGCCTCAAACATTGTGTACAGGATGCGGCGGTGGACAGGCTTTAACCCGTCTCTCACGTCCGGCAGGGCGCGGGATACGATAACGCTCATCGCATAGTCCAAAAACGCGGTGCGCACCTCTTTTTCAACGTCTATCTCGACGACCTTCTGCCCGTCAAAGCTTATTTCGCTGCTGTGCTTGATTTCTTCCATTTTTCACTCCTATATGTCAAGGTTTCTGACAAACTGCGCGTTTTGCTCGATAAAGTCACGCCGCGGCTCCACCTTCTCGCCCATGCAGAGGGTGAATATCTCGTCCGCGGCGACGGCGTCCTCCATTGTCACCTTGACAATGGTGCGCTTTGTCGGGTCCATAGTCGTCTCCCAAAGCTGCTCGGGGTTCATCTCGCCCAGACCCTTGTACCGCTGCACCGTGCAGCCCTCTCCCATCTCGGCGACAAGCTCGTCCCGCTGCGCCTCGGTGTAGGCGTAAGCGTCGCGGTTTTTCTTAAACACCTTGAAAAGCGGCGGCTGAGCCAGATAAACGTGTCCTTTTTCAATCAGCGGGCGCATAAACCTGAAAAAGAAGGTGAGCAGCAGCGTGCGGATGTGCGAGCCGTCCACGTCGGCATCCGCCATAATGATGACCTTGCCGTAGCGCAGCTTTGAAAGGTCGAAGTCCGCGCCGATGTTGGTACCCAGCGCCGTGATGACCGGCTGAAGCTTGTCGTTGCCGTAGACCCTGTCGATGCGCGACTTTTCGACGTTCAACATCTTGCCCCACAGCGGCAGTATCGCCTGAAAACGCCTGTCCCTGCCCTCTTTTGCCGAGCCGCCCGCCGAGTCGCCCTCGACGATGTAAATTTCCGTAAATTCATTGTCCCGAAGCTGGCAGTCTGCAAGCTTGCCGGGCAGGGACGCCGTGCCGGAAAGCGCGCTTTTGCGCGCCGTCTCTCTCGCCTTTCGCGCCGCCTCGCGGGCGCGCGAAGCGCCCAGCGCCTTTTCTATTATCATTTTCGCCGTCTTCGGGTTTTCCTCGAAAAACTCGTTCAGCTTTTCGTTCATAACGGACGACACAAGCCCCGTTACCTCCGAGTTTCCGAGCTTCGTCTTGGTCTGACCCTCAAACAGAGCCTCCTCCACCTTGACCGAAACGATGGCGCACAGTCCCTCTCTCACGTCCTCGCTTGTCAGGTTTTCATCCTTGTCGCGAAGCAGACCCTTCTGGCGGGCGTATGCGTTTATACAGCGGGTGAGCGCGGTCTTAAACCCGGTCTCGTGAGTGCCGCCGTCTATCGTGTGGATGTTGTTGGCAAAGGAAATGAGCGTGTTGTCGTACTGGGTGGTATACTGCATGGCGATTTCCGCCATCGCGCCCTTTTTCTCCCCGCTCATATAGATGACCTGCTCGTGGACCGGCTCTTTGTTTTTGTTGATGTAGCTTACAAACTCGCGGATGCCGCCCTCGTAGCACATTTTGGAGCTTTTTATCGGCTCTGCCCGCTCGTCCGATATCTCGATTGAAAGCCCGGCGTTAAGGAACGCCTGCTCGCGTATCCGCTTTTTGAGCGTCTCGTAGTCATATTCAAGCGTTGTGAAAATCTCGCTGTCCGCCAAAAAGCGGACGCGTGTTCCCGTCTCGGTCGTGTCGCCTGTCATTTTAAGCGGCTCGGTTATCGCGCCGCGCGCATATTTTTCGACGTAGCGGTGCCTGCCGTCGCAGACCTCCGCCTCCAGCCACTCGGAAAGCGCGTTTACGACCGACGCGCCGACGCCGTGAAGTCCGCCCGACACCTTGTATCCGCCGCCGCCGAACTTGCCGCCGGCGTGCAGGACGGTGAAAACGAGCGTCAGCGCCGAAACGCCGTGCTTTTTGTTTATGCCGACCGGTATGCCTCTGCCGTTGTCCGTCACCTCGATTACGTTGCCCGGCAGTATCCGCACCGAGATGTGCGTGCAAAAGCCGGCAAGGCTCTCGTCAATAGAGTTGTCCAGTATCTCATATACAAGGTGGTGAAGCCCGGGCTCCGCCACCGAGCCTATATACATACCGGGGCGTTTTCTCACAGCCTCCAGCCCCTCCAGCACCTGTATCTGGTTTTCGTCGTAAGTGGTGTTTACCTTGTTTTCCGCCATTTTCTGCTCCCTGTCTTTTTATTGCGGGGCTTGCGTACCCTGCGTAGTTTCGGTGTTTGTATATATCGAATTGTCGCTTATAAAATCGCAGCGCTTCAAAAGCGTCACCGTCGATATCTGCGAGACGTACACGACCTGCCCGCCGTCGCCGCCGTCGCAGACGATAAAGGATTTCGGCAGCTCGTTTGTGACGTAAATCAGCCGCCCCGCCTTTTCAAAATGCGTTAAAAACTCCCGCGTCCGCTTTGATACGGTGGTGTTGTCCATGTCGTACACCGCGATTATCTCCGTTTCCTTTATAACAACGTCGTTTCCCAAATGAAGATACATTATATCACCCTGCCGCCGCTGATTTTGATTATATTGCCGCGGTTTTTCACCTTTTGCGTCTCACATGTGGAAATCAGCCCCTGCTCGTAGGCGGTATCGGTGAAAATGAGCTTTCGCCGCGTCCTGTCAAGCTCGGACAGAATATCATCCATAATGACGACGGGGTAAACGGAAAACCGCCTGTAAAAAATCTCGCTCTGGGCAAAAAGCAGCGACAGCGCGGCGGCGCGTATCTGCCCCTGCGAGCCGAAATATTTAAGGCTCTTTCCGCCCGACAGCATCAAAAAATCGTCCTTGTGAACGCCAAACTGGGTTACCCCCGCCTGTATGTCGCTCTCCCTTTTCCCGCACAGCTTTTGATAAATCGCCCGCTCCGCTTCCTTTTCGTCCTCGATTTTCTTTGAAAACTGGTTTATATACAGAAGCTTCAGCGCCTGTCCCGCGCGAAGTCTGTCCGAAAAGGCGGTCTTTGAAAAAATATCGAGCTTTTCCAAAAGCTGCGCGCGGGACAGGGCTATATACCCGCCCGCCCTTGCAAGGGACAAATCGTACACGTCCAAAAGCTCGGGGTTTTGCCCTTTTTTAAGCTGCACGTTTCGCATCTGCAAAAGCTTTTTGTATCTTAACAGCGTGTCGGTGTATTTGATATCCATCGCGCACAGCGTCATATCCAGAAAGGCGCGGCGGCGGTTGGGTCCCTCTTTTATTATGTTCAGATTGTCCGGGGTGAAAACGATAGCCAGAAAGCTGCCCACAAGCTCGCGGTTTTTCTGCACCGGCACGCCGTTTTTTTTAAGCGTTTTGGGTTTATCGGAAAAAAGCCCGATTTCAATCACGTTTTTCCCGTTATCGTCATATTCAAGCGTGATTTTGCCGCTTTTTTCGCCGGATTTTATCAGCTGCTCGTCCCTCGCGCCGCGAAAGCTTTTGAGATAGGCGCAAAAGGCAATCGCCTCCAAAATGTTCGTCTTGCCCTGCGCGTTTTTGCCGACAAGAAAATTAAGCCCCTTTTCAAAGCTGATTTTCTCATAAGATACGTTTCTGAAATTTTCAAGGGTGAGACTTAAAACCCGCATTTACATAAGGTCGAGATTGAGCCGCATCGGCACGACAAGCGACAAAAACCCGTTTCCCTCCTGCGGCTCCAAAACAAGCGGCGTAAGCTCGGAATTGAGCCCTATCGTTATCTTTTCGCTGTCGCAGGCGCTCAGCGCCTCCAGCATCAGCTTGTTGTTAAAGCCGACCGTTATCTTTTCGCCGAAGTTTTCCACCTCGATAAATTCGCTGAATCTGCCCTTGTTGGACGCGGTGGAGACTTTTATCCTGTCATAGTCAAACTCGCAGCGTATGGGGCTTTTAATCGCCTCGCTGATGGCGATAAGCGACGCGCGGTCGAAAACGGAGCGAAGCTCGCGCGTGTTTACCTTTACCTTGAAGCGGCAGCTTTCCGGTATCACGCTCTTGTAATTCAAAAACTCGCCCTCCAGCGTGCGCGTCAGAAACCGGAACTGCTCGTATTCAAACACGGCGTGCTTGTCCGAAACGCTGATGCTGATGCTGTTTTCGCTGTCCTCCGGCAGTATTTTCAAAAGCTCGTTCAAATATTTTGCCGGAACGATGAACTTTTCAAGCCCGCCCGTTTTTTTCTCGTAGCTTTCCCTTTTGAGCGCGAGCCGCGCCGAATCGACCCCGACCGCCGTGATACACTGCTGAGCATCGTCTATTTCAAACAAAATACCCGTCAGTATCGGGCGCTGCTCCGTCTGCGCCGCGGCGTACACCGTCTGCTTTATAAGGCGGCGGAAGGCGGAAATGGTAAGCTCCACCCGCTCTTTTTTATCGACCTTGGGCAGAGAGGGATAATCAGCCGCCGGCATACCCTCGATATCAAAGGACGAATTGCCGCATACAATCGTTATCTTTCCGCTCTCGTCGGCGGCTATTTCTACATCCTCCCCGCTTCCCTTTCTGATAATGTCGCAAAACCGCTTTGCGGGGAAAATGAGAACGCCCTCTTTAATAACGGTTGCCTCGATATCGGAGCAAATCGCAATGTTGAAGTCGTAGGCTGTGAGAAAAAGCGTACCGTCTTTTGCCTCCGCCTTTATTCCCTCCAGCGTGGAATTTGCGGATTTAACGGCAGCCGCCTTTGAGACGGTGCCGACCGCATCGTTCAGAATATCCCGCCTGCAAACAAAACGCATTTTCATTTCCTTTCTTTTCTATACTTTTAGTAGTTATAGTAGTAGAGGCTGTCGGTTTGTTCAAAAGGGGCAAAACCCCGCGCCGCGACTTAAAAAGATATTAAATCGGGCTTATAAAAAGGGTGTTTAAAAGCCGCGGCTTTTGAACAGGGGAAAACCCTAACCTGAAACCGGTTTATGAAACTGTTCAAACGGATATAAAAACTTGTTTAAATATCCGTTTAAAACTCCTTGCGGATATTTTCCATCATCTCGTTTACCGTCTGCTTGAATTTCGAGTCCATCTCGATTTTGCTTTCGACCATTTTGATGGAATGCAAAACGGTGGAGTGGTTTTTGCCGCCGAATTCCTCGCCGATAATGGAAAGGGAGGTTTCGGTCATCTCGCGGGTGATGTACATCGCGACCTGCCGGGCGTTCAATATGTCCGACTTGCGCTTCGAGCTGTAGATATCTTCCTTTGAAATGTTGTAATACCGCGCGACGTGGTCGACTATCATATCGGGGGTGATGGCGGTGTTGACGTTTTCCTTTATCACCGACTGAATGACGTTCTGAATAATGCCGGGCGAGAGGGGCTGGTCGTTGAAAATAAGCGAGTACGCCTTTATTTTCTTTATCGCGCCCTCCAGCTCGCGCACGTTGTTTTTAAGCTTCTGCGCGATGTAGGAGACAATTTCATAGTCGAGCGTCAGGTTCATCGTCTCGGACTTGCTTTTGATAATGGCGACCCGCGTCTCATACTCGGGCGGCTGGATATCCGCCACAAGTCCGCTTTCAAAGCGGGACTGAAGCCTGTCCATAAGCGTCGCCATATCCTTGGGCGGACGGTCGGAGGTGACGACTATCTGCTTTTTCGCCTCGTACAGCGTCTCAAAGGTGTGGAAAAACTCAAGCTCGGTCGCCGCCTTGCCGCTGATAAACTGGATGTCGTCCACTAAAAACACGTCGACGTAGCGGTATTTGTTGCGAAACTCCACCTGCTTGTTTTCCTGTATCGCGTTTACGATCTCGTTCATAAAATCCTCGCCCTTGATGAGCATAATCGCGGCGTCCGGGCGGTTTTTGCGGATTTCGTTTGCAATGGCGCAGAGCAGGTGTGTTTTCCCGAGCCCCGATTTTCCGTAGATGAAAAACGGGTTGTACGCGCCGCCGGGGTTGTTCGCAACGGCAATAGACGCGGCGTGGGCAAACTTGTTCTCGTTGCCGACAACGAAGTTTTCAAAGGTCAGCTCCTCGTTGAGACTGCCGCCAAACTCCGAATTTTCAAGCTTGATGTCCTGCGCGTCCTTTATCTGGCGGGGGGAGCTTACCTTGCGGCTGACGTCCTCCTCCGACAAAACCACGACCTTGACGTCAAAGCCTACCGTCTCGCAGAGCGCGGCGGCGATGATATCCTTGAATTTGTTGTTTATAAGTACCTTCTGAAAGTTGGACTGGGCATATAAAAACGCCGTGTCGTTTTCAAAACGAATGGGGCGCAGAAGCTTAATCCAGCTCTCAAAGGACGTTAACGTGACCCTGTCTTTTATAACGGACAGCGTTTTTTCCCATACGTCGTTAAATGACTCCATTTTGATTCTCCTTAATCTGAGGGTTGGTGAAAATTTCCCGATGCCAAAACCTCGCGCCCGCCGCGACAGGGCGCATATATAAGCCTGCCATAACAGTCATAATAATCCACAGACCATTATACCACAAGCTTTTCGAGTTTTCAACATCTAATAAATAATAAGTTAATAACTTACTATATATTATTATAATATATAAAACCGAACAAAACGAACAAATTTGCGCAAACGCACAGTTTTTTGACACAAAAAAACCCGCGCATAGTGTGCGCGGGTATCTGTCTGCTTTTATAAAACTTTACTTAAAAACTCGCGTAGTCTCGGGTTTTCGGGCTTGTCGAATATATCCTGCGGCGAGCCCTGCTCCAAAATCCTGCCGCCGTCCATAAATATGACGCGGCTTGCGACCTCCCTTGCAAAGCCCATCTCGTGGGTGACGACCACCATCGTCATACCCTCCGCCGCAAGGCTTTTCATAACGTCCAGCACCTCGCCCACCATCTCGGGGTCAAGCGCGCTTGTCGGCTCGTCGAAAAGCATGACCTGCGGCTTCATACAGAGCGCGCGCACGATGGCGACCCGCTGCTTCTGCCCGCCCGAAAGCTGGGAGGGGTAGTTTTCCGCGCGGTCGGCAAGCCCTACCCGCTCCAAAAGCCCCATCGCATATTCCCGCGCCTGAGCCTTGGGCATTTTCAAAAGCTTTTCGGGCGCGAGGGTCATATTGTCGATAACGCTCATATGCGGGAACAGGTTGAAATGCTGGAACACCATTCCCATCTTGCGGCGGTGCAGGTTGATGTTGACGTGCTTTTCGCTGATGTCCCTGCCGTCGAACAAAATGCAGCCGCGGGTGGGCAGCTCCAGCAGATTGAGCGAGCGCAGCAGCGTCGATTTGCCGCTGCCGGACGGACCTATGACGACCACGACCTCGCCCGCGCGGATTTCCAAATCCACGCCGTCCAGCGCCTTTATCGCCTCGCCGTTGTAGTATTTGCAAAGCCCCTTTACTTCAATGAGAGAACCGTCAGCGTTCACTTCTGCGCAGCCTCCTTTCAAGCCGGCGCACCAGCGCCGTCAGAACAATCACCATCGCAAGGTAGATGAGCGCGACGGCGATTAGCGGCATAAACGCCGAGAACGTCCGCCCGCGTATCTGGTCGCCCGCCTTGGTAAGCTCGACGACGCCGACGTAGCCCGCGACCGACGTCTCCTTGAGCAGGACTATAAACTCGTTGCAGAGCGTCGGCAGCACCGTCTTGAACGCCTGAGGCACGATGATATGCCGCATCGTCTGAAAATAGTTGAACCCGAGCGACCGCCCCGCCTCGAACTGCCCGCCGTCTATCGACATAATTCCGCTGCGGAAAATCTCGGCGACGTATGCGCCCGAGTTTATGCCGAAGGCGATGACGGCGACAAGCACACCGTTTGTCGTGTTTGTCATTATGATAAAATACATTATCATAAGCTGGACGACGACAGGCGTGCCGCGAATGACGGTGAGGTAAAGATTACACACAAAATTCAGCGCGCCCATAAAAAACGCGCCCGCGCCGCCCCGCCGCCTGAAGCTCTCGCGGTTTTTGTCGTAGGTCGAGCGCACCGCCGCGACGACAACGCCGATGACGACGCCCAAAATCAGCGCGAAAAAGGTGATTATAAGCGTGTTTTTAAGCCCGTCTATAATCCAGCGCCACTTTTCGCCCGTCACAAAGTTCAATATAAACTCCCGCTTGAACTCTGAAAACCAATTGACAAAAAAGTCGCCTATTTTATCAAAAAATTCCATATCTCTCCCCCGCAGTAAAACGGGAGCGCAAAGCCGCGCTCCCGCAAAGGTATTTTATTCGGCGGGTATGTACTTGCTTATTATCCCGTCCAGCGTCCCGTCCTGCTTAAACTCAGCGATGGCGGAATTTATCTTTTCCAAAAGCTCGTCGTTGTCCTTGGAAACGGCGATGGCATATTCCTCCTCGACGTACGCCGTGTCAAGGATTTTAAGCCCGGTGTTTGCCGCGACAAAGCTCTTTGCCGGCTCGTTGTCGATGATAACGCTGTCCACCTTGCCGGTGATAAGCGCCTGAACCGCGTCCGCGCCCGTTTTGTACCGCGTCACCTTGTCGTCGCCGAAGCCGCCGTTTTCAATCGTGTCGGATGCGTAGATATCGCCCGTCGTGTCCTGCTGAACGCCTATCGTCGAGCCGAGAGACAGCATATCGTCCACGCTCGTTATCGGCGAGTCCTCCTTGACAATGACGACCTGCACGCCGGTGGCGTAGCTGTCCGAAAAGTTGACGCTCTCCTTGCGCTCGTCCGTCACCGTCATACCCGCGATGCCGACGTCGTATTTTCCGGTCTGCACGCCGCCGACGATAGAGCCGAACTCAACGTCCGCAATCTCCAGCTCACGCCCCAGCTTTTCGGCAAGCTTCTGCGCCAGCTCAACGTCGATGCCGGCATAATTTCCCGAATCGTCCTTAAACTCATAGGGCGGGAAAGCCGCGTTTGTCGCCATAACGAGCTTGCTGCCCTTGCTTTGTGAGCAGCCGGCAAGGCAGCAGAGCAAAAGCGCCGCAGCCAGCGCCAAAACCGCAATTCTCTTTACGCTTTTCATAGTGGTTCTCCTTTATTTTTATTTACATAATTATACTATAGTAATATTTTCCCTGTCAATAGTTTCGCGTCAAAAAAATGAACAGCCGAAAATTTGCGAAAAAAGAGACAAAAAACACAAATTGCCACTTCACATTTGGAAGGAAGTATTATATAATAAGTTGTAAATATATAATGTAAAGGGAGATTAAAATGGCATATTATTACGACGAACCGTCCCACACCTTCAGCGAGTACCTGCTGGTGCCGGGCTACAGCGACCACCGCTGCGTACCCGCCAACGTGTCGCTCAAAACGCCGCTTGTCAAGTTTATGAAAGGCGGGGAGCCGGAGCTGTATCTCAACACTCCGCTTGTCTCGTCCATTATGCAGGCGGTGTCGGACGATAAAATGGCAATCGCGCTGGCGCGCGAGGGCGGCGTGTCGTTTATCTACTGCTCCCAGTCGATAGAGGACGAGGCGGAGATGGTGCGCCGCGTCAAAAGCTACAAGGCGGGGTTTGTGACCTCCGCATCCAACATCCGTCCCGACGGGACGCTGCGCGACATTCTCGCGCTGAAGGAGAAAAACGGGTTTTCGACAGTCGCCGTGACGGAGGACGGCAGCGCGCACGGCAGGCTTTTGGGGCTTGTTACAAGCCGCGACTACCGCGTCTCCCGCATGGCGGAGGACACCCCGGTTGAAAGCTTTATGACCCCGCGGGAAAGGCTTATCACCGCGCCCGCGGACACCTCGCTTAAAGCGGCAAACGACATTATCTGGGAGCATAAGCTCAACGCGCTGCCGCTTGTAAACGAAAACGGCACGCTTTACGCCTTTGTTTTCCGCAAGGACTACGACCAGCACAAGGAAAACCCATGCGAGATGCTGGACGACAAAAAAAGATACATAGTGGGCGCGGGCATCAACACCCGCGATTACGAAAAACGCGTCCCCGCGCTTATAGAGGCGGGGGCGGACGTTCTGTGCATCG
>CANQVN010000008.1 GCA_947627315.1 uncultured Clostridia bacterium | reverse complement strand
CCTCCGCTTGCGGGTACTCCCGCTTTACGGTGTCCGCTATCGCGCGCTCGATTACGTCGCGCTGAGCGGGAGCTGTCAGTATCAGCCTGTTGTCGCAGTAAATGGGGCTTTTGATGCCGCTTGCCCAGATAAAAGGCTCGTCCGGTCGTAAAAACACCGCCTTGATTTGAAGCAGCGCGTTTGCAGCTGTTTTTTTCATATTGTCACCTCCGTTATTTTCCGAGAAACTCGGCGCACGCCCTGCGGTATGCCAAAACCGGGTCGTCCGCCCGCGTTATCGGTCTGCCCATAACTATGTAGTCGCTTCCCAGCTCCCGCGCCCGCGCGGGGGTCGTCACGCGCGACTGGTCGCCCGCGTCCCCGCCGGCAAAGCGAACGCCGGGCGTTACCGTCACAAATTCTTTGCCGCACGCCGCCTTGACGTCCGCCGCTTCAAGCGGCGAGCAGACGACGCCGTCAAGCCCGCTGTTTTTGGCGATTTTGGCGTAGTGTGACACAACCTCCGCCATAGGCTTTTCTATCAAAAGGTCGCCCCTCAGCGTTTCGGGTGAGGTGGAGGTGAGCTGAGTCACCGCTATAAGCAGCGGGCGGGTGCCGTCCGCGCGGGTGAGCCCCTCTATTGCCGCCTCCATCATCTTTGAACCGCCCGCCGCGTGCAGGTTTGTCATATCCACGTCCATTTTGGAAAGCACCGCCATCGCCGAACAAACGGTGTTCGGAATATCGTGCAGCTTGAGGTCGAGAAAGACCTTGTGTCCCCTGCGCTTTATCTCGCGCACCGCCTGCGCGCCCATCGCGTAAAACAGCTCCATTCCTATTTTCACATACGGCTTTTCATCCCGAAACAGGTCGAGAAAAGCCATCGTTTCGCTCTCGCCCGGAAAGTCAAGTGCTATAATAACGTCAGTTGCCATCGTGCGCTCCTCCTACTATGTCGCAAAGTCTGTCGATTTTATATTTTTCCATGGCGGCGGGCAGAGCCTCGATTATATTTTTGCAGGCAAACGGGTCGACAAGGTTTGCCGCGCCCACCTGCACCGCCGACGCGCCCGCCAGCATCATCTCAATCACGTCCTCGGCGCGGCTTATGCCGCCCATACCGATTATCGGGATTTTCACCGCCTCATACACCTGATAGACCATCCGCAGAGCAAGCGGAAAAATGCATGGACCGGACATACCGCCCATTTTGTTGGCGATAACCGGCTTTTTGCTTTTAATATCTATCCTCATACCAAGCAGCGTGTTTATCATCGAAATTCCGTCCGCGCCCGCCTGCTCGACGGCGCGGGCTATCTCGGTAACGTCGGTGACGTTCGGCGTAAGCTTGATATAAACCGGCTTTTTCACAGCCCGCTTTACAGCCTGCGTCACCTGCGCCGCAGCTTTCGGGGAGGTGCCAAAGCTCATACCTCCCCCGTGAACGTTGGGGCAGCTTATGTTTATTTCAAGTATGCCGACGCAGTCCTGCATATCAAGCAGCCTTGCACAGCTTACATATTCATCCACCGAAAAGCCGCCGACGTTGGCGATAACCGGCTTTGAAAAGCAGGCTTTGAGCCGCGGCAGCTCGTTTTCGATAACGCCCCGCACGCCCGGGTTTTGCAGACCGACCGAGTTTATAAGCCCCTGCGGTATCTCCGCTATGCGCGGGGTGGGGTTGCCGTACCGCGGACTCTCGGTCGTACCCTTGAAGGACAGCGAGCCTAATATGTTAATGTCGTAAAGCTCCGCAAATTCATATCCGAACCCGAACGTGCCGGACGCGGGGATAACGGGGTTATCCAGCCGCACGCCCGATAAAGTAACGCTCATATCCATCAGAATATCACCTCGCTCTTTTTGAGAACAGGTCCGTCTTTGCATATCCGCTTGTTTCCCGCAAGCGTTTTACAGGTACAGCCCATACACGCGCCGAAGCCGCAGCCCATCCGCTCCTCAAACGAAAGCTCGCCTTCCCCCGCCGTCGCGCGGTACACGGCGCGCAGCATCGGCTCAGGTCCGCAGGCGTAAAAATAGCTGTAGCTTTGGGGCAGGATATCAGTTACAAATCCCTTTTTGCCCATACTCCCGTCAACCGTCGCGATGCCGACCGCCGCTCCCAGCCTTTCAAGCCTGTCGGCAAGAAAGACGTCCTTTACGCTGTTAAAGCCGAGCGCGACCGAGACCGTTTTGCCCTGCCCGATAAGCCTTTTTGCAAGCAGGTACATCGGCGGCGCGCCGACGCCGCCCGCGACAAGCAGCGGGTTTTCCCCCGAAAGAGAGACGTCAAACCCGTTTCCGAGTCCTGTCAAAAGCGACAGCCTTTTGCCCGCGGGGTACGTCGACATCTGCTCGGTACCGCCGCCCACCGTTTTGTATATCAGCGTCAAAACGCCGTCCTGCACGTCGCACACCGATATCGGACGGCGCAGGAAAAACCCGTCAAGCTTTACGTTTACAAAGCTGCCCGGAACGGTTATATCCTCCGTATTGCCGCAAAGGGTCATTTCAAAAACGTCCCGGGCGATTTTTTTATTTGTCTGTATCTCAAATTCGGCAAGCTTCATAACTCATTCTCCGTCGATTGTGGAGATGCAGAGGGTCGTTTCCTCCAGCACGTCCAGCAGCACCCGAACAGTGTCAAGCGCGGTGAACACCGTCACGTTGTTTTCGACGGCGCAGCCGCGTATCTCATACCCGTCGCTCAGCACCGATTCGGAATTGATATCGCGCGTGTTTATGACGTAGTTTACATAGCCGCGGCGAATGGAATCGAGTATTTCCTCGCTGCCCTCCGACAGCTTTTTACGCACGCGGGTGCGTATGCCGTGCTGCTTTAAGTACTCCGCCGTGCCGTGGGTCGCCTCGATATTAAAGCCGAGCTTGTAAAACCGCCGTATCAGCGGCAGCGCCTCCTCCTTGTCGGCGTCCGCTATTGTGACAAGTATCGTGCCGTAGTTTACAACGTTCATACCGGACGATTTGAGCGCCTTATACAGCGCGCGGGTCATGGTGCGGTCGTACCCTATCGCCTCGCCGGTCGATTTCATTTCGGGCGAGAGATAGGTGTCCATCCCGCGCAGCTTTGAAAAGGAAAACGCGGGGGCTTTGACATACCAGCGTGAGCGCTCGCGCGGGTAAATCTCGGTTATACCCTGCTCTTTGAGAGAAACGCCCAGCATGGTGAGCGTGCCGATGTCGGCAAGCGGGAAGCCTGTCGATTTGGAAATAAACGGCACGGTACGCGACGAGCGCGGGTTTACCTCTATAACGTACACCTTTTCGTCGCTGTCAACGATAAACTGGATGTTGTAAAGCCCGATAATGCCGATGCCGAAGCCGAGCCGCTCGGTATAGTCCAGTATTGTTTTCTTGACGTTTTCTGACACGCTGAAGGTGGGGTACACACTTATCGAGTCGCCCGAGTGAACGCCGGTGCGTTCGACATGCTCCATAATTCCGGGGACAAACACCTGCTTTCCGTCGCAGACCGCGTCTACCTCCAGCTCCTTGCCCATTATGTACTTATCGACAAGCACCGGCTTGTCAACGTCTATCTCAACCGCCGTTTTAAGGTAGTGACGCAGGCTTTTTTCACTAGTGACTATCTGCATCGCCCTGCCGCCCAAGACAAAGCTGGGGCGGACAAGCACCGGATAGCCTATCCTTGCCGCCGCCGCGACGCCGCTTTCGACGTCTGTCACCGCCGTACCGTTCGGCTGCGGAATTTCAAGCTCCTCCATCACCTTTTCAAACAGGTCGCGATTTTCGGCGCGGTCAATCGCCTCGCTGTCGGTGCCGATGATATGCACCCCGCACGCCGCAAGCTCGTCCGCAAGGTTAATCGCCGTCTGTCCGCCGAGAGAGGCGACGACGCCCTCCGGCTTTTCAAGGTCGATGACGTTCATAACGTCCTCGACGGTTAGCGGCTCAAAATAGAGCTTGTCGCTTATGGTATAGTCGGTAGACACCGTCTCGGGGTTGTTGTTTATGATTATAGCCTCGTAGCCGCTGCTTTTTATCGTCTTTACCGCGTGGACCGTCGAATAGTCAAACTCAACGCCCTGACCTATGCGGATAGGACCGGAGCCTAACACCACTATCTTTCTGCCGCCGCTCACCTTAGACTCGTTTTCCGCCTCGTAGCAGGAGTAAAAATAGGGTATATAGCTGTCAAACTCGGATGCGCAGGTGTCTATCATCTTATATACCGGCTTTATCCCGTTCTGGACGCGCAGGTTATACACCTCCCGCTCGCTTACGCCCCAAAGCTCCGCCACCGTGCGGTCGGCAAAGCCCATTTTCTTGGCGCAGGCAAGCTCGGCAATATCGCCGACGGAGTTTTTAAGGCATATCTCCTCGTCGGTGATGATTTTTATCTTGTCCAAAAACAGCATATCTATCTGGGTGGCGTTTGCAATCCTGCCCAGATCAACCCCGCGGCGGATAAGCTCCGCTATCGCAAACAGCCTGTCGTCTCTGCCGCTTCTTATGTACTCCAAAAGCTCGTCCGTTTCGGTATTGTCAAACTTGGCAAGGTGGAGGTGATGCGCGCCTATTTCAAGCGAGCGCACCGCCTTGAGCAGGCTCTCCTCAATCGTTCTGCCTATCGACATAACCTCGCCTGTCGCCTTCATCTGGGTGGAAAGCTTGTTTGACGCGAGCGCGAATTTGTCAAACGGGAACCGCGCCATTTTGGTAACGACGTAGTCCAGCGTCGGCTCGAACGACGCGGGGGTGTTCGCTATCTGTATCTCGTCCAGCGTCATACCGACGGCGATTTTTGCCGAGACGCGGGCTATCGGATAGCCCGACGCCTTTGACGCGAGCGCGGACGAGCGGGAAACGCGGGGGTTTACCTCTATCAGGTAGTAATTAAACGACTGCGGGTCGAGCGCAAACTGGACGTTGCAACCGCCCTCCACCTTGAGCGCGCGGATTATTTTGAGCGCGCTGTCACGCAGCAGATGGTATTCCTTGTTGGTCAGCGTCTGACTGGGGCAGACGACGACCGAGTCGCCCGTGTGTATGCCGACAGGGTCGATATTTTCCATATTGCATATCGTGATGACGGTGTCGTTTTTATCCCGCATCACCTCGTACTCTATCTCTTTATAGCCCTTTATCGACTTTTCGACAAGCACCTGACCGACAGGAGACAGCTTAATGGCGTTTTTGGCAAGCTCCGAAAGCTCCTCCTCGTTATCCGCAAAGCCGCCGCCCGTGCCGCCGAGCGTAAACGCGGGGCGCAGAACCACGGGGTAGCCTATCTCCAGCGCCGCCGCCTTTGCCTCGTCTACCGTGTGGGTGATAATGCTGGGCAGCACCGGCTCGCCGAGACTCTGGCACAGCTCCTTGAACTTCTCTCTGTCCTCCGCCATATCAATCGACTCGGACGACGTCCCCAAAAGCTCCGTCCCGCACTCGGCAAGCACGCCCTTGCGTTCAAGCTGCATGGCAAGGTTGAGCCCCGTCTGTCCGCCGATGCCGGGGACAATCGCGTCGGGACGCTCGTATCTTATTATCTTCGCGACGTATTCAAGAGTCAGCGGCTCCATATACACCTTGTCCGCTATCGTCGTGTCCGTCATTATGGTCGCTGGGTTGGAGTTTACAAGAATGACCTCATACCCCTCCTCACGCAGGGCGATGCACGCCTGCGTTCCCGCATAGTCAAACTCAGCCGCCTGACCGATAACGATAGGTCCCGAGCCTATCACAAGCACTTTTTTGATATCTTTTCTCTTAGGCATTGTGACTTTCCTCCATCGACTGAATAAACTGTTCAAACAGATAGGTGCTGTCCTGCGGACCGGGCGCGCTTTCGGGGTGGTACTGCACGCTGAACACGCGCTCGCTTATGCTTCGCGCGCCCTCTACCGTGTTATCAAGCAGGTTTACATGCGTCGCCTCAAGACCCGTGCCTTTAAGGCTCTGCTCCGACACGGCGTAGCTGTGGTTCTGGCTTGTTATCTCAATCCTGCCTGTCAGCAGGTTTTTAACGGGGTGGTTGCCGCCGCGGTGACCGAACTTTAATTTGTAGGTCTCCCCGCCGTAGGCAAGGCATATCATCTGATGACCGAGGCAAATCCCGAAAATGGGGTATTTTCCGCGAAGCTCCCGCACCGTTTCAATAACGGGCTGAACGTCCTGCGGGTCGCCCGGTCCGTTTGATAAAAACACGCCGTCCGGCGCTATTTTTTCTATCTCGGACGCAGGCGTGTCCCACGGCACGACGGTGACGTTGCACCCGCGCGCGTTAAGACAGCGGATTATATTAAGCTTTATGCCGCAGTCAATCGCGACGACGTTAAACCTGTGATTGGACGTGCGCGAATACCACCGCTTTTTACAGCTCACGGTTGAAACGGCGTTGTGCGGCACGGGAACAGCCGCTATTATCTCCATTGCGCGCTCGCGAGGCATATCCGGCGTCGTTATCAGCGCGCGGCGGCTGCCAAGGTCGCGTATCGAGCGGGTGAGAGCGCGGGTGTCCACCCCCTCTATGCCGGGGATGTGGTTTTCCTCCAAAATCTCGGACAGAGTTTTGGTATAGCGGAAGTTTGACGGACTGTCGTTATACTCCCTCACGATAAGCCCGCCTATTGTTGGCACGCGGCTTTCAAAGTCGTCGTCCGCTATGCCGTAGTTTCCTATAAGCGGGTAGGTCATCACCACCGCCTGGAATGTGTAGGACGGGTCCGACACTATCTCCTGATACCCCACCATCGAGGTGTTGAACACTATTTCGCAGACGCTCTGCTTTTCCCTGTCGCCGAAGGCGTAGCCGAGATACTCCGCCCCGTCCTCCGTCACAAGCTTTCTGTCAAACTCTCTTTTCATACCGTCTCTCCTTTATATACCGTAAGCAGTCTTTTGCCGTAAACTATGTCGCCCTCAAACGGCGTGGCGCGTCCCATACTCTCGAATTTTTCTGGGTCTATCCTATAGCTTTTTGACAGATCGAACGCCGAAAAGCAGCCGCTTATATCTATCTTAAACCGCTTTGCCGGCGCATCGCTCATCGCCTCAACCAGCCGCTCCAGCGTGATTTTGCCTGTTTTTACAAGCCGCGTGTAAAGCACGGGAAAAGCCGTTTCCAGCCCCACTATTCCCATAGCGCTGCCGCGCAGTCCGCGCGACTTTTCCTCTCTGGTGTGGGGCGCGTGGTCGGTCGCTATCATATCGACCGTACCGTCCCTTAAAGCCTCGATAAGCGCGTCGCGGTCGTCCGGCGTGCGAAGCGGCGGATTCATCTTAAACCTGCCGTCCTCTTTAAGGTCGTTTTCGGTGAGCGTGAGGTAGTGCGGCGCGGTCTCGCAGGTTATATCCACCCCGCTGCGCTTTGCCTGCCTTATAAGCTCCACACTCTCCTTTGCGGAGACGTGGCAGACGTGGTAGGCGCAGCCTGTCGCCGCGGCAAGCTCTATATCCCGCTCAATCTGCCGCCACTCCGAGCTTGACGGGATGCCTGTGTGTCCGTGCGCCCTTGCATACGCGCCCGCGTGTATGTACCCGCCGTTTACAAGCGTCATATCCTCGCAGTGTGCGGAAATTATTTTGTTTAAGCTTTTCGCCTTTTCCATCGCGCGGCGCATAACGTCCGCGTCTGCAACGCCCCGTCCGTCGTCCGAAAAGCCGACAACGTAAGGCGACATACCCTCCATATCGCTGAGGGTCTCCCCTTTTTCCCCCACCGTTATCGCGCCGAACGGCAGGACGCTTATACACGCGTCCCTTTCGATTATGTCAAGCTGTTTTTTAAGATGCTCGACGCTGTCCGGCACGGGGTCAAGGTTCGGCATGGTACACACCGCGGCGTATCCGCCCGCCGCCGCGGCGCGGGAGCCTGTTTTCACCGTTTCCTTAAAAGAAAAACCCGGCTCTCGCAGATGAACATGAACATCCGCAAAACCGGGAAAAATATGAATATCGGGATTTGAAATATCTATACCGTGATTTTTAAACACTATCTGCGCGCTGTGCGCCAATATGTTATTCGCTGCTTTCAAAATCAGGCTCATTTTGTCCTCCGTGAATTTTTGTTATTATATCACACCGTGCGCCGATTGTCAACAATTTTATTTGAAGCAGCCGCATTTCTTGACTTTATATACGTATTTTGATATAATACATAAGATAATGCTTGGAGGGGATATTTTGGAGATACGCGGGCTTAAAAAACAGGCGCGAAACACGCTGCGTCACAACTACTGGCGCGCTGTCGGCGTTATTCTGCTGCTCGGCTTTTTCACAAGCGGACTGCGGCTTGATTTGTCCACAAGACTGCCGTCGTTTGAGCAGAGCGTCAGTATTATTGAAGGCAGGGCGGATATCGGCAAGACAAACTCGGACATTGTAAACGAGCTGCTTGACTTCGCGCGGGAAAAGAGTACGTTTTTACAGGATTTGGGCGAAAAGTACCACCCGACGGCGGGCGTGCTGTCAGGCATTTTCAACAGCATCACCGCCTCCGGCTCGCTGTTGTTCGGTCTGCTCAACGCCTTCAATCAAATGCTGCTGGGCGACAGGCTGGGCGCGGGAATTGTGATACTCATAGGCACGCTGCTTATGTTTTTGCTGTGGTTTTTTGTCTCAAACGTGCTCAAGGTCGGTCAGTGCCGCTTTTTCATACAATCGCGAAGCTATTATAAAACGGGCATCGGGAGTATGCTGCTGCCGTATAAGACAGGGCGGACGCGCTCTGTCGCCGTCACCATGTTCCTGCGCTGGCTTTTCACCGCGCTGTGGAGCTTTACCATCGTCGGCGGGGTGATAAAATATTACTCCTACCGAATGATACCCTACATACTTGCCGAAAATCCGGATATAGGGCATAAAGAGGCGTTTGCCCGCTCAAAGCAGCTTATGAAGGGGCAGAAAATGCGGGCGTTTCTGCTCGATTTGTCCTTTATCGGCTGGCGGGCGCTCAACCTTTTAACGTTTAATATCTTAAACCGTCTGTACGTCGAGCCGTATATTCAGGCGTCCTTTGCGGAGCTTTACATCGAGCTGAGGCAAAAGGCGGAGATATTCGACAGCTATCTCGGCGTCCGACCGAGCGATACGGCATACCCCGAGGAGCTGTATCCGCTCTATAAAAAGGAGCGGAAAATCCGTTTGAAGCTCAATTACGACCGCAAATACAGCATAACGTCGCTGATACTGCTGTTTTTCACCTTTTCGGGCATAGGCTGGGTGTGGGAGGTGCTTTTGCACCTTATCACAAACGGCGAGTTTGTAAACCGCGGCACACTCTACGGTCCGTGGCTGCCCATTTACGGCGTGGGCGGCGTGCTGGTGCTGGTGCTTTTGAAGCGGTTTGCAAACAGACCGTGGCTTACCTGGCTGCTCTCCGTTCTGGTGTGCGGCGTTATCGAATACGGCACGGCGTTGGTTCTGTGGGAGACGCGTCACCTCAAATACTGGGACTACAGCGGTTATCTGCTCAACATTCAGGGCAGGGTCTGCCTTGAGGGGCTTTTGCTTTTCGGCGTGGGCGGATGCGCGTTTATCTACATTCTCGCCCCGTTTTTCGACGAGCTTTACAAGAAAATACCGAAGCGCTTTACCGTCACCGCCTGCACCGTTTTGCTTGTGACGTTCAGCTTTGACAATATCTACTGCAACCTCCACCCGCGCACGGGAAACGGAATAACGGAGGCGAAATATCTTGACGGGGACAGCTGCTTTATAATGAATTATGAAAAAGAATGAGATAACGTATGCAAATCTGCTTTTCTGCCTGCTTGTAATTTCCATCCACTGCCTGTCGGAGCCTGTGGGAAAGGGCGTGGCGGCGGCAATTGTGCCGCAAAAGCTCATATCGTTTGCCATGCAGGGCTTTGTCTTTCTCGCGGGGGTAAAGCTCTGCCTTAAAGCGCGGCTGGACGTTTTCCGTTTTTATACCGGCAGAATGAAAAAGCTAATTATACCCTACGTGTTCTGGGTGGCTGTTCACTATGCCCGGTTTGTCCTTTTGGGCTATTTCAGACCGAGCGTCACAGAGTTTATAAAATACGTTTTGACCGGCAGGCTTGTAAGTCCCTACTATTTTATAATACTAATCTGGCAGTTTTACCTGCTCGCGCCGCTGTTTTTCCATCTTGCAAAAAAGCTGAATCCGCTGATACTGTGCGCGGGCGCCGCCGTTCTTATGCTGTTTTCAAGGCTGTATGCCGAACGGCTTTTCCATATGGCGGGCGTGGCGGACACGTGGTTTTTGGACAGGTTTTTTATGTCCTATCTGTTTTATTTCGTGTTCGGCTGTGCCGTCGGTGCGCATTACGACGCGGTCAAAGGCGCGCTTTCGCGTATGCGCCCCGCTCTGTGTCTTACGGCGGCGTGGCTTTTGCTCGGCGTTTACGAATGCGCGCTTGTCACGGGGCGTTTGCAGCTTGACTGGCGGATAAACGACACTTTGCACACCCTTTACTGCGTGATTTCGATAACTCTGGCGTTTGCCCTCACGATGCGCATAAGCGCCTGCCCTCCGCCCCGCTTTGTCAAAGCGTCGGACGGGGCGACCTACTACGTATACCTGTGCCACAGCTTTTTCATTTTCATGGCGGACGGGGTTATGAACCGCCTCGGTATTGCCGATCTGTTTTTGCGGCTTATTCTGCGCTGTCTTGCGGGCTTTGGCATATCGTTTGCCCTGTGCATAGCTTACAGCGAGATAAAGCGGCGGGTTGTGAAAAAATTAAAAAAAGCATAAAAGATGATAAAAGATGAATGTCGGGCATTTGCCCGACATTCATCTTTCCATTAAGAGGTAATCTATATACAGAACATGTTACAGTCCGGTATATCCCATAAATCTATATACAGAACTTGTTACAGTCCGGTATATCCCATAAGATACGCGTCTATCTCCCGCGCACAGCCGCGCCCTTCCGCTATCGCCCACACGACAAGCGACTGACCGCGGCGCATATCGCCGCAGCTGAACACCTTTTCGATATTTGTGGCATAAGCCTCGCTTTCGGTCTTTACAACGCCCCTGTCGGTAAGACCTACGCCAAATTCCGCCGCCGTGTAGTCCTCACAGCCGACAAAGCCGGCTGCCACCAGCAAAACGTCGGCGCAAAGCCGCTTTTCACTGCCGGGGACAAGCGTCAGCTTTCCGTCCTTAAAGCACACCTTTGAGGTATTGACGGCGCACAGCGCGCCCTTATCCGTCTCAATTCCCGTTATTGTTGTTTCAAACACACGCGGGTCGGCGCCGTAAACGGCTGCCGCCTCCTGCTGACCGTAGTCTGTCTTTTTGACGCGCGGCCACTCCGGCCAAGGGTTGTTCGGCAGGCGGGCTTCGGGCGGGCAGGGCATCATTTCAAGCTGAATGACGGACGCCGCGCCCAGTCTTACGCAGCTGCCCACACAGTCGTTTCCCGTGTCGCCGCCTCCCACAATGACGACGTTTTTGCCTTTAAGCTCGGTCAGCTTTTTGCCCGACACCAGCCGCTTTGTCACATCTGTGAGAAAATCGACCGCAAAGGATACGCCTTTAACACTCATATCAACGCCGTTTGGCACGCGCGGCTTTTTTGCGCCGCAGCAGAGCGCAACCGCGTCGTACTGCTCCAAAAGCGTTTTTGCCGCGATATTTTTGCCGATATCGGCGTTTGTGACAAACTCCACCCCCTCGTCGCGCATAAGCCGCTCGCGCCGGGATACAACGCTTTTGTCCAGCTTCATATTGGGGATGCCGTACATCAAAAGTCCGCCGACCCTGTCCTCCCGCTCGAAAACGGTGACGTTGTGACCGCGGCGGTTGAGCAAATCGGCGCAGGCAAGACCCGACGGTCCGCTGCCCACCACGGCGACCTTTTTTTCGGTGCGAACGGCGGGAACGCGCGGCTTTACAAGCCCGTGCTCAAACGCATATTCTATGATAAAAAGCTCGTTTTCGCGGACGGTGACAGCGTCCCCGTCCTTGCCGCATACGCACGCCTTTTCACAAAGCGCGGGGCAAACCCTGCCGGTAAACTCCGGAAAGCTCGCCGTTTTGGTGAGCCGCGACAGCGCGTGGCTGAAATTGCCGTTATACACCTCGTCGTTCCATTCGGGAATGAGGTTATGAAGCGGACAGCCTGTCACCATACCGGAAAGCTTAATCGCCGACTGGCAGAACGGAACGCCGCAGTTCATACACCGCGCGCCCTGCTCCCGCCGCTCATTTTCCGAAAGCGGCGGGTGAAACTCGTCAAAGCTCTTTATCCGCTCGGCGCAGCAAAGCGCGCCGTTGTCCCGCCTTTCATATTCCAAAAACCCGGTCGGTTTTCCCATTTTTTTGCCTCCCTACTTTTTCATGGCGTAAAACGCCTCAAGCTCCGCGTCCGCCTCGCTTGCGCCCTCGCGCTTAAGCCTGTCTATAAGCTCGGTCACCCGCTTGTAGTCGCGCGGGGTGACTTTTTTAAATTCGCCCGCTCTTTCGCGATAGTTTGCAAGAATATCCGCCGCGATTTTCGAGCCGGTCTCTCTCAGGTGCGCCTCCAGTATTCCGTGAAGCTCCGCTATATCCTGCTCCTCTTTAAGCTCGGTCACCTCGACAAGCTCCTTGTTAATCCTGCGGTAAAGGGTGTGGTCGCTGTCAAGAACGTATGCGATACCGCCGCTCATACCCGCGGCAAAGTTGCCGCCGGTCTTGCCCAGTATCACCGCTCTGCCGCCTGTCATATACTCACATCCATGCTCGCCGCAGCCCTCGCAGACGGCGGTAGCGCCGGAGTTGCGCACGCAGAACCGCTCCCCCGCGACACCGCTTATATACGCGCTGCCGGAGGTCGCGCCGTACAGCGCGACGTTGCCCACGATGACGTTTTCGCACGCCTCAAACCCCGCGTTTTCGGGCGGGAACAGTGCAAGCTTGCCGCCCGACAGACCCTTGCCGAACCCGTCGTTGGAGTCGCCGCAAAGCCGCAGCGTCAGCCCGCGCGGTATAAACGCGCCAAACGACTGACCGCCGCCGCCCTTACAGTTTACAACGTAGGTATCGTCCTCGAGGCTGTCGCCGAATTTTTCGGTTATGACAGAGCCGAATACCGAGCCTAACGTGCGGTCGGTGCTGGAGACCTCGATAGACGCCGAATGCGGCTTTTTCTGCTCCATCGCCTTTTCAAACTCGGGCAGAAGCACGCTTACATCCTTTGTCTTTTCAAGACCGAAGTCATATACGTCGTTTTTGTCAAACCGCCGCTTTTCGGCGCGGGCGTACGTCCTGTCGATAATTCCCGACATATCGACGCTTTCGGCGCGGTCGGTTATAAGATCGCCGCGCTTTACAAGGCAGTCTGTCCGCCCTACCATCTCGGACACCGTCTTAAACCCGAGCCGCGCCATTATCTCACGCAGCTCGCGGGCGATAAAGAGCATAAAGTTTTCAACGTATTCAGGCTTTCCCGAAAATCTGCCGCGCAGCTTTTCGTTTTGCGTGGCGACGCCGAACGGACAGGTGTCAAGATTGCAGACCCGCATCATGGTGCATCCCATTGTGATAAGCGGCGCTGTCGCAAACCCGAACTCCTCCGCGCCGAGAAGCGCGGCGACCGCCACGTCCCTGCCGGTCATCAGCTTGCCGTCCGTCTCAAGAATCACGCGGGAGCGAAGCCCGTTTTGTATCAGCGTCTGGTGCGCCTCGGCAAGCCCGAGCTCCCACGGCAGTCCCGCGTTGTGAATGGAGCTTTGCGGGGCGGCGCCGGTGCCGCCGTCGTAGCCCGAGATGAGTATCACCTGCGCGCCCGCCTTTGCGACGCCCGCCGCGATTGTGCCGACGCCCGCCTCCGACACCAGCTTTACCGATATCCGCGCGCGGCGGTTGGCATTTTTAAGGTCGTAGATGAGCTGTGCCAAATCCTCTATCGAATATATGTCGTGATGGGGCGGCGGGGAGATGAGTGACACGCCGGGCGTGGCGCAGCGGGTTTTCGCTATCCATGGGTAGACCTTCTGCCCCGGCAGATGTCCGCCCTCGCCCGGCTTTGCGCCCTGCGCCATTTTAATCTGTATCTCCTTCGCGCTTACAAGGTAGCGCGACGTTACGCCGAACCTGCCGGAGGCGACCTGCTTTATCGCGCTGCTCCGTTCGGTACCCAGCCGCTCGGCGCGCTCGCCGCCCTCGCCCGAGTTGGACTTGCCGCCAAGCCTGTTCATCGCAATCGCCATACACTCGTGCGCCTCGCCCGATATCGAGCCGTATGACATAGCGCCCGTCTTAAAGCGCTTTACTATTTCATACTCGCTTTCCACCTCGTCAATCGGAACCGGCGTGCGCCCGACGGTATCGAAGCCCAAAAGCCCGCGCAGCGTGTGCGGGGTGCGCTCGTCGTCGACAAGAGCGGAATATTCCTTAAACCGCTTGTAGTCGCCGGTGCGCGTCGCCTGCTGAAGCGCGACTATCACCTCGGGGTTGTACATATGGTCTTCCTTGTCGTCGCCCGAGCGCAGCTTATGGAAGCCGATGCTGTCGATAGTGGTGTCAACGCCCAGCCCCAGCGGGTCAAAGGCGCGGTCGTGGCGGTATGCCACACCCTCGGCTATCTCGTCAAGACCTATGCCGCCGACCCGGCTTATCGTGTTTGTAAAATACTCGTCGATAACGTCCTGCCTTATGCCGACAGCCTCGAAAATCTGCGCCGACTGGTAAGACTGGAGCGCGGAAATGCCCATTTTCGCGGCGATTTTGACAATGCCGTGCAGCGCCGCCTCGTTATAGTCGTGAATGGCGGTGTGATAGTCCTTATCCAGCATTTTCTTGTCGATAAGCTCCGATATGCACTCGTGGGCAAGGTAGGGGTTTATCGCCCGCGCGCCGTAGCCGAGAATTGTCGCAAACTGATGCACGTCCCGCGGCTCAGCGCTCTCCAAAATTATAGACACCGCCGTCCGCTTTTTGGTGCGAATCAGGTACTGCTCCACGGCGGACACCGCCAAAAGCGAAGGTATCGCGACGTGGTTTTCGTCCACCCCGCGGTCGCTCAGAACGATTATGTTATACCCCTCGCGGTAGGCGCGGCTGACGTCGTTGAACAGCTTGTCCAGCGCTTTTTTAAGCGATGCGCCCTTGTAGTAGAGCAGCGACACCGTCGCGGTACGAAGCCCCTTTTCGTCAAGCGCCTTTATTTTGATAAGATCGACGCCGGTCAGTATCGGGTTATTTATTTCAAGAACGTGGCAGTTGTCGCTTTTTTCCTCCAGAATATTGCCGTCCGAGCCGACGTATACGGTAGTGTCTGTGACAATCTCCTCCCGCAGAGAGTCGATAGGCGGGTTTGTCACCTGAGCGAAAAGCTGCTTGAAATAGCGAAACAGCGGCTGGTGCTTTTCCGAAAGCACGGCAAGCGGGATGTCCGCGCCCATCGACGCTGTCGCCTCGACGCCGTTTTTCGCCATCGGCAGAATTACGTCCTTGACGTCCTCATAGGTATACCCGAACACGCGGTACATCTTGTCTCTCTCGCTCTGGGTATACTGCTCCACCTTTTTATTGGGTATTGTAAGCTTGGACAGCTTTTTGAGATTGCCGTCCAGCCACTCGCCGTAAGGGCGGCGGGTACAGTAAAGCATTTTAAGCTGCTCGTCTGTCAAAAGCTTGCCGTTTTTTGTATCGACGACTATCATTTTGCCCGGTCCCAGACGCGATTTTTTTACTATATTTTCCTCCGGTATGTCCAAAACGCCCACCTCGGAGGACAGGATGAGCATATTGTCGCGCGTTATGTAATACCGTGCGGGACGCAGACCGTTGCGATCCAGCACCGCCCCCGCCGTATCGCCGTCCGAAAACAGGATTGCGGCAGGTCCGTCCCACGGCTCCATCATGGTCGCGTAGTAGTGGTAAAAATCCCGCTTTTCAAGCGGCATATACCTGTCGTTTTTCCATGGCTCGGGTATCAGCATCATCAAAGCCAGCGGCAGCTCGACGCCGTTCATATACAAAAACTCCAGCGTGTTGTCCAGCATGGCGGAGTCGGAGCCCTTTGCGCTTATGACAGGCAGGATTTTATCAGACTGCCCGGAAAGCAGAGGCGAGCGCATCGTCTCCTCACGCGCCGCCATTCTGTCCACGTTGCCGCGTATCGTGTTTATCTCGCCGTTGTGAAGGATAAAGCGGTTGGGGTGCGCCCGCTCCCAGCTCGGCGTGGTATTTGTCGAAAAGCGGGAGTGAACCATCGCAATCGCGCTCTTGAAATCTCCGCTTTGAAGGTCGGGGTAAAAGCGGCGAAGCTGGGACACGAGAAACATACCCTTATACACCACCGTGCGGCAGGACAGGGACAGTACGTACACGTCCGTGCAGGACTGCTCGAACTCACGGCGGGTGACGTACAGCCGCCTGTCAAAGTCTAAATCCTCTTTTAAATCCTGCGGGCGCTCTATAAAGCATTGCTCAATCTGCGGCATACAGTCAAGCGCGCGGCTGCCCAGTATCTCACAGCAGACGGGTACCCTGCGCCAGCCGAGAAATTTAAGCCCGTTTTTGCGGGCTATCACCTCAAACAGCTTTTTTTCGCGGCGGCAGGCAAGCGTATCGCGGGGCAGGAAAAACATACCCAGCCCGTAGTCCCGCTCGCCTTTAAGCTCTATGCCGCACTCGCGCGCCGCCTTTTTGAAAAAGCCGTGCGGTATCTGCGTGAGTATGCCCACGCCGTCGCCCGTCTTGCCCTCCGCGTCCTTTCCGGCGCGATGCTCCAGCTTTTCGACAATGTTGAGCGCATTGTCTACAATTCCGTGCGTCTTTTTACCGTCGATGCTGACAGCCGCGCCTATGCCGCACGCATCATGCTCGTACATACGGTCGTAAAGGCTCATATTTTTACCTCGTTTCCCAAAAAATCATATCTAAAACAAAAGGGCAATGATGACATGACAAAAAGTCACGACACCATTGCCGCTTTTATAACACATTATAACTCAACAAAACCAAATAATCAATAGTTTTTTTGACTTTTTCAGCCGAGCATATCAAGCACCGCGTCATGCAGCGCCGGCAGAAACTCGCTGTTTCGCGGATATTCCTTAAAGGTTATCTTAGCTCCGGCGGTTTTTTCGATAAAATCCAGCACCTTTTTGCGTCCTATCTTCTCTTCAAGCTGTTTTAACAGCATTCTGTCCTGAAGTCCGCTGTAAAAGACGACCGCCCGGATTGATTCAATTGCTCCGTTTTTATAGGGATACACCGTGAAGGGATCGCCCGCCTGCCAGGACTGATTTCCGTCCGTCGTCTTGTATGGGTCAATCTTTTTCCTTGCAAGCTCGCTGTAGTAAAAGTTGAAGCCCCACTGCAAAAAGCCGGACATATCCCCGATATACAGCTGAACCCCTGTGATACGGGTGCGGTAGGAAGGCATGGCGATAAAGCGGTTTGCGACAAGATTTCCCTGACTGCAGCAGTAATAGCACCAGCGCTCCTTTATATCCCGCTCCAAAAACGGCTCTATCTTGTTTGTGGCGGGTACGGGACAATCGACAATACCCCTGTCGTAATATTCGGGGTCGGACAGCGCGTCGATTATCTTAAAGCCGGGAATGAGCGGCTTTACCACAGCCTTTGCGGCGGCGTAGTTTTCGATATGTACTCCCCTCGGCTCGTCCGAGATATGGAAGCAGCAATTGTCCGCAATGCCAAGCTTTTTCAGGTGTTTTGTGAGAGATGGCAGGAATTGTGACAGAAACTGCTTATATTCTTCGCTCAAAGCATCGGTGTCCCAGCCGAATCTGCGCACGCCGTTCACGATTATCTTGGGGCAGTGCTCCGCGCCCCACTGAGTGAACAGATGAGCCATCTCAAAATACTGTATTCCGTATTTGCGGCACAGCTCCACCCAGCGGTCAAGAAGGGTGTAGTCAAACTTGTATTTTCCGTCCGCCTCGGTTATTGTGACAAGCTGCATTGTCGGGCGTTCCGCGCCGACGGCGGTATCAAGCGGCGGCGTGAATATAGGGGTGAGCAGCATTGTTATGCCGGTGTGCGCGGCGGTCTTAATAAACCGCTCTATAAGCCGCCAGTGCCGCTCGCTCATCATTTTCACACCGAAATAATCGGCGATGGAATCGCAGTGAAACCACTCGGTATATATAAGGTCGTTTTTTTGAATGACGGTGTTTTTCACCTCGACCGAAACGCGGACGCGGGTTTTCGAGCCGTCACCGCGGTTGGTGAGGGTGATGCTGACGGGATACACGCCCGGCTCGGTTTCCTCCGGCACCTCAATCGTAAACCAGAGCGCCGAGAGAGTGAAGCGTTTTACTACGACAGGGTCGCTCCGCTTTACGGGCGTGAGCACGTCGGGGAAAATCCCGGGAGTTAAGGACAAATAATCGTCGTCGCAGTTATCAAGAAACGCCGGAAGCTCGACCGGCACGTTTCCGACCCGAAACACGCTTATCGAGCTTAAAAGCGGCGAGCGAACGGACATTTTAAGAACTGTTCCCTTGTAGTCGGGTGATGAGAGCAAAAGCTGAAACGACACCCGCTCTCCGCGCGCCGCTTTGAGCGATTTGAGCTGCGGAAAATCCGCCGCAGAGCTTCCAAGCATTGCTTTTTCAAGCGATGATACGGCTTTAGCGATTACCATGGCAAAACCCTCTTTTCTTTTATTTATTTAATTTTAATAAATTAAGCGTAAAGAATCAGCGCCGTGAGCACGACGTCTTCGCTGCCGATGTTTTTAATGGAGTGACCTGTGCCGACGGGACAGACAAGCACGTCCCCCGCCGTGACCTCCCGCTCGTCGCCCGCATCGCTGTACAGCGCGCGCCCCGACAGGATGTGAAATATCTCCGTGTCGCCCTCGTGGACATGGTAGCCGATGCCGACGCCTTTTTCCAGCGTAATCGTCGCAAACAGCCTGCCCTTTCCCAAAAGCTCTTTTTCGGTTACAAGCTCCGTTACGCGGGCTGTACCCTCGCCGCCGCGCATATTCTCCCGAAGCTGTGTTTTAAGTTCGTTTGATTTTATAATCATATCGATACCCCCATAAGATAATACCACCGTTTTTCTTTCCTTTCAATATGTTTTATAATATTTTATAAAAAAACCGTTTTTACTTGTAGATGAGGTAAATTTATGCTACAATAAGGTGTAACAGAGTTTATTTGCGAGGTTTTTATGGAGTTTTTCTTTCCGACAAGGATAATAACGGGCAGGGGCTGCGTTGCCGAAAACGCGGACAGACTTTCGGTTCTCGGCGACCGCTGTATTATAGTGACGGGCGGCGGTTCGGCGAAAAAATGCGGTGCGCTGAGCGATGTTGCAAACGCGCTTGAAAGCCGCAGCGTCGCTTACACGGTTTATGACAAGGTGACGCAAAACCCGCTTTATACCACATGCGCGGACGGCGCGCGAAAAGCGCGGGAATGCGGCGCACAGTTTGTAATAGGCATCGGCGGCGGCTCCCCGCTCGACGCGGCAAAGGCGGTGGCGTTCCTTGCGGCAAACCCCGAGGCGGGAGAGGCGGAAATGTACTCACAAAAGCTTGGAAGCCGCGCTCCGAACAAGGCTTTGCCTGTAGTTGCCGTCGGTACGACGGCGGGTACCGGCAGCGAAGTTACGCAGATTGCGGTGATAACGGACAGCCGCGGCAGAAAGCGCAGCTTTCGCTCGGAAAATTCATTCCCCGTGCTGGCGCTCGGCGACCCGGGCTATACCGAATTTATGCCAAAATCCGTCACCCTTTCCACCGCGGCGGACGCGCTCTGCCACTGTATCGAGAGCTTTTTCAACAAAACGGCGACCGAGTTTTCAAAGTCCTTCGCGCTTCGCGGAGCAAAGCTGATAACGGAGGTTTTCCGCTCGTTTGACGCTGAAAACGTGACGGCGCTCCAGCGCGACAGGCTGTATCTCGGCTCCCTTTTCGGCGGGGTCGCGATATCGATAACGGCGACCTGCATACCCCACGCGCTGAGCTACTTTTTGACCGAAAACCACGGCGTGCCGCACGGAACGGCGTGCGCTGTGTGGATACCCGAATTTATAGAGCATAACAGAAAATTTGCGCCGGGGCTTTATAACGAGTTTTTCGGCGCGCTTGGAATCGACGGCAAGGATTTTATATCTCTTTTTGAAAAGACCGCGCCGCGTGCCTGCGCGACCGTTACGGAGGGCGAGCTTTCGGAGCTTTTTGCACGCTGGAAAAACAACAGCTGTCTTTCCCGCGCTGTGGGCGACATTGACGAAAACTACCTCGACGGCTTTGTGAAAAAGGTGGTCGCGCAAAAGGGAATGCTTTGCGATGGAGAGAAAAATGAAGTTTGATATTTTGGGCGTTAAGGTGGACAACGCGACAATGGACGAGGCGGTCGCCGCCGTGACAAAGCTGATGGAGAGCGGCGGACGCCACATAGTCGTCACCCCAAACGCGGAGATAGTGCTGATGTGCCAGCAGGACGACGAGCTTAAAGCCGCGATGGACAAGGCGTCGTTTACCGCGGCGGACGGTGTGGGCGTGCTGGCGGCGGCAAAAAAATTAGGCACGCCGCTCAAGCAAAAGGTCGCGGGCTGCGACCTTGGCTTTAACCTGCTTTTTGAGGCGGCAAAAAGGGAGTGCGGCGTTTTCCTTCTCGGCTCAAAGCCGGGGGTCGCCGAAAAGGCGGCGAAAAACCTGTGCGAAAAAGTACCCGGGCTTATAATTTCGGGCGTACACGACGGGTATTTTTCGCCGGAGCAGGACGGGGAAATCATAAAGCTTATCAACGACAGCGGCGCGCGGGTGCTCTGGGTCTGTCTCGGCGCGCCGAAGCAGGAAAAATGGATGGCGAAAAACCGCGACGCGCTGAACGTATCCGTGATGCTGGGGCTGGGCGGCAGTCTGGACGTGTACGCGGGCAACGTCAAGCGCGCGCCCGAATTTATGATAAAGCTTAAAGCGGAATGGTTATACAGGCTTATCAAGGAGCCATGGCGGTTTTCACGGATGATTAAAATACCGCGGATAATGAGCCTTGCGAAAAAAGAAGCGAAAAGGAGAAAAAACAATGCCGGAGCTTAAAGTCACACTGCTGACGCACACTCCCGAGCCGCAGAAAATAATGGCGGCGGCGGCAAAGCTGTGCTATGCCCGCGCGGATATCGACACGGTGATGGACGGGCTGACGCCCGAAAAAACCGAAAGCTTTATAGAGATGCTGTCGGGACTCGGTCACGAAAGTCCGATGGAGCATATGAGCTTTACGTTCGGGATTGAAAACGTGTCCCGCTCGCTGCTGGCGCAGATAACCCGCCACAGGCACGCATCCTTCAGCGTACAGAGCCAGCGGTATGTAAAAGAGCTCGATTTTGAGTTTATCACCCCGCCGCAGATAGCGGAAAACCCGGAGGCCTCCCGCCTTTACAACAAGACGATGAAGGATATAGCCGAAAGCTACAACAGGCTTGCCGATATGCTCAAAGCCCGCCTGACAGAGGGCGGTATGGACGAAAAGGCGGCGGAGAAAAAGGCGATTGAAGATGCGCGCTACGTCCTGCCGAACGCCTGCACGACCAAGATGATAGTGACGATGAACGCCCGCGCGCTGCTCAACTTTTTTAAGCTGCGCTGCTGCAACAGGGCGCAGTGGGAAATCCGCGAGCTTGCGACGCAGATGCTGACGCTTGTGAAAAAGGTCGCGCCGACGGTGTTTGAAAACGCGGGTCCGTCCTGCCTGCGCGGCGGCTGCTCCGAGGGCAGAATGAGCTGCGGCGAGGCGGAAAAAGTGCGTCAAAAATTCGGTAAAAGCCAATGCCGCTGATAGTTATAGAGGGGCTGGACGGCAGCGGCAAGGCGACAAACGCCGCGCTTTTGCGTGACAGACTTGAAGCTTGCGGCAAAGCCGCGCGGAAAATATCCTTTCCGGATTATGAAAGCGACTCGTCCGCGCTTGTGAAAATGTACCTTTCGGGGCGGTTCGGCGACAGCCCGGACAGCGTTAACGCCTACGCCGCCTCCGCGTTTTACGCGGTGGACAGGTACGCCGGCTTTAAGCTCGACTGGGGCGCCGCCCTTGCGGACGGGGCGTGGGTGATAGCGGACAGATATACCACCTCAAACGCCGTCCACCAATGCTCGAAGCTTCCGCCCGACAGGTGGGACGGGTATCTTGACTGGCTTTACGACTTTGAGTTTGAAAAGTTGGGTCTGCCAAAGCCGGACGCCGTGATTTACATTGATATCCCGCGCGAAATTTCCGAAAAGCTGCTGGAAAACCGCTACGGCGGCGACGAGGGCAAAAAGGACATTCACGAAAAAGACGCGGGCTATCTTGAAAAAAGCCGCGCCGCCGCGCTTTATGCCGCAAAAAAGCTGGGCTGGCGGGTGTTCCGACCGGCATGCGGCGGGGCTATGCCGCCGCGCGAGCAGGTGGCGGAGCGAATTTTTGAAATAATAAAGGAAATCTATGGAGATAAGCTTTAAGCCGATAGAGCTTTGCGACCTTTCCGAAATACGGAGCTTTCTCAAAGACTCGGACAGGCGGCTGTGTGAATATTCTTTTGCAAATATGTACTGCTGGGGCGCGCAGTACGGTATGAGCATCGCGCGCCTTGAGGGCGCGCTCGTTTTCGGATATCCGAAAAGCGGCAGCTTTTTTATGCCGACAGCCGCGGCGGAAAATGCGGTATGCGCCCTGAAACTGCTTATGCGGGACTATCCGCGTCTTACGCTGCGCTCGCTTACGGAGCAGGATCGTGAATCGCTGGAGAATCTTTTTCCCGATAAATTTGATTTTTCCGAAAACCGCGCGGAGTTTGACTATATCTACCCGTCACGGCAGCTTCAAACGCTGTCCGGCAAAAAGCTTGCCTCAAAGCGCAACCATATAAACGCGTTTGTATCGGATGGCGAGTGGCGCACAGAACGGATAACGGGCGATATCAGGGACGCGCTTTTGGAATTTAACAAGAGGTGGTGCAAAAACCGGTGCGGCGGCATGAGCCTGTCGCTTAAAAACGAGATGTGCGCCGCCGAAAAGATGATAGTCGACTTTGAAAGGCTCGGTCTTTCGGGACTTGCCCTTTACAAAAACGGCAGACTTGTCGCCTACAGCATAGGCGAGCCGATAAGCGACAGCGTGTTCTGCGTCCACCTTGAAAAGGCGGACGAGGTCGAGAGGGGCGCGTATCAGATGATAAACCGCGAGTTTGCAAGGCAAATCTGCGCCGAATTCGAGTACATAAACCGTGAGGACGACGCGGGGGACGAGGGTCTGCGCCGCGCCAAAATGAGCTACCATCCCACCGAGCTTGGGAAAAAATACAGAGCGACTGTGAGGGTCAAAAAATGAAAAACGTTTTTATTCTGCTTGCCGACGGATTTGAGGAAATAGAGGCGCTTGCGCCCGCCGACCTGCTACGCCGCGCCGAAATCGACGTGACGCTTGTCTCAATTTCGCCTTACCTTTCGGTAAAGGGCGCGCGCGGGGTGACGGTATGCGCCGACGCGCTTATTTCCGATATAAAAAAGCTGCCGGATATGGTTTTGCTTCCGGGCGGCTTTCCCGGCTACAAAAGCCTTGCCGAAAGCGTCGCTGTTTTGGAGCTTGTGAAAAAGATGCTTGATGAGGACAGATATATCGCCGCAATCTGCGGCGCGCCCGCCGCGGTGCTGGGCAAAAACGGGCTGCTGCGCGGGAAAAAAGCCGTCTGCTACCCCGGTATGGAGGGTGAAATGGAAGGCGCGCGGGTCGCGGATCTCGGCGTGTGCGTTGACAGCCGGCTTATCACCGCAAAAAGCGCGGGGTACGCGATAGACTTTGCCTTGGAGATTATCCGCGCGCTCGCGGGCGGCGACGCCGCCGAAAAGGTGCGCGCGGCAATAGTATACAATGGCTGAGAGGGAGACTGTTTCAAACAAAATAGCGGCGCTGCTTTTTTCAATACTGACGCTGCTGCTCGCGCTCCAGCTTTTAAGCGAGCTGGGGCTGCTTTTCGCGCTTACAAACCTGCATAAGCTGCTTATTTACCTTGTCATATTCATACTGCCCATTACCGTTTATATCAAGGTAAACCGTTACAAGCGGCGCGCCGCCTTAAAGCTTAATTTTGTCAAGGTGAAATACCTGCCGTTTATCCTGCTTTACGCCGTTTCGGTGTCGATTATATGCGCGTTTATCAACGCGGGCGTCGCGGCGGTGTCTGGCGGGCTGTGGGACACGCGCGCCGCGGCGAGCGCCGTCGGCTTTGTCAGCGACAACCCGTTTATCACGATGCTGACAATGGTGCTTATGCCCGCGCTCTGCGAGGAGCTGCTCATTCGCGGACTTGCGCTTTACGAGTATGAAAAATACGGCGTGACTGCGTCCGTTTTGATGACCTCCGCCGTCTTTTCGCTCTTTCACGGCTCGCTTTTCACGATACCGTCGCTCTTTTTGGCGGGCGTGTTTTACGCGGTGCTGACCCGCCTTTTTAACAGCGTCTATCCCGCGGTTATATGCCATATCGTGAACAACGCGCTCGCGCTGTACGTCAGTACAAACAGCGACTATGTGGGATATCTCACGGGCGACACTCTGTTTTTAATAATAGCCGCGGCGGCGCTGTTTATAATTTTATACCTCACGCTGAGGCTCACCGAAAAAGCGATTGACGAATTGGGCGGCAAAAAGCGGCAAGCCGGCGGACGCAGGGCTTACGGCAAGCCGTTAAGGTCGGTTTTCATCTGGCTGTTTTTCGCGGCAAGCCTTGCCGTGTCGATATACAATATTGTAAAATAAAACTTAAAACGACACATTTTCCAAACCGTGTCGTTTTATTTTACAAAAAAACGGAGTATTATGAAATTACCTTGAAGGGAGGTAATTTTATGAACACGGACAAAATTTACGCTCAGTCTATTGTAAACGAGTATTCAAAAAAGAGCGCATCAAAGGTGGTCGCGCTCAAAAAGCTGGACAAATCGGTGAAAAATCCGCCGCAGATTTTGGCTTTCACGCTCGGCATAGTCTTTTCCCTTGTCGCCGGGGTCGGGATGTGCCTTGCAATGGGCGAAATCGGCGGGGGCGGCGCGCTCCGGATGACGCTTGGCATTATTATCGGCGTTATCGGCTTTGCGGGCGTGTGCGTAAACTACCCGATTTATAAAAGATTTCTGCAAAGCCGCAAGGACAAATACGCGGGAGATATCATAAATCTTGCAAATCAGATTTCCGCGCAGGACTGAAAAAACTCAACGGGGGATAGCTTTGTGAACAAATCGGAAAGCAAATACCGCAATACCGCGCTCAAAATGGACAAGGCGCTGCTGGCGCTGCTTGAAAAAAAGGATTTCGAGTATATAACCGTAAAGGAGCTGTGCGCCAAAGCGGGCGTCAGCCGCTCGACCTTTTACCTGCACTACGAGACGGTGGGCGAGCTGCTTGACGAGAGCGTCGAGTACATAAACAAAAGCTGCTTTGACAGATACGGAAAGCTTGCTGAAATTTCGGGCAGAGTCAAAACGGCTGATTTGAGCGAGCTTATTTTCATCTCGCCCGAGTATCTTACCCCCTACTTTGATTTTGTAAAGGAAAACCGAAGGCTGTTTTCGGCGGCGCTCGCCCGCCCCGCCTCGTTCGGCGCGGGCGGCACCTTCAACGCGCTGTTTGAAAACGTGTTTTCACCGGTGCTTGACAGGTTTTGTCTCAAAAGCGACGAAAAGCCGTATGTGATATCATTTTACATCGCGGGGCTTATGGCGATAGTCTCGCGCTGGATAAAAAACGACTGCGCCGAGCCCGTCGACAGAATAATCGATATCTGTATGACCTGCATACCGTCGCGGGAGCATAAATGAGGCGGCAAGCAGACGCCGTCCTGAAAGCGCGGATGATGCTTTTCATAAATCCTGCGGTAAACGCCGCCTATGCGCTTTTCAACGCGTGCGGAGGTATAATCCTGCGCTCGGCGTGGATGGGAACGCTCGCCTTTTATTATATCGCCCTGAGCGCGGCGCGTTTTTTTCTGATACGCGGTTACCGGCGCGGCGGCACGCGGAAAAGGTGGAAAGCATACCGCCTGAGCGCCGTGCTTATGCTGCTTTTGACAGTCGCTCTGCTCGGCATTTTCTGCTTAACGGTAATAGGCGGACGTCAAATAATATATCACGAATATATAATTTACGCGATTGCGGCGTACACCTTTTACTCGGTTATTGCCGCCCTGCGAAACGTCGTCGTTTTCAGAAGGTATAACGACCCCATTCTGTCGGCAAGCAAGGCGATAAGCCTTGCGGTGGCGGCAATTTCCGTCTATTCGCTCCAAAATGCGATGATTTCCGCTTTCGGAGACGATGAAAAATTCAAATTGGTTATGAGCATATGCGTCGGCGCGGGGGTGTTTGCCCTGATTGTCGGAATATCGGTGAAAATGCTGATAACAGCCCATAAAAAGCTCAAAACCCCGTGAAGCTCAGCTTCACGGGGCAGTTTTTATATCTCTACCGTAAGCCCGGGGGCGGCGATATCCACCCTCACCCGCTTGTCAAGCCCGCAGCGGGCAAGTTCATTTGCCGCTGTGGCGCGGGCGAGCAGCGGCAGGTTGTTGTTTTCGCTGAGATGCGCCAGCACCGCATGCTCCAGACCGAGCTGTGCAAGCTCGGTTAAAAACCGCGCGCAGTCCCGGTTGGACAGATGCCCCCTGTCTGACAGTATG